>JAFRGA010000087.1 GCA_017434045.1 Eggerthellaceae bacterium
ATTCTTGCGAGATAGCCTGCCAAGTCGAGAACAATCTCGGGCCAGGCCAGTACGGCATAAAGCTCAACCAGGTTGGCCCTTGGGAAGTATCACCCAAGAAATGGCAGTACCGCTTCTTCCCGGTGCTTACCGACCAATGCAGCCTTTGCGCACGACGCCAGGCTGAGGGCAAGTTGCCGAGCTGCGTCCAAGTCTGCCAAGCGAACTGCCTGCAGATCATCGAAGCAGATGATGCCGCGCGCATCGCGGCGGCAAATCCCAAGATGCTCTTGATGACGTTGTGAGAGACCTCTGGCCATAGCTTATGCGTCTTAATGGCCCAGAACAGCTTGCACGGGCTTAAGAAACCCCTCTGCCGAGCGCGCTGCCGGCAGAGGGGTTTAGCATGTTTAGCTGGGGAAATGTGCACTTCGGACGCCCTTCCGTCACTCCCACTCTATGATTCGAAGGCGCCATGTAAATCTTGATACGAACGTGCGCGTATCTGGATTTCTAGCTCCGCATCCCTGCGATGATCTTGCGCATGCGCCCTGGAATGGTGCGCGGATCCACGCCGAATGCTCGCCAAACCATGACCTCCATACAGCCGAAAATGACGAAATAACATACAACGGCAAGCGCCCAACCGCCAACACCAATGCCGGGCGTCGCGAACATGACGATGGCGATCGCACTCGGCAGCAGACACAGCAGCGCCGTCGCCATGCCGGGCGAATAGGGCCGCGGCAGCTTGTGGATCTTGATGCCTACAATGTGAATAACCGCCTCGAAAAAGCCCAGGATGGCCGGTATGCCCGCAAGCCAAGGTGCCTGCTCCCACAGCAAGAACGGCACGTAGGCGAAAAACACGATGGCGATCACAACCGCTCCATGGGAAAGATCGGCCTGCTCCGGGGTGTAGTCCTCGATACCGAACTTCTTGGTCATGAGCTCGTAAAAACCACCTGGAAAGTGACCTTCCTCCCACTCATGGAGAGTGATGGCGATGACGAAGAAGCCGAGCGCCCGTTGCCCGGCAGGCATCGTATCCCACGTAAGCACCATGTAAACGGCCACGGCGATCCCCGCCGCTGTGAGAATCCAGATGTTCGATTTCGCCCAGAGCGCCCTCATTGCCGATTCCTCTTCCAAAGATTATCCGATACAATGTCTGATAATCACTTTACGATGCACTGTCCGCATCATCAACAGCCAAATGGGGCGTTAGTGTCGGACGATGGGAGGACCCATGGCGAACAAGGATCCCGAGCGCAAGGCGGCGACGAGGCGCCGCATCATGGATGCGTACTGGAACGTATATGCCACCAACCCGTCACGGACCGTGACGGTAAGCGCGATCGTGATGGCCGCGGGCGTGCACCGCTCGACCTTCTACGAGTACTTCGATGACGCGCCGTCGGTAATTGCTGCCATAGAGGACGACCTCGCCGCCGCGTTCGGCGCGGAGGCCGAGCGTGCCTTCGCAAGCGGTGGCGCCGACCCTGCGGGAATCGTGCAGCGCGTGTACGTAGCACATGGCGAGCGGCTCTCGTTGCTGCTAGGAGACGCAGGCGACCCCGGTTTCGCTCGCAAGCTCAAGGATGCGCTGCGACCGGTAGCGGAACGCGGGCTTGGTTTGGGCGACGGGGCATTCGATCCCTATCTGTTCGAGTTTGCGGCATCCGGCATTCTGGCAGCCG
This sequence comes from Eggerthellaceae bacterium, assembly GCA_017434045.1. Lineage (GTDB taxonomy): Bacteria > Actinomycetota > Coriobacteriia > Coriobacteriales > Eggerthellaceae > UBA9715. The sequence goes on from JAFRGA010000087.1 coordinate 1,680, forward strand.
CAACGCTCTGGTACGAGCGCGAGCGCGACCTCGACCCCGGAGAGTTCGGCGAGGGCATACGAACGATACTTTCTTCGGCGGCGGCTTCCCGTCTAGGATAGGAACGCGACAAGACGATTTGTCCGGAAAGTGCTTTCCCGCTTTAGACCTTCATGTCAGTAACGATTATTCCCACTCAACAGACGCATGAAAACCTCCTTTCAAATCGCGTCTGCGTTCCCGCAGGTCAGAAGCTTGAAATTGCGACTCCTCTCGTCTTGGCGGTCTTGCTGGTACGAATCTGGTACGAATCGTGCAGAAGTTCGTACCAGGCAGTTCTGGCAGTGCTCAGGCGGGTCTAGAAAACGGATGCAACGGCGGCTACTGCCTCGCGCTTCGAGTCCATGTTTACATGGGTGTAAATGTCCATGGAGATCTGCGAGCTGGGCGACGCGCATGACGGTGTCGCCCCAGGTGTCGATCGCATCTCCGACGTCAACCTCGAAAGCGCTCTTTTTCCTGAACGGGCTCAATCAATGCTCCTTTGAAAACGAATACGTGCCACGGGTCGGAATTGTAGCGATGTTAGATAAACAGTGCCTTAATGTATACGATATGCAACGTTCCCGCATCGCTGAACGCATCAGTTGCACGAATACCGTATTTTACCCTCTTCGAAGAGGTGGGCCCGATGCCGAGGTTTACGTGCGCGCAGCCCCTCTCTGGGGTTCGTGACGGCGTTTTCGCTGGTGCTGCGCTCATCCCCGAATTCGTGGCGGGGGACGCGCCATCTAGGGGTTGCTGACCCGGCTTGGGGGAGCGCATGCGTTAACCCGCCCGCACGCGCGGACCGGCTCGGGCGAGGCGCCGGGCGCCGGTTTGCGTTCGTGGGCTGGGGATGGTACTGTCAAAGAATCGAGATCGTTTATCGCGCCATGTGAAGCCGTGATTGTCGGAGGAGAAGGAGGGTAGCCTGGATGGGCGGCCGGATCCAGAAAATGCGCATCCGCGCGAATGGGGTGGGCGTGACGTGCCACTGCGCCGGGGGCGGCGACGACGCCATCGTGCTGCTGCACGGCGCCGGCGTGGACTCGGCGATGCTCTCCGGGGGGGAGGTGATCCCGCTGCTGTCCGGGCGGTACCGGGTCATCGCGCCCGACCTGCCGGGATACGGGACGAGC
>JAFRGA010000088.1 GCA_017434045.1 Eggerthellaceae bacterium
CCGGAGCCGCCCTCGGCTATCGGATTGTCTGGACAGAGGATAGCCTAGCGGCGCAGATTATTTAATCTGCCATGCGCATGCACATTATTTAAGTTGCCCGAATCGGGCGGAAATCAGAACGAACAATCTGCAGTTCTACACACAAGCGCCACGAGGCCTGGTGGCTAGCGTGCGATGTCGTGGCCGAGAGTACGTGCCTGGAGATGTGCGGCTCGCGTTTCCCAAGCGATCTCGACTCCGATCGCCGCGCCGCCCTCTCGGAGCTGAGGCTGATGTGCGGCCAGCTCACCCCTCCGCGGCTCTATGCGCTGTTCGAGCGTTCGCTCACAGCACCCGACGGCAGCACATACCAGATGGTGTCTCAAACGAAAATGAGCGAGCTCACTGCGCTGTTCGAGCGAGACAACCACGAAGCGTGGCCGTCGTTTGCAAAGGCCCAGACGTCAGAGGAGCCAGGAGACGTGCAGGATCTGGGCACGCCCGATGACAACGCCGACGAATCAGCCCCCGACGATGCCGACAAGGAGACACTCGTGGACGGCGAAGCTCCCGCCGAGAACGACGAGAGGCAGGAGATACGCAACCCGGAAGCCGCCAACAGCAGCGAGGACGCCGACCAGGAGGCGCAGGGGACGGCCGACGACGCGCAAGACGTCGGCGACTCCAGCGAATCGACCGACGCGGGCCAGTCCATCGAGTCGGACGAGAGAGCTTCCTCGACCAGCCAAGACGACGATCGCGAGGTAGAGGACGAGAAGTCGCAAGAAGAGCGCGAGTGGGAGGAAATCGCCAAGCAGATCGAGACGAGCCTCGAGACGTTCTCGCGCGAGTGGGGCGATGAGGCGGGAAGCCTGATGGCCAACCTGGCATTTGCCAACCGTAAGCGCTACGACTACGGCGATTTCCTGCGGCGCTTCTGCGCGTTGTCGGAAGAGATGCGCGTGAACGACGATGAGTTCGACTACATTTTCTACACGTACGGGCTCGAACTGTACGGGAACATGCCACTCATCGAGCCACTTGAGTACAAGGAGACTCAGCGCATCCGCGACTTCGTCATCTGCATCGACACATCGGAGTCATGTCGGGGCGACCTCGTGCGCTCGTTCGTGGAACACACATTTTCGGTGATGAAGGGCACGCAGGATTTCGCGCATGAGGTGAACGTCCATGTCGTGCAGTGCGACGCGCGCGTGCAGGCGGACACAAAGGTGACCGACCTACGTGATGTCGACGCGTTCATGGATGGGTTCTATATCCGCGGAATGGGCGGCACCGATTTCCGCCCGGCGTTCGCCTACGTCGACACGCTCCGCGACCGCGGCGAGCTCGCCGACATGAAGGGACTCATCTACTTCACGGATGGCTTGGGAACCTTTCCCGAGGCGGCGCCCGATTACGAGGTGGCGTTCGTATTCATGGACAACGGCGAGCCGCACCTGCCTTCGGTGCCGCCGTGGGCGATACGCGTGGTGTTGGACGAAGAGGGAATCAGTCGACTCGGGTAACAAGATAGAAGCGCCAAGGAGGAAAGCGCCATGATGAACATCCAGGAAGCGAAAGATCAGATCAAAGATACCGTCGAGGCCCATCTTGAGCGCGACGATGCGGGCATGTGCGCGATCAATCCCGCACGGCAGCGCCCAATGTTTCTCGTGGGCGCGCCGGGCATCGGCAAGACGGCCATCATCGAGCAGATCGCGCAAGAGCTGGGAATCGGCGTCGTATCGTATTCGATGACGCACCACACCCGCCAAAGCGCACTCGGACTGCCGCGCATCGTTCACCGCGAGTTCGAAGGATTCGAATACGATTCTTCCGAATATACGATGAGCGAGATCGTGAGCTCGGTGTACGATTACATGGAGGCGACGGGCGAGCGCCGCGGCATCCTGTTCCTCGACGAAATCAACTGCGTGTCCGAGACGCTGTACCCCTCGATGCTGCAGTTCCTGCAGTTCAAGACGTTTGGACGGCATCGCGTGCCCGAGGACTGGGTCATCGTGTGCGCTGGCAACCCGCCCGAGTACAACAAGTCTGTGCACGAGTTCGACGTGGTCACGCTCGACCGCCTGCGCCAGCTCGACGTCGAGCCCGACTACGCCGTGTGGAAGGCCTATGCCGCGAATCGTGGGCTACATCCCGCCGTGACGACCTTCCTCGAAGCGAAGCCCGACTGCTTCTACAAAGTCGAGTCCAAGCCGGGCGGCGGCAAGAGCTTCGTCACGGCGCGCGGCTGGGAGGACCTCGCCGAGACGATCGCCTTGTACGAGAGAATGGGGAAGCGATGCGATCGTGTGCTGTTCGCGCAGTTTCTGCGCGACGAGGAGATTGCCGACCGCTTCTCGGTGTACTACTCGCTGTTCGACAAGTACCGGTCAGACTACCAGGTCTGGCGCATCTTGGCCGGCGATGCCGACGAGGTCATCGAAAAGCGCGCACAGGCTGCGCAGTTCGACGAGCGTGTGGCACTTGCGGGTCTGATTCTCGACGCCCTCTCAACCGAATGCGGCAAGGCGCTCGAGCAGGAAGCGGTCGTGCTCGAATTGCGCGACGAGCTGCGCACGGTCAAGCCAATGCTCCTCGAGGGAGGGAGCGTGGCCGAGACGATCGAAGCGACGCTGCGGACACGCGAAGCTGAAGTTGCTCGCAAGGTTGCGGCGGGCACGGCGAAGCCGTCCTGGATTCGCCGCGAAAACCTGGCCATCCTGAAGCTGAGGGACCTCGTCGCCGCATGCGGACGTGCCAATGCGGTTTCCGGCCCCGAAGCGTTCGAGGCCGCGATCGCGGCTTTCCAGAAGGAGGCCGAACGCGTGCGGCCACTCGCCGAGACGGCAGACGCTGCTATGACGAACGCTTTCAGCTTCGTCGGGCGCTGCTGGGGCGAAGCGCGCGAAATGCTCGTGTTCATCGCCGAGCTGTCGACCAGGCCGGCCACGACGGATTTCATCGCACATTTTGGCAACGAGGCTTACTACCGTCGCTCCGAGGACTTGAAAGTTGACGAGGCGCGCACGAAGCTTGCCGAGCACGTGCGCGAGCTCGGAGCCGACGACGGTATTGCGGACGACTACGATGTTGTAACCGGCGAGTTCGAAGGCAATGCAGTCGCTGCGCCGCTCGACCAGAGCGGAGCGGTCGGCTTGAAGCGCTCGACGCCTTCCAGCAGCGTTGGTTCGTCCGGAGTCGCATCTTCGGGAATCGATGCCTACTACGCCAATCGCGAGCACGAATGGGGCTTTGCAAGCATGTCGCGCATGACGCTTCCAGGCCTTTCGGGCATGCGTGTGCTCGATGTGTGCTGTCGTCGCGGCAAGGGTGCCTACAAGCTGTCGGCGCGCGTGGGAGATACGGGCCACGTGATCGGTGTCGACTGGTCGGCCGACTACATTCGCGAGGCAGATGCAGGCAAGGAGCGCGCGTGGCGTGACAACCATCTGAAAGGCAACAACATGGAGTTCCATGTAGCCTATCCCGAAGATCTCATGGCGGCGGGCATCGGTGACAATTCGGTCGACGTAGTCTACATCAATAACGTCACGACGCTTCTCTATAGCATTTCGGATGCTTTAGCTGAATTCAGCCGCGTGTTGAAACCAGGCGGTTTGCTGATTTGCGAGACGGTGTTCTCCGACGTTGAACGCGACGACGAGGTGGTGCGCGAGGCCCGCACGATTGGCAATAGCATACAGGCTGCTCGCACTCGGGAGGAATTTTACTCCTTGTTAGCCGATGCCGGTTTTGCCAAACCCGAAGTCATAGACGAGTTCGAAGTTGCGCCCGATACGGGATTCCGCTTTACGCGGAAGGTGGCGACGGTGCCGACTGACGAGGAAGTGAAGTTCTATGCGGTAGCTTTGAACGTGCGGGCCTCGCGCACCACCTCGGCGTAGTAGGTCATCGTGGCCTGTATCTGGGAATGCCCGAAACGTGCCTGCACCGTTTTGGGATCGACTCCTGCGCCGACGAGGAGCGTCGCGCTCGCCCGTCGGATGGCCTGCATGTCAGCGCCGACGTAGTTCGAATGCCGAACCCGCTTGATGCCGCGCTTGTCAACCCATTCCGTTTCGGTGGCCCAGCGCCCGAGCCCGTGCTTCACGAAGAACGCGGTGCGCCATCGCGAGAAATTGCCGGGGTCGATATGCGATCCGTTGACGTTTGGGCAGACGGGTGAGTTGTCGGGCAGCACGCCGCCATGCTCTTCGAGCAGCATTTCGCGCCATTCTGCGAGCTTGTTCATGAGGGCGGAATCCACGCGCACCGTGCGCGTGGACGATTTCGTCTTCGTCGCCTTCCTTTCGTGTTGCTGTCCGTACTGCCGCCGGACGTGAATGCGGGAGTTGGCGAAATCGATGTCACCCCATTCGAGCCCCAGCACCTCTCCCCGGCGGAACCCCGTGTGGATGCAGATGTGCAGGGCGACGGTCTTGCCCGTGAGGGGCTCGGCATCGAGCTCGCGCAGGAACCGCTGCAGCTCCGATGTCGAGATGCGCTTCTCCTCCTTGCGCTTGGGGTCGGGCCCCTTGTAGGAATAGCCGTCGCAGAGGTCGCATGCGTTCAACGCGACGTCGCCGCGTTTCTGGGCGTAGCGCAAGGATCGCCTCAGCAAGCCGAACAGCTTCGAGCGCTGGTGCTGCGACACCCCGTCGCCGGCCATGCGCTGGAACGTGTCGTCAACCATTGCAGGCGTAATGTCGGATAACGGTACGTCTTTAAAGTAAAGCTTCAGCTTCTTGATCTCGCCCGCTTCACGCTTGACCGTCAGACCGTCGATCTCCCCGGACACCTCGCGGCTGCTATGGTACAGGTCGACGGTGCGATGCAGCGTCGCGGGAGTACGCTGCAGGAGCTCATCCTGGTACTCAACGGCCTTCGCGACGGCCTGGTCCTTGCTCTTCGCCTCGACCTTCTTCGCAGGAGAGTAGGAGCGGTTACCGTCTGCATCGGTCAGCCGCACTCGAACCGAGTACGTGTCCTGCCGCTTCAGCTTCTTGATGTGCAGGTCGCCTATGAACCATTCGAGCTTCGGCATGTTTACCCCCTCCCGAAACATGGCAGCCAAAAATGAGCCAATCCGCCAATCAAAGACAACAGTTAGCGGAAAGCGGTTGTTCTCAACAGCTTGATAACCTGCGCATTTGCAATTAGAATCACCATGGAACAACAGCAGCCACCAAGCAAGACACCGCTCTCCTAAAGCGGGTGTCGGCCGTTCGAATCGGCCCTGGGGCGCCATTGAAACCAGAGGTGTTCGGCATTTGCCGCGCGATTCATAGTCAAGCCAGGAGACCTGCAACAACATGGACCAATCAAGCATAAAGACGCTGTCGCTTGCCTGCCCTTCTTGCGGAGGAAAAATGGAGCTATCCGCAGACGAGGAAAAGGCCGTCTGCCCCTACTGCGGATACGAAATGCTCATCGAGAAAGAAGAGCCCGCGCAGGAGGAATACGAACGGCGCATAGCGCAGGCCCGCGCCGACGAGGACATCAAGGATTTGCAGAGAGATAGGCAACGCAAGCGCCGCCTCAAGGGCTGGCTCATCGCCCTTTGCGTAGTCGCTGGAATCTGCTTGGTCAATGTGCTCATCCCTAACTCTCCGATGCACGAGCTCGCCTTCCCCCGTTCCGCCGATCCGTTTCCAATCGTGAGCGTCAAGTTCTCCGGCATGTCCGGCGAAGGCAAGGCGGAGTTGCAGATTTCCGACCGAACCGCCGCAGAGTATGCCGACGAAGCCCAGTTCGAGGTCGTCCCGAAAGCCGGCTTGAAAAACGGCGATACTGTCACGGTTAAGGCAAAAGCCCCTGTCGGCTGGCGCTTTGAGCCTTCTGAAAAGCAGTTCGAGGTAAAAGGGCTCACTGAATGGGTGCTTAGCAGCGATCAGCTGGATGGGGACAACCTTTCCGCCATACACGCCAACACCGAGCGCCTGATCAAGGAAGACTGGAAGGATATCGTCTCCTCGTCGCTTGCCCAGGATATGACTTGCACTCCCTACCGGATGTACCTGTTCGTTTCGGATGAGGGGAATGCATATGAGCACAATGTGCTCTACGATACCTACGAGGTCAACGTCACGCGCAAAGACGGATCGGTCTTGACCACCTACGAAGCCTGTCGCTATACAGACTTGAAAATCCCTTCGGACGGCGTATTGACTGCCGGCTATGGAGGCCTGCAGGGCTTCAACTTCGGATACAAGTACGGGTTTTCATATGCCCAATCGTTTTCCGGCTGGACTGACGCCGCCGAAATGGAGGCGGATCTTCGCCACGTACGAGACGGGTACCATTTGGTCGGCTAGTCGTTTTGCGTGGATGCCTGCGCAAGAGAACGTATCTGCCGGGCATGTTAAAGGGGGTATCGGGGGAATCGATACGCCCTGAGCGCCATCTTGACGCCAATCGAATCGGAGGGGACAGCCCCCAACGATCATGAATCTGAAAAGACCTGCCTGCTGGCACCTTTCGTGGATTCATGATAGTTGGGGGCTGTCCCCTCCGATTCGATTGACAAGTGTCTCGGGCGTGTCAAAATCTTTTTAGGACGCCTTGTCGTTGACGGCGCGGGCGACTTTTCGCGCTGCGTCGGTAATGCTCAGCTTGTCCACGTCCACCGTCACTTCTGCATAACGCTCGTAGAGCGGACGGCGCTCCTCGTACAGGTCGTGTAGGCTCATCGTGATGCCGCCCTTCAGGACAACCCCTCGTTCCTGCAGGTCACCCAACCGCTCGACAAGCGAATCGTACGTGATTTCCAGGTAGACAACCGTTCCGATGCTCGCAAGGTGCTTCATTGCCTCGTCCGAGTACACGGCGCTGCCGCCGGTGGCGATGACGGTTTCGTCCACGTCGATATCGCGCAGGACCTCGTTCTCGATTTCGATGAAGGCATCTGTTCCCACTTCATCGATTATCGCCTGCAGCGTCTTGCCATGACGGCTCTGTATGGCGAGGTCTCCGTCGAGGAAAGACTTGTTCATAATCTTGGCGAGCACGACGCCAAGCGTCGACTTGCCCGCCCCCGGCATTCCTATGAGAACGATGTTGCCCTTGTGTGCGTTCATGATCCGAATCTCCGCGACCCGTTGGAACCCTGACAGAAAAGTTAAGCCCCCAGTGCTGGGGGCCGTATTCGCTGGCGGAGGAGTAGGGATTCCGTATTTTCGCGCAGGCGCGAAAATCACGTGCTCCGGCTGAAGCCTCCGCACCGTTTTCCTGCGGAGGCGCCACCGGCGCCTCCGCTTGACGGAAAACGACCTCTCGGTTCGAATCCCTACGACCCGCTGGGGCCCGAACCGAAAAGTTAAGCCCCCAGTGCTGGGGGCCGTATTCGCTGGCGGAGGAGTAGGGATTCGAACCCTAGAACGGCTTTTGGCCGTTACTCACTTAGCAGGCGAGCACCTTCGGCCTCTCGGTCACTCCTCCATATGCAACGATGAATCTTACCTGAACGCTGTGCGTAAATCAAGAACAGCTGAAGAAAGTTCATGCGCAGGATTGCGATCCCCCCAATCATCCTATCTCTTCTTCGGGGGCGCCGATGAAAAAGCTGTCGCCCTAGCGCTTGTGGCGCGGATCGAACGTATCTTTCATGGCCTGCCCGAACGCTTGCTTGAAAGCATCCGCGAAGCGGCTGGAGATGGAATCGTTGATGATGGTCGCCTGAGCGACTTCCTCGCCGTAATGCGGATGGTTCTTCTTGAAGATCCTGTTGCACAACCGCGTCACACCCAGGCCTACGAGCGTGGTGGCAAGGCAGCTGCCCGCAAGCTCGATCACGGTGTTGTTTTGCTCGAACAATGCATAAAGCGTGCCAAGGGCGAAAACGACCGAAAGGACGATCGTAAGCCACGTGAAAACCGTGATGAGCGTGGCTTTTGCGCGGTCGGACGAGTAGCGGAACGACATGATGACGTAGACGACGCCGGCAACGACGGCCATCAACACCAGGAGGGGAAGTATGCGGTAAAGACGTATCACGGTTACCTCGTAGCGTTAGGTCGATATCAACATGGCGCGCAGCGATCCGAGCGACGTCGTGCGAGCCCAGTATCCGAGCTTCCGAGCAGCTGCAACCACCTGACAAGCGCAACCGAAATCCTCGCAGAGCGCGAAGGTTGTGGCCCCGCTTCCGCAGAGCAGCGCGTCGACGACGCCTGGTTGTTCGATAAGCCATTCTCTCACATTAGCGAGTTCGGGCATGAGCGTTTCCGAGGCTGGTGCCAAGTTGTTGAACAGGCGGACATCGCATGCATTACGCGCTGTGCGTGCGGCTTCCGCTATGGCAGCGGGCACAGCTGGCGGATTCGAGTCGAACGTCCGGTACGCCTCGCCCGTCGACACCCCTCCATCGGGCTTCACGAGCGCAAGCGCCTGCTTCGACGGCACGAGCTCGTGAACGAACACTTCGCCCGTTCCCTCATAGTACGAGCAACCCCCGTGCAGGAAAAACGCGACGTCGCTGCCCAGCTCCCGTGCCGTTTCCTCGATGGTCGGGTCGTCGGGCGCGAGGCCCCAAAGCTGAGCCACCCCCAGAAGGGCCGCCGCCGCATTGGACGAACCTCCCCCGAGGCCTCCTTGCGCGGGGATGTTCTTCTCGATGCGAATCTCGATGCCCTCATCAGCTCCCCCTATGCGCTGGGAGAGCCTGCGAACCGCCTTGAAGGCGATGTTGTCGCACGACGGCAGATCGGGCGCGACGACGTCGCCGCATGAAACCATGCGGACGCTGGGACTGGACTGGTCAGGATCGTCTGGGAGTTTGCGGCGCACGTAGACCACATCGTGAAGGTTCAGCGCGTGCATGATCGTGGCGGCTTCATGGTAGCCGTCGGCGCGACGCTGCCCAATGGCAAGATGCAAGTTCACCTTTGCGGGAGACACGATCTTCAGCCATCCTTGAGCGCGGAACTCATCCCGTTCCTGCAAAGCTACGGCATCGGCCGTTATATCGGTTGTACCCTGCTCCACTTCTGCTCCGTTCCGTTCTTGCGAGTCGTCGAGAAGCCCCCGCGCTCATTTTCTCCGCTTTGCCGCGAAGAACTCCTTCAGCAGGCTCGCGCATTCATCTTGCAGCACCCCGGAGGTCACCTCGAACGTGTGGTTGAGGCGTTCGTCTTCGTTAATGCGGTACAGCGTTCCCAGGGCGCCGGCCTTCGGATCCGGTGCGCCGTAAACGCAGCGCCTTACGCGTGCCTGATGCATCAGCCCCGCGCACATTATGCACGGTTCCAGTGTGACGTACACCGTGCAGTGCTCGAGCCGCCAGGCGTCGAGCTCCCGCGCGGCCTGGAGCATGGCGACGAACTCCGCATGGCCTGCGGGGTCTTTCTTGCGTTCGCGCTGGTTTCCCGCACGCGCGATGACCTTCGGCTCGGCAAGCGGCCGCCGCGTGCCAGGGTCGATGGGTTCGTACACGACGACGGCGCCGATAGGCACTTCGTCGGCTTCGGCAGCCTTGCGTGCCTCCTCGATGGCCAGGCGCATGTACGTTTCGTCATTCATGCGGATATTATAGGATGATTATCGTACTCGTTTCCGATAATCATCTATACTGTTCACCTGTTCGTCGGTTCCCACACGCCTCTTGGGCTTGGTCTAGAATGAACTGAGCGAACGATGACAGTGCGGAGGATTGGCCGAGTGGTTGAAGGCGGCAGTCTTGACCGCCCGTGTAGAATCGAAGATGATACACGGGCCCGCGGGCTTGTCACCCGAAGGGTGAAATGCGAAGCATTTCAAGGCCTCGCGCCTTGACAAGACCGAAAACTGTTGAGCAACAGTTTTCCCGGACGGGTAAACTGTGCGAACTATAAGAGTGCGGAGGATTGGCCGAGTGGTTGAAGGCGGCAGTCTTGAAAACTGTTGAGCCGCAAGGTTCCGTGGGTTCGAATCCTACATCCTCCGCCAGAAAGATCAGCGCTTCAGCAATGGGGCGCTTGCAGTACCGAACGGGCTCGAATCAGGGTGTAGGATTCGAACCGGTACAACCAGCGCCCCGGCAAGGGGCGCTTTCTTCAGGCCGGTGCCGGTGACAGGAGCAGACATGAAGGCAATCGCATACTACGACGGAACCGTGGGTTCCCCAGACGAGCTCATGGTGCCGTTCAACGACCGTTCCCACTTCTTCGGCGACGGCGTGTACGACGCTTCCACGGGAGCGAACGGCAAGGTGTTTCTCCTGGAAGACCACTTGGACAGGTTCTACAGCAGCGCAGCCGCGTTCGACATCCGCATTCCCCTGTCGAAAGACGAGCTCGGCAAGCTTCTTGAAGAGCTCCTGTCGCAGGTGGAGGGGCGGACGCAGTTCGTCTACTGGCAAGTCAGCCGCGGTGTCGGGCAGCGGGAGCATGTCTACGATCCGAACATGACCGGCAAGCTCTGGGTTTACATCCGTGCCGAGGAAATGCTCGACCCTATGGTGCCGCTCAAGCTCATCACCTTGGAAGACCATCGTTTCGAGTATGGGAACATAAAGACGCTCAACCTCTTGCCCTCCGTGCGGTACTCCCAAATCGCCAGGATGGCAGGTGCCGACGAAGCGGTTCTGCACCGCAACGGCGTCGTAACGGAATGCGCCCACTCCAACGTTTCCATCCTCAAAGACGGCGTCTTCTACACACATCCGAACGATGAGCACATCCTGAGGGGCATCGCAAAGACCCACCTCATTCAGGCCTGCTGGCGCGAGAGCATCCCCGTCATCGAGCGCACATTCACTCTCGAGCAGCTCGAGAACGCTGACGAGATCATCGTCAGCTCCTCGGGGGAGTTTTGCTCCTTCGCCAACGAGCTTGACGGCAAGCCGGTTGGAGGACGCGATCCTCACACGCTCGGAAAGCTCAGGCGCGCCGTCTACCAGGAATTCCTCGACTACACGGGAATCGACGCGCTCTTCGACCGCTAAAGGGAAGCCACCTGAACGCAGGTTCCCGACGGCTTATCCCGAATGCTCCTAGCGCTCCTCGATGGGCGTGTACTCCAGCCGCTTGAGCGACGTGAACGAGGCCTTGTACGCAGGCCTGATGATGCGCTTCCCCGATTCGATCTCCTCGAAGCGATGCGCGGCCCAGCCGGCCATGCGCGCGCAGGCGAACAGGGGCGTGAACAGGTCCTCGGGGATGCCGAGCATCGTGTAGACGAAGCCGGTGTACATGTCGACGTTCGCGCAGACCTCCTTGGTGGTGCCTTTCACCTCGCGCAACACGGTGGGGGCGAGGCGCTCGATGGACTTCAGCAGGTTCAGCTCGCGCTCGAACTCGGTGCCGGCGGCCATCTTCTCGGCAAATTGCTTGCAGATCACCGCGCGGGGGTCGGACTTCGTGTACACCGCATGTCCCATGCCGTAGATGAGGCCGGACTTGTCGAAGGCTTCCTTCTTCACGACGCGCGAAAGGTAATCGAACACCTGGTCATCGTCTTCCCAATTCTCGATTACCTGCTTGGCCTCTGCTTGCATGGCACGAACCTGGTGATTGGCGCCGCCGTGGCGCAGGCCCTTGAGCGAGCCGATTGCCGACGAGTAGGTCGCGTACGGATCGGTATCGGCCGACGTGAGCACGCGCGTGGTGAACGTGGAGTTGTTGCCGCCGCCGTGTTCAGCTTGCAAGCAGAGCATGATGTCGAGCATGCGGGCCTCTTCGGGCTCGTAGTGACGGTCCGGACGCAGCATCGACAGAATGGTTTCGGCGGTGGACTCCCCAGGGATAAACGGGTGCATGATCATGGAGCCGCGCTCGAAACGCGCGATCTTGGCGTAGTAGGCCAGCACCATGATGCGCGGAAGGCGCGAGATGATGCTCAGCGCCGTGTGGACCTCGTGCTCGATCGAGCGGTCTTCGGGATTGAGGTCGTAGGAGTACAGCAGAAGCGTCGCGCGCGCCAGCAGGTTCATGAGGTCGGGAGGCACGTCGAGCATGTTGATGGACTGCGTGAAGCCGTCGGGCAAATCGCGCTCGTCGTCGATGACTTCGATGAAGCGCTCGAGGGCGGCCTGGTTGGGCAGATGGCCGAGAAGCAGCAGATAGGCGATTTCCTCGTAGTTGAAGCGCCGGCTGGGATCGTCGACGTTCAGGAGGTCGTAGATGTCGTATCCGCGGTAAAGCAGCGAGCCCTCATCGGGAACTTTCACATCGTCCGAGATGAGGTAGCCATGGACGTTCGAGATGTTGGTGACGCCCGCGAGGACGCCCGTGCCGTCCGCATTGCGAAGCCCACGCTTGACGTCGAATTTCTCGAACATGCTGGGGTCGACCGTATATATTTGCGCGAACTGATCGTAGAGTTCGAACTTGTTGTTCATCATGGCTGAAAACCGCCTTCTCTATCTTCTATAGCCCAACCGAAACGCAGTAATTCTGCAAATCCTAGCAGAACGCGGCGCTATTGAGCACCCAAAAGACCAATCCAACTGAATAACCAGCCATTCTCGGCTAAACTAGAGTAACTGCCCGTTGGGTAGATGATTAGCGTTCTGGACAATCGAGGAGACACGATGGTTACATTGAAGTGGAGGGGCGTAGGCCAGGGAAAGAAATCATCTTCCCCGCTGGACGTCTTGGAGGAGCCTGAAGAGCTCATCGCTCCCATCGAGTCGCGCCTCCGCCACAACATCCTGCACCTGCCATCCGAGATCCAAGAGGCGACGGGCATCGTCGTCTATGGCCGGCGCATCAAGAGCCTCCTGTTCTCCACCGACATCGCCATCATCAAGAACTGCGATGCCGACGCCATCTTCTGCGTGCATCCGTTCACGGCGCAGCGCTCCGTCACAGCGGCCGTCATCCACGCTGCCGACGCTCCGGTGTTCTGCGGCTCGGGCGGTGGCACGACCCAGGGCACGCGCGCAATCTACCTGGCCATGGACGCCGAGAACCAAGGCGCGATGGGCGTCGTCTTCAACGCCCCCATCCCGAACGAGGACTTGAAGGAAGCTTCGCGCGTCCTGGACATCCCCATCGTGGTGACCATCACCAGCCTCAGGACCGACGTGGAGAAGCGCCTTGAGAACGGCGCGACGATCCTCAACGTCGCCGGCGGCGCGAATACGGCGAAGATCGTGGCGTCGATTCGCGAAAAGTATCCCCGTGTGCCCATCATGGCTTCGGGGGGGAAGACGCCGGAGACCATTCGCGCAACCATCGAGGCGGGCGCCAACGCCATCGTGTACACCCCGCCGAGTTCCGGCGAGCTGCTTCGCGAGCTCATGGACCGTTACCGCGAAGAGCTGTAGGCGGACGAGCCGTTCGAGCAGCTCGACCGATGCCGATCGGCGCAAACGATACAGCCGACGTTGCACGATGTAAACTGATGCAGCCGATGCCAATTGATGTAAGCCGAGCAACCGATGCAGCCGATGCAGCCGATGCCAGCCGACACCTCCAGATGCCTCTTAGTAGTTGAACCAGAAAGGAAACCGAACATGACTTGTTCGCATGACGAGCTTAAGGACTATTACAGCGCGCTACCCGACGCGTACGGCTATGACGCGCTCTGCAAGATGGACATTCCGAAAGAGCTGCCTGGCAAAACGGCCCTCGACGTTGCTTGCCGCCGCGGAAAAGGGATTTACAAACTCGCTGAGCAAGTTGGGCCTACTGGCAGGGCGCTCGGATGCGAGTGGCGCGCCGACATGCTTGAGCGGGCTCGGGCAGGAGAGGCGCGGGCAATCGAGAAATGCGGTTTCGGCCAGAGCAACATGGAGTTCTTCGACGTTTTCCCCGAAGAGCTTTGCAAAGCCGTCGGCGAGGATTGCGCCGACTTCGCATACGTGAACTGCGTGCTCAACTTGTTCTGCAACCCCGCAGAAGCGCTTGCCCAGATAAGGCGCGCCTTGAAACCGGGTGGGCTGCTCGTATGCGACACCGTGCTCTCGAGCGGCCCGCGCAATGCTGCGGTCGTCAAGCAGGCGCGCGCACTCGGGAACGCCGTGCAAGCCGCACCTCCCAGGAAAGACTTCATGGCCTGGATCGCCTCCGCGGGCTTCGACATCACTTCGATTGGGGCTTTCGCTTCCAGCAACGTCGACCCTTGCGCTGATGCAGACGGCAAGGCCACCGTTGCAACCGCGGAATCCGATGAACAGGTGACGTTCGTCGCGACGAGCATTCACGTGTACAAACCCGACGAGATCGACCGCCACCGCAAAAAGCTGATGGACGACATCAGCAAGTTCCGCTAGGCCTTTCTATGACGGATGGGGACGGGTTCAATTCATCATTTTTCTTAGATGGCTGCACTTTTCGTATGGCGAAATGGCAGGACGACGAATATGGCCAGACCCCATCCGCCAATGATGAATTAGACCCGTCCCCATCCGTCATAGGACCCGCCCCATCAGCTGGGCGGAATCGCTCACGCTGTGCAGAGGCGAAAACCCATGAAGGTGAGATGTTTTAAAGCGAACCCAAGAAGTCGGCGGACCAGGATGATCCGCCGACTTTTGTCGATTGTCTCAGGCCTTTGCTGGTTTTGCCGGCTGTGCCCGCTTTGCGAAGCGCCCGTTGCTGCTAAGCCTTGCTGCGAAGCTTCGCGGCTTCCTTCTCGAGCGCAGCGGCCATGAGCAGCTCGGGGGCTTCCCCTCCGTTATAGGCGTCAAGCATGTCCTGGATGGATATCGACTCGAGGAAGCTGTCGAGGCTTCCCATGATGGTCCCGTGAATCTCGCGCACCATCGTTGCGGACGGGGCCTCTTTCCGGCTTTTCTTCAGTTCCTGACGTTCGTGCTTCAAATCGTCGTCGAACGCGTTGAGAATTTGAGCGATGGTGATTTTAGCAGGGTCTTTAGCAAGCGCGTATCCGCCATTCTTGCCTGGACGAGCCTTGATGAGACCTGCATTGCGCAGCCGCAGGGCAAGCTGGATCAGGTAATCACGAGGCACGGACATCTCTTCCGAAATCTCGCGGGACGAACAGGTATCGCCCTTGACCGCTAAATACACGATTGCGCGCGCGCCGTAATCAACTGACGCTTTTAGTTTCATCATAGCCTCCTGCCATCAAAATGTAACCGCAACCCATTTCAATAAACAGCGTTTTGCAGCTGAAACCACTAGAAGCAGTCATGGGTCTAACAACGTATGACACATTATATGACAACTTTGGCAATTTGATACGAAAAATATGACATAGTTCTATATTTATAAGAACATCGCTTAGTGTTCACAGTAAATTCTGGCGTCTGGGCATTTTTACCCCAACGCCCGCGTTATATCACCAGCTCACGACCAGCCAAAACACCTTGGCTTGATAACTATGTTGCCTACTGGCTCGCCAGTACTCTATAATGGGACAACTGTTCAAACAACAGGCATGATAGAGGCGCGGCTTTCATCAGTAACCTTCGCGCAAAACGCTGTGGGCGCTTTGCGATTGCGGAACAAGGAAGGCGAAAGGGGATGCCGCCGAAGAGCGCCGTCGTTATCCGCTACGGTGCATCTGGGGTTCAGGATAACATCCTGCACACTGCCGCTCGAAAAGTGGAGAGCTATCATGGCCAAGCGCATGCGCGGGCTTTCCGGGCAATCACCAGGCCATGAGAAATCGTGGCCTGTTCGATTGTTAGGAGGAGTACGTACATGGTTTTCGTCGGAACTTTTTGGGCGCTCATCCCGCCGATCGTGGCTATCGTGTTGGCGCTCATCACGAAAGAGACGTTCAGCTCGCTGTTCATCGGCATCCTAGTGGGAGCGCTCCTGCTCGCACTCCAGTCGGGCGATATCCTCAACGTCATCAATTACGTGATTCTGGGGTCGTTCGGAGAGGGGGATGACGCCGCCAAGGTCGGCTTCATCAACGCGATTTCGGACCCCTGGAATGCGGGCATCTTCGTGTTCCTGGTCATGCTCGGCATCATGGTGGCGCTCGTCAACGCCGCTGGCGGCTCGGTCGCATTCGGCCGCTGGGCAGCCAAGCACATCAAATCGCGCGTTGGTGCGCAGCTGGCAACGTTCTTCCTGGGCGTGCTCATCTTCATCGACGACTACTTCAACTGCCTCACGGTTGGCGCCGTCATGCGCCCCGTCACCGACACCGAGAAGATCTCGCGCGCTAAGCTGTCCTACATCATCGACGCTACCGCGGCACCCATCTGCATGATTGCGCCCATCTCGTCATGGGCGGCCGCCGTCTCCTCCACGGCCGACGGCATCGAGGGCGTCTCGGGCATCCAGCTGTTCATCCAGGCGATTCCGTTCAACTTCTACTCGCTGCTCACCATCGTGTTCCTCATCGCCATCTGCATCATGGGCTTCGACTACGGCCCCATGGCCAAGGCTGAGTTCGAGGCGTACAAGAACGGCAATTCTGGGTCGCTTGGCAACGAGGAGTTCGCCCAGAAGGAGCGCGCTTCGCTGCTCGATTTGGTCATTCCCATCGTCGTGCTCATCGTGTGCTGCATCTTCGGCATGCTCTACGTCGGCGGCTTCTGGGATCCCGAATCCGGCGTTGCTGGCGACCTGTCCGCCGCGTTCGGCAACACCGACGCCTCCGTCGGCCTGCCGTGGGGTTCGCTCATCGCCCTTGTCATCACGTTCTTCTACCTGCTTATTCGCCGCGTGATTTCCTTCAAGGAAGCCACCGAGAGCTTTGTGTCCGGCTTCAAGGCCATGGTTCCGGCCATGCTGATCCTGACCTTCGCGCTCACCCTGAAACTTGCGACTTCCGCCCTTGGCGCTGACGTGTTCGTTCACAACGCGCTTGAAGGCGCCGCCGAAGGCCTGTACATGATGCTGCCGGCAATCATCTTCCTGGTAGCACTGGGCTTGGCCTTCGCGACAGGCACGAGCTGGGGCACGTTCGGCATCCTGATCCCCATCGTTGTTGCCGTGTTCGATCCCGCCTCAATCCTGCTGACCATCGGCATCTCTGCTTGCCTGGCTGGCGCCGTGTGCGGTGACCACATCTCGCCGATTTCGGATACGACGGTAATGGCCTCGGCTGGTGCGAACGTGAACCATATCGAGCATGTCTCGACGCAGATTCCCTACGCGCTTACCGTTGCCGCCGTCTCGTTCGTGTGCTTCATCATCGCCGGCTTCGTTCAGAACGCGATTATCTGCCTGGTCATTGGCGCCGCGCTCACAATCGGCACCCTGTTCGTCCTGCGCTTGACCGTCGGCAAGAAGGTTACCGACTAGCTGCGAAAAACTGCGCTGCGCGAGGTCGCCGGCCACAGGGGTATGTGCTGTTGCCAACCGCGGAGACGCGCCCTGATGCCGGCAACGGCGCCACACGCGCTGTTGCCTGCTGCGGCGTTACGCACTATTGCCGACCACAGGGCCGCGTCCTGTTGCTGACTACGGCGCTACGAGCGCAGTTGCCGACTACAGGGCCGCGCGCGGCTGCCGGCTACGGAGACGCGCCCTGATGCCGGCTGCGACGCTACGAGTGCTGTTGCCTACTGCGGCGTTACGCGCGGTTGTGCCATGAATAACTCTTCTGGGACTTCCCTTGGGAAGTCCTTTTTATCGGGATCACGAGCGCTTCGGGGCGTAACGGGCCCAGAGCGCTGTGAGCGCGACGTGGGTGCGACGCAAACGCAGCGCGAGTGCGACGCGAGGGCGACGCGAGTGCAGCAACGGAGCAGAGACGCCACAACGTGAACATTCCGTGGCGGTTTTCAAAGTTATCGTTGACACCTATACGGTGGAATGCTTAAATAGACAAGCTGTTTTAAGCGCCCTTACCTCAGCTGGATAGAGGACCTGACTACGAATCAGGGCGTCGTAGGTTCGAATCCTACAGGGCGCGCCAGCGAACCTCACAACCCCGCAGCTGCGGGGTTGTTTCATTTCTGTGCCCGCAAATCCCCTATTACCGCAGCCTCAATCCTCCACGGCCTTCGATTCGTTCCACAACGGCACCCCGCATGGCACGAAATCGGCACCGTGGAGGATCTCCGACGTCCGCGGGCAGTCGAACCACCTTCGTCCAGACTTAACGAAGAGAAGCCTCGGAAGGCAACGAACAAAGCGCGACGGCCCCGAAGGAACCGTCGCGCTTGAATTCGAGTATTTGCTCTTGGCACTATCAGCGCATGCCGTCGCGCATGTACGCATGCCCCGTTGCACATAGGCACTTGGGGCTGTTCGCGCATGACGTCGCGCTTGTGCACACGCCGTCGCACATGCACGCATGCGCCCGGGACTATCAGCGTTTACCGCCGCGTGGGATGGCGATTTCGTCAGCAGCAGCACCCTCGATGCCCTTGCCGCCAGTCTGAGCGGATATCTCCTGACCAGCAGTTGCGGCTTCGAATGCCAGGTCGCCTGCGCCCTTGGGCGAAGGCGGGTTGACCTGGAAGGGCACAGCAGGTGTAAACAAGCTGACCACGGGCACGATCACGATGGAAAGGATCATGGCCAGAGCACCGGCGTTGATCGGCGAAGCGATCCATGGAGCCCCAACGAGACCCGAAATCATGTTGCCCGTAGTCAAGCCAACGCCCACGATGAAGCTAACCCACACCGAGGCTTTCGAGATCTTGCCGGAGTACAGCCCCCAGAGGAACGGGCCGAGGAAAGCGCCGGCCAAAGCGCCCCACGAGATGCCCATGAGCTGGGCGATGAACGGAAGCGAGCCCTGCACCTGGATGATGCCTATGCCAGCCGACAGCGCGATGAACACGACGAGCAGCACGCGCATCCAGCTGACCTGCTTCTTCTCATCCATGTCCTTGACGACATTGCCCTTGATGAGGTCAAGCGTCAACGTGGAGGACGACGTCAGGACGAGGGACGAGAGCGTCGACATCGAAGCCGAGAGCACCATGACCACGAGCACGCCAAGCAGGATGTCGGGTATGTTCGACACCAGCGCCGGCATGATCGAGTCGTAGATGATCGCACCGGTTTTCGGGTTGTACTCGATGTACTGCGCAGCGGCGGGGTTCTCGATTGCCAGGCGGCCAAAACCACCGAGGAAGTAACTTCCGCCCGCGATGACGAACGCGAAAACGGTCGAGATGATCGCGCCTTGCTTAACAGCCGGGCCGCTCTTGATGGCGTAGAACTTCTGCACCATCTGCGGCAAACCCCACGTGCCAAGCGATGTGAGCACGACGACGCCTAAGAGGTTGAACAAATCGGGACCGAAGAAGCTCGTGTACGCGCCTTGCATGGCCGTTCCCTCGGCTTGAATCTGCGACAGCGAGATGACTGCTTCGGAGAATCCGCCGTAACCGTTCAGAACGGCGAAGACCACGGCGACGATACCGATCAGCATGACGCATCCCTGGATGAAGTCGTTCATCACCGTTGCCATGTATCCGCCGAGCACTACGTACACGCAGGTCACAAGTGCCATAAACACAATGCAGTACTCGTAGGGAACGCTGATGCCGAACGCAATGACAATCAGGCGCGAAAGGCCGTTGTACACGCTGGCCGTGTACGGAATCAGGAACACGAAGATGATGGCGGCTGCGGCGATGCGCAGGGCCTTGGAGTCGAAGCGCTTGCCGAAGAACTCGGGCATGGTCGTTGCGCCGAGACGATGCGTCATCTCGCGTGCGCGAGGGCCGAGCACCCACCAGGCGAGAAGCGAGCCGATGATGGCGTTCCCGATGCCCGCCCACGTTGCCGACAGGCCATACCGGTATCCGAACTGTCCTGCGTACCCGACGAAGATGACAGCCGAGAAGTAGCTGGTGCCGTAAGCGAACGCGGAAAGCCACGGGCCGACGTTACGGCCGCCCAGCACGAAGCCGTCGACGCTCGAGGCCGATCGTCGCGCATATATGCCAACGCCGATGGCGATGGCGACAAACAGAATGAGAACGACTATTTTCCAAATCATGACCTGCTCCTTTTAAGATTTCAATCTCATGTAAACAACTTGGGTCGGAAGACGAGCCCCTATCGGGCACGCATGGACTGCTCACCACACTTTCTACCAGGCAGCCAAGGCAAACGCATGGCGCTTGCGGCGGAATTCGCACACGACTCTTTTGCTGTTTCAGCTGGTGATGTTAGAAGGCGCTCCTACGCATGGTGGAGACGGCACAAAAAAGCACCCGGCAAAAGACCCGTGTGCTTCTAGTATCGAAAATAATAAATTGCGGTGTACGCATCGTTTCGACGCGACATGGGGTTCTGCGCAAGCAGGCCAGCCACCGCGCTCATACACTGCATGGCGAACGCCTCGCTCATTGCGGCACGTTCGGTTGACCCCGTGATATGTCCCTGCGTCAAATGCATGTTGGACACTTTATCACAATGAAGCACCTGCGGAAAGCTTTTCACCCTGATTATTTTGACCATTAATATATACTGAACTCATGGATGCTTACGATTTCGATGGAACGCTTTATCGGGGCGACTCGACGGTTGACTTCGTCAAATGGTGCGCGCGCCGCCATCCGCGCGTCATAACCACCCTGCCGCGCGCAGGGGTAATCGCCTTTGCCTGTATGGGACTCCACGCCATGACGAAGACTCAGTTCAAGGCTGCGCTCTACCGTTTCCTGCCCTTGGTGCCCGACATAGAGTCAGAGCTCGCACGCTTTTGGAGCACGCACGAGCACAACATCACAGGACCCTGCCATCCGAAGAAAGGCGACCTCGTCATCTCCGCTTCACCTGAGTTCCTGCTGCGCGACATGTGCACCAAGCGCGGACTTGAGCTCATCGCCTCGAAGGTCGATCCGCATACCGGACGCTTGCATAGCCCCAACTTCTCGGGGGCCGAGAAGATCGTGCGGCTCCGCGAGCTGTATCCCGACGTGCAAGTTGACCGCTTCTACAGCGACTCACACAACGACGACCCGATGGCCGAACTTGCGCACGAAGCCTTCATGGTGAACATCCCCAAGGGCACGCTCGTCCCCTGGCCAAACTAGCGTCTAACAGAATGAAAGCAGCATCAAAGGGCGTCCTCTGCGTCGATCGGCTTGTGCCCGCCCATTGGCAGGACATCATTGAGGGGAACGGCTCCCATTAACGACGCTGATCTTGGAAGAATCGCCGAACGATCACCGAAGCGAGCGGCCTTGATGCGCGTCATCTAGCCGCACAGCGTGCGACGGTTGCGCATGCTGCCAGCTGGAGCGACCAGCCTGACAGGCAACGGAGCGAGAAGCCCTGAGGCGCTCCAGATTCGCGGGAAAGCCCGGCGACGCGGCCTTTGGGCCGCGAGCCGGGCTTGGAGCGCGAAGATGGTGTGCCTCAGGGCTTCGCAGCGTATAGTAGTTGCGCCGTTCGAAAGAACGGCGCAACCTATTTATTCTCGCTCGTCGAAGACGCGCTTGGTCTTCTTCTCGCTACGCGGCAAGAAGCCGAGCTCGACGATCTTCACCAACGGCGTGAAGCCGATCTTGCTCTTCATGCGGGTGGCAACATCCTTCGACGCCTTCATCCAGTCGACCGAGCCGCTGGCCTCGACGTAGACGCGCATCCAGTCGCGGCCGTCCAAATGCGAGATGCGGATCTGGTATTCGCTCGACAAATCGGGGAACTCCTTCAGAACTTCCTCAATCTGAGCTGGGAACACATTGACGCCGTGAATCTTCATCATGTCGTCGGAACGGCCCGTGAGGGTGTCGAGGCGCGGATGCTCGTTGTGGCCGCATGCGCACTCGCCCGGGATGATGCGCGACAGGTCGTGCGTGCGGAAGCGGATGAGCGGTGCACCCTCTTTCTGCAAGGTGGTCAGCACGATTTCGCCCCACTCGCCATCGGGCAGGACTTCACCCGTCTCCGGGTTGATGATCTCGAGATATACGTAATCGCTCCACACGTGCATGCCGTGGGTGTGCTGGCAGTTGATGCCGATGCCGGGGCCGTACACCTCGGTGAGGCCGTAGATGTCGTAGTACTCGACGCCCAGGGCGTCGACGATGCGCTTGCGGATTTTCTCACCCGCACGCTCGGAACCCGTGATAAGCTTCTTGAGCTTGATCTTGTCCTTGATGCCACGCTTCTCCACCTCTTCTGCAATCAGAAGGGCGTAGCTTGCGGTGGCCGTGAAGACCGTCGATTCCATGTCCATCATGAACTGCAGCTGCTTCTCGGTGTTGCCCGGGCCCATGGGAATGGCCATGGCGCCCAAAAGCTCGCAACCGGCCTGGAAGCCGATGCCCGCCGTCCACAGGCCGTAGCCCGGGGTAATCTGAACGCGGTCCTCGGCGGTGACGCCAGCGTACTCGTAGCAGCGCGCGAACTGAATGGCCCAGTCCTCGACGTCCTTCTTGGTGTAAGGGATGATGACCGGCGTGCCCGTAGTGCCCGACGAGCTGTGGATGCGCACGATCTTCTCTTGCGGTACGGCAGCAAGTCCAAGCGGGTAGGCATCGCGAAGGTCGGCCTTCTCGGTGAAGGGGAGCTTCTCGAAATCGGCCTGAGATTTCACGTCGCCCAGGTCGATGCCCTCGAATTTCTTGGCGTAGAACGGCGAATGCTCCTTAAGGGAGGCAAGCTGTTTTGTTATGGCTTCGAGTTGCGCAGGTTGCATTTCCATGGCGGTCTTCTTTCTCGTACGTGCGCTAAGGCGCAGTTTGCTTGCAGAAGTGGGGAAAGGGGGGTTCGCTTCAAGCTTGTACGAGCGAAGCAGCTGATGCAGACGATGTGCAGTCATGCTTCAAGCTCGCAGGAGCCTGAAGCTAAAGCCATCGCCCAGCCGGAGCCACGGCGATGAAGGTGTTGTCGAATGTAACCTTCATGCGTGCCATTGTATCACTTGAGAGCGCGATGGGAACAACGAGTCGAACGGCCCTGTTTTGCGAATCGCCCGCCCGGAGGGATTCGCCTACAACAATCTCGACGGGTCGTCCGACCGAGGGGGTTCGCCTACAGCCCTCCGGCGGTAATGGCTTCATCCACACGCCGTGTCGCTGCCCGCCTACGGAAGCGGCTCACCCCTTCGGTCGGACGACTAAGGCTATAAAACCCGGCATTGGCTTTGGCTTGCGTCAGGCTATTCGACGGCGCAGTCGATGGCGCGCAGGTTGAGGTCCACGAATGCGGGCTTCACGCTAGCGCGAATGGCGTCGCGGAGGTCATCGAGGGTCAGGGGCAAGCGACCGGTTTTGATGGCGCAGGCCAAAAGCACCGTGTTGAGCGCCTTGCGGTTTCCAACGCGCTCGAGCAACTCGCCGTCGGGAACGATTACGAGCTGGTCGGGAGCCTGGGCGAACGCCTTCTCGAGGCCGGCGATCACCGAGGAGCCCCGATAGGGATCCTTGGCAAGCGCGGCCGTTACCGGCTGAACCGCCGTCGATGCGCTGACCAGCACGCCTGTTTGCGAGAGGTACGGCAGCACGCGCGCGGCTTCAGCGGGCTCGAACGCAATCACGACATCGGCCGAGCCCTTCGCGATGAGGGGCGAATAGACCTCCTCGCCTGCGTCCCCCATGCGCACGTGCGATACGACCGAGCCACCCCGCTGCGCCATGCCGATTGTCTCGGCCGTGCGCACATGCCAGCCTTTCTCCTGCGCAGCTTGGGCGAGCACCTTTGCGGCCAAGACCGTGCCCTGTCCGCCGACGCCGGTTAGCATGACGTTAATCATCTTGACCTCCTTGCTCCGGCGCCAAATCCTCGATGTCCGTCTCGATGAACAGGATGCGCGTGAGAGCCGACTCGTCAACGGGCTCTGGCTCGCCTGGTTCTTGTTCGTCCTGCGAAGCGCCCTCCAATTCCAACTGGTCGGGTTCCGGCTGCTCGGATGCGTCTTGTTCGGGCTCGCCGGCTTCGGGCTGATCGGGCTCTGCTTGGTCGGACTCGGCTTGGTCGAACTCGGGCTCATCGGACTCGGGCTGCTCGGGTTCAGGCTGGCTCGCCTCAAGCAGGTCGGCCTCGGCCCCATCGGCCTCGGGCTCCACCTCCCCAGCTCCCATCTCGTCAACCCCCGCCTCGTCAGCCTTGGGTTCGTCGGCTTCGAGGGCGGCGAGCTCATCAGTCTTGGGCAATTCTGGGTCGTCAACGATCCCAAGCTCTGCAGGGTCGAGTGCGACCGTCACGTCGTCGTTCATCCTCGGCTCAATCGGGCTGAGGGCAACTGTGGCATCGTCGCTCCCATCAGAAGCCCCCTCTGCCGAAAATGCCTCTTCGCCCTGCTCGGGGAGCACGAGCCAATCCTCGCCGTCATCCAAATCGTAAACCCCGACCGCCTCATCGAGACCGGACAAGTCGGCGGTTTCCCCAAGCGCAACCCCGTCGCCGAAGCTCGTTGCTTTGCCGGGCGCCATGCCTTCATCATGGGCTGGAGCAGCTTCCTCTAACTCCAGCTCCTGGCCTGCAAGATCCGAAGACGCGAACGCCAGCCCGTTTGCGGCAGGCTCCGCGATCTCGAAAACCTCATCCTCGTCGAGGTCGAGGAACTCTCCGTCGGGAAGCGGGAAGCCGATCGCCTTGAAAGGGCAGACCTGTACGCAGAGATCGCAGCCATTGCACAGCGTCGTGTCGATGAAGGCTTGGCCGCGGCTGCCGCTGCGCGGGCCCTTCCGCAACGGGTCGAACCCGATACCCGGGCAACCGATTTCGGTAATGCACTTCTTGCAGCCGGTGCAGGTGTCCGGATCGATCGAGACCGGCTCGTCGGGCTTGATCAGCTGGATGCAAGGGGATTCGAAAATCACCGCCGAGGGACCCTCGTAGGCGATGGCCGTTTCAGCTGCGACGATCGAGCCTTCCTTGTCGAGTGGGTTGGCGTGGTACACGTGCGCGAACCCACACGAAAGGAGCACTTCCTCGATGCTGAGGGGCTTGTTGTGCCCGCCCATGAGCGTATGCCCCGTGCCGGGATGGGGCTGGCTTCCCGTCATCGCCGTCGTGGCGTTGTCGAGCACCATAACCGTGATGTCGTGCCCGTTGTAAGCAGCGTTCGCCAAGCCCGTCATGCCGCTCGCGAAGAACGTCGAGTCCCCGATGAAGGCGATGGCTTTCTTGCCGGGGTCAACGGCGGCAAGACCTTGCGCCATGGTGACGCCGGCGCCCATGCACAGGCACGTGTCGATGGCGTCGAGCGGCTGCGCGTTGCCGAGCGTGTAGCAGCCGATATCGCCGCACAAGACGGCGGCCGTGCCCCGCAAGGCCTGCTTGACCGCATAGAATGAGCCCCTGTGCGGGCACCCTGGACACAACACGGGCGGCCGGACGGGAAGATTGTCGGCCTCCTCGTAGGCTATCGGCGCTTGCGTGGCTGTTTCGACCTGTTCGCGACGGTACAGGCGCAGACGTCCGGAAAGCCCCAGGAACCTCTCGATGCTAGAAGCCACGTCATCGACATCGTTCTCTCCCCGATCGCGCGCTTCGCCGGTCAGCTTTCCGTGGACGGTGAGAGGTACATGGACACGCCCGACGTATTTCGCCAATTCATCCTCCAGCACGTAATCGAGCTCTTCGAGGACGAGCACGTCCGAAAGCCCCTTCACGAACTGGGACACGGCGTCGACGGGGAACGGATACGCAGTGCCAACCTGCATGAACCTGTAGGCAGGAACCTCGATGCCAGCCTGTGCCGCACGCTGCTCGACCACGCGCATCGCCTCTAGCGCATAGGCGGCGCTGATGCCGCCGGCCATGATGCCGAAGGAGGCTTGTTCGGGCTTGTCGGCGGGAACAGAGCGTACCTCGTTGAAGTCGCTGTACGGCGTTTCCGAGGAGAATGCGTTGGCGAGCCCGACAAGCCGCTCGTTGATCTCGCCGTGAGCCCGGTAAGAGCGGCGCGGGAAGATAATCCACTTCGAAGGGTCGCGCTCGAAGCCTTGCTCGGGAACGGGGTTTGCGAAGGTCTCGTCCTCGACGTCGAAAAACGCCGAGGCGTGGTCGATACGCGTCGTAGGCCTCACGATCACGGGCGTATGGAAACGCTCGGAAAGTTCGAACGCCGCTTTGACCATTTCATAAGCCTGCTCGGGCGAAGACGGGTCGAGCACGGGGACTTTCGCGAAGGCGGCAAACCGGCGGGTGTCCTGCTCGGTCTGCGAGGAGATGGGGCCGGGGTCATCAGCCACCACGAGCACGAGCCCGCCGCGCACGCTCACGTAGTTGAGGCTCAAAAGAGCGTCACTGGCCACGTTCAAGCCCATCTGCTTGCAGGTGAAAAGCCCACGCGCGCCGGCGAGGGAAGCGCCGAAGAGCAGCTCCAACGCCACTTTCTCGTTCGTCGACCATTCAACATGCACGCCATGAGCGTTTCCTGCCGCATGGAGCTTGGCAACGGTCTCAACGATTTCGGACGACGGGGTACCCGGGTACCCAGCCACCACGCGAACACCCGCCTCCAAGGCGGCATGCGCCATTGCCTCGTTTCCCATCAGCAGTTTCTTCGTCATAGGGTCCCCTTTATCGGAGCTATTCGACTACCTTCTCCGGTTCGTTATCATGCCTCTGCCATTGCCTGCTTGAAATCGATGATCTTCTGAAGTGCCGCTTCATCGCCTGTTCCGAGCATCTGCACGGCGAGAATGGCCGCGTTCTTCGCACCGTTGATGGCGACGCATGCGACAGGCACGCCGGAGGGCATCTGCACCATCGAGAGCAGCGAATCCAAGCCGCCCAAATCGCTTGTCTTCATGGGAACGCAGATGACGGGACACGGCGTGAATGCGGCAACCACGCCGCCCAGGTGAGCCGCCTTGCCGGCTGCCGCGATGATGACGCGGATGCCGCGCTCGTGCGCCGTCGTCGCCCAGTCATGCACCTCGGCGGGCTTGCGATGCGCGCTCGCGACCTTCACTTCGTACGGTACGCCGAACTCGTCCAGCTGTGCCATGCACGCTTCCATCGTGGGCATGTCGGACGTCGACCCCATGATTATTCCAACAACAGGCGTTTTTTCAGTCATTGCAGTCCCTTTTCCTCGTCAGTTTCAAGCGATTCCGATTATAGACCCCTACAAACCAATTACCCTCATCAGGATGACGCAGGTCAACAATATGAGCGCAGCGCAGAACAGCACTGCCACCGTCGCCACGATGACGATCCTGCTCACCCCAAGTTTGGGTTGTTGCGGTGGCGTGGGAGGATCGACAAGCGGCTCGTCTTGCGCGCTCCACCTGATGGCGTCAGGGATGGGCTCAGCAGACTCTTCGACAGCGAACTCCACCGGAGAGCCTGCAGGCATCCCGAAGGAAAACCACGGCTCGTAGACGTCGAGGATCTCCTCGGAAATGGCCTCCTTGGCAACATTCGACGTCTTTTCGCCGAGAGCATCCTGCGATTTCTCTTCGAGGGCGCTTTCCTGCTGTTCTGCAGCGGTATCCGAAAGGTCTCTTTCGACAGCGCTCGCCTGTTCCTCGTCGACGTCGTCCGACGATACGTCGTCTCCGGCGTCTGACAGCGCTACGGCTTCTTCGCTGGGCGTTTCCTCGGAAATCCCCCTCCCGCAAGACTCGCAAAAGGCCGAATCGTCGGGGGTCTCTTCACCGCACCATTTGCATAGCATCTCGACCAACAGCCTCTCTTCTTCCCAACTTGCTTCAAATTCCAAGTGTATCGGGAAATAACCCTCGTTGCAAAACAGCTTGCACGAAGCAGGCCTTGACGCAGCGCGATTTGCCGTCACGCTTAAGGGCATTCGGACGGAAACGTTTCGCGAATCTCGTGCATATTTCGTACAACAACTGCGAAATCAGCTGTTGAAGACGTTGTTCGGAGGCAGATTCGAATACCATATAGGCTGCATGCACGCCGAGGCCAGTTCACAAGAGCACGATCATGCTGGCCGGCAAGGCGAAACGGAGCAAATATGAAGTGCAGGAACTGCAATGCAGAGCTGGAACCGGACGCACGGTTCTGCGAGGTGTGCGGCACCCCAACTCAAGCGGAGCCGATTCGCACCACCTACAAGCCTTCTCGAATCGTTGTCGGGAAACGGAAAGCCTCGGCTCGGAACATTGCCGTGGGCGTAATCACCGTAGCCCTGATCGTCACGGCCGTATGCATCGCCATCATGGTCCTTAACATGAGGGGCATTACCTCTTCCGCCGAAAGCTCTGAGTCTGCCGAGGTGGTTTCCGCGAGCAGCTCCTCGGCTACCGCAGAAAGCGAATTCTCTTCATCGGCGAGCAGCGAGGAAAGCGAGGAAAACTCGAGTTCAAGCGAAAGCGCCGTTCCCACCTTCGACAACATCGCAGCCGAAGAGCAAGCGCGCAAAGACGCCATGGCAGCTGGCATGCAGGTTTTCTCTGGGACGCTGCATATAACGACGTTCGCCAAGCGGGCAGAAGAGGTAAACCCACGATACGTGAACAGCGTATGGGAGGTTGCCAATAATGAGCTGGCGCTCATCGTGTTCACCATCCCCGAGACGGTTTCCGCATATGGCAGCCAAGGCATCATCGAGACGAGAAACGGCCAGGAGTCAATCTCCCTGGCCAACCTCGACAAGTGGAGGGAGTTCGACGGGCAGATCGTGACCGTCGCCGCATATCCCGATGACCTCGTGTTCCCAAGCGACCTAAACGGCGCGCTCTACTCCGCCGCCGGGGGCGCCATGCTCATCGCCCCTCTCACCGAGGCGCGCACCGCCGAGCTCGTCTATACGAGGCAAGGCGGGCCTGACTTCCTGCCCGAACTGCAAATGCCCGAAAAGGAAACAAAGCCGTCGAAATCTTCTGAAAAGACGGATAGGGAATCGAGGCCGTCTGCGTCGCAATCCAACGGCGACTTCGTCCTGCCCGACTCTGCATCGCGTGAATACACCGCCTCCGAGCTCTCGAAGCTCAGCGACTACGAACTGTTCATCGCGCGTAACGAGATTTATGCGCGGTACGGACGCAAGTTCCAGAGCTCCGATCTTCAGAACTATTTCGAATCGAAGAGCTGGTATCACGGAACGGTTTCCGCATCTGAGTTCGATGAAAGCGTCGTTAGCGACACTGAGCTCGCCAACGCTGCCACCATATTATCGGTGGAGCAGTCGCGCGGCTCCAAGTACCTCTAGGCTGTACTGCGCGGCAATCCGCCCATCCGCCTACAGGGGCCGAAAACTACCGACAACGTGAATCAGCGAGGACGGTTGCCCGCTTTTTCCTTAAAGGACCCGTCGCCCGTAATTCTTGCCTGCGTGTTAAAGGGACGGGGATTTGACACGGTACCGTGTCAAATCCCCGTCCCTTTAACACGCTCGGGCGGGACCGCGGTACGCGGCCCCGCCTCCTTTTGCGCTCTGCGTTTTAGAGCGAAAGAGCGTCGGACGGGCACGAGTCAACGCAAACGCCGCAATCGATGCATGCATCCTCGTCGACAACGCAGATGTCCTCAACCGTCAGCGCCTGCTGCGGGCATTCGTCCACGCACACGCCGCAAGCTACGCAATCGTCAGCACTAACTTTTACCGCCATGATCGTCTTCCTCTCTCTTTGACGCCGATGTGAAGCGGATCCAGCGCCATCGGCAAAATGCTAAGCAAAAACCGCGATGGCGAATGTTCGCGCACTCCCACAGAACACGAATGCGCCACGGCAGGACCTCGCTTCGAAGGGTCATGGTAGTTCATCATGGTCGACGCCCTTCCAAGAATCTGCGAAGCCCACCAAAATGACGGCGAAGACGCTGCCTCCTGCCTGCTCGCTGCATCGAGGGGGACAGGCACCTCGGATTCACTGTACCCGGACAACCCATCGCACGCCTGCAACTCCGCGAACCGGAGGAGCCAGTCCCCCTCGATGCGTCTATCTGGCAAGGCCGCGTGTCTTACGCTTCACATCTCTCTCGCACACTTTAGAGTTGGATAATACGTGAATTAACCTTGACCCGCGAAAACGGTACAGGTAGAATATCTTTTCGCGTCATGAAGGCGCAATTACATATGGTCAGGTAGCTCAGTTGGTAGAGCAGCGGACTGAAAATCCGCGTGCCGAGGGTTCAAGTCCCCCCCTGACCACCACGCACAGTCAACGTCCCCTAAACGGGGACGTTTTCGTTTCAGTGAACATAGCCGGGGACTTGAACCCTGCGAAGGGCGAAGGCGCCAGTGTGAGACAGCTCTCCTGGAGAAGTGTCTCAATCTGCCATTTCGATTCCAAGGGCCCTTGTGAAAACTGACACAGTAAAGGTGCAACGCTTCACCAAAGGTGGCCGTATTTCGAACGCTATTCGAGAGTTAAGCGTTTTATCAGGCATTATTTCAGCACCATGGTTAGCGGCAATCAAATTGCCCTATGGAGATTATCGCGTTTGATGAACAGCAAGTATCTCCTACCGAACTCGGCGTATCCAAATTTATTACTACATAAGTAGAATAAACATCTATATAGGGCATAATCATCTATAGGTATAACATGTCAGGTCAACGAGCGTATGGCGCTCTTTACTGCAGCCCACGATCAAAGGAGGAGCCGGTGGAAGGGAACGTAAAAGACGCCACGGGAAAAAAGCCCGATAGGACCGTGCTTATTGTATCAGCGATCATCGTCGTGCTGTTCACGGCCTGGGGATTGATCCTGCCAGATAATTTGGCCGACGTCATCAACGCGGTGAATGGCTTTCTGTGCAACGATCTCGGTTGGTTGTATCTGCTCGCCATGATGATCTTTTTGTCCTTCGGTTTCTACATTGCCTTGTCTAAGTACGGGAACCTCAAAATGGGCAAGCCCGATGACAAACCGGAATTCAGTAATTTCCAATGGTTCGCCCTGCTGTTTGGCGGCGGCATTGGCATCGGCCTGGTGTTCTGGTCGATTGCCGAACCCATGATGCATGCAAGCGGACTGGGCGGCTCATACGGCGATGGGACGGTGTTCCAAAACGCACCCGTTGCCGCACTTGGGATGGAGCAGCTCATTGCAGCTAACTTCTCAACCGACATTCCCGCAAGCGTAATCGACGCCATCAGAATCACGTTCATGCATGAAGGCGTGCACTGCTGGGGCATCTTCGGCCTGGTTGGCATGTGCCTCGGCTATGCGGCGTATCGCAAGGGCCTTCCGTTTCTCGTGAGCTCTACCCTATATCCGCTCATTGGCGACCGTATCTATGGCGGAATCGGCAAGGCGGTCGACATCCTAGCCGTATTCGCGACCGTGTTCGGCGTTGCGACATCTCTCGGCTTAGGCGCCATGCAGATCGCCGGCGGCATCGAGTATGTCTACGGTGTTGAAGGGCTGGGCACGAACAGCCTCGTCATTGCAATGATCATCGGCATCATCACCGCCATCTTCACGTTGGCGACGGTTGCGGGGCTCGAGAAGGCCATGTCCGCCGTCGTGAATTTCAAAGTGTGGCTGTCGATCTTCTTCATGGTGTTCCTGCTCGTGTTCGGCGGCACCACGTTCATCCTGCGCGAGCTCACCTGGACGCTTGGGTCCTATATCACGACGTTCATGAACCAGTCGTTCTGGTACGGCGACACCACGTGGCTGTCCAACTGGACCGTGTTCTACTGGGCATGGTGGATTGCCTGGGGCACGTTCTGCGGCACGTTCTTCGCCCGCGTGTCCAAGGGCCGCACGCTGCGGCAGATGTTCCTCGGCGGCACGCTTTTGCCCGCAGGCTTCTCGTTCATCTGGATCGTCATCTTTGCCGGAGCTGCCTTCCACACCAATAGCATCACCGACAATTCCGTCGTAATCGCAACGCAGGCCCAATACACCACGGCAACATTCGCGGTATTGCAGCAACTGCCCATCTTCCAGGTCATGGCGCCGTTGACGCTTGTCCTCATCGTCATCTGCTTCGTGGGCGCTGCTGACTCCGCGACGTTCGTCCTTCCGATGCTGACCTTCGGCGGCACGCAGGATCCGAGCAAATCGGCCCGTGCTGGTTGGGGCATCGCGCAAGGCGCTGTGACCATCATCCTGATTCTCGTGAGCGGCTCCGGTGCTCTGGTGGCTTTGCAGACGGCTTCGGTAGTGGCTGCGCTTCCGTTCATGGTTGTAGTCACGTTCATGTGCATCGCGCTGGCGCGCCAGGTGGCCAAAGACTATAACGGAGACGAGCAAGACACAACCTGCTGGCTCGATGAGAGGGCTGCTAAAAAGAACAAGTGATATGGCCAAAGGCCTGAACCCCGCAAACCCGAAGGGGCCAGCGGCTCTTTCGGGTTTTAGCGCGCGGAAGTTTGTGGCAATTTTTTTCGGTTCGGTACGATTCTGGCCGATTCGCCGCTGGACATGGCAAAAATTTTTTGCCAGAGAAATCGCGGAGACCAAGGCATCCGATCTTTCGGCCTGTTCGAGTTTCATTGCCGTGAAATCATTGAAGGGGACCATCCCCTTCAATGATTTGCAATTCTACATTCGTACGCCATGTGGCGTGATGCAACTTGCCCTAGAACGTCTCGATCCTCGTGGCGCCCATGAAGCCTTCGACGAACGTGGCGGTCGCGTCCTCCAGATGGAAGATGCCCATCTTCCATCCGTTGGCGTCGTAGACCCCCTTCATCTCGGGCATTATCTGGAAGCAAGCGTCGACAAGCGCCGGATCATCGTCGCAGACGGCTTTCGCCGAGATTCGCAGCCAGCCGCTCTTGTCGGGTTTTGCGGCGCACAGATACACGTTGGGATTGGCTGTGATCTGCGCATACACTTCCTTGAAAGTTCCCACGCCGAAGTACAGCTCGCCATTCTGCAGCATATGGAAGCCGAGCGGTCGGGTAACAGGCGCACCGTCCTTCACCGTGGAGAAGAAGAACATGCCACATTCGGTCAAATACTCTTGTATTTCCTGCTTGACGGTCATCTTGAACTCCTTTCGTCGGATGGTCCTAGACTATCAGAATCAGCATCAGGGCTAGTGAT
Organism: Eggerthellaceae bacterium; assembly: GCA_017434045.1. Classification (GTDB taxonomy): domain Bacteria; phylum Actinomycetota; class Coriobacteriia; order Coriobacteriales; family Eggerthellaceae; genus UBA9715. The sequence goes on from JAFRGA010000088.1 coordinate 32,678, forward strand.
GGACCTTGCATGGCATTTGGAAATCGGGGCAGATGTTGCAAATCTTATCGGAGCAGAAATACCAACCGCCCGATACCGCCTCGAGCTCTTCGTCGCTGAGCTCGTAGCCCTCATCCTTGGCAAGGCCGAGGATCTCCTCAGGCGTTTTGCAGGCCTTAATCTTTTCCTGAAGTTCGGCGCTTAGGTCTTCAACGTTCATGGCGGCTCCTTTCTTTCGGCGTCTTGCGTTACCAAATCCATACTACGAATCGACCCGTTGACCATTTCATCACGCCGCGGCAGGCCGCGGCCAATGCGCTATGCGCTCTCGTCGTGCAGTAGCTTTGCGGCCTCTATGTCGTCGAGCGTGATCTCGACCAGGGCTTCCCGGGTTAACTCCCCTTCGCTTTCCGCCAGGCGGTTCGCTTGGCAGGTGATGGTATCCTCGAAGAAGTTGCGCACCGTGCGCCCGTTCGCGAAACTCGGGTCGTGACGGTTTACGAGCTCCTCGAAATACGCGCCCGCCGCCTCGCAAGCTTCCTCGGTCGGCTCCATGCTGTTCTTCTTGCACTGGCTCTTGAAAATCTCCAGCAGTTCGGCAGGCGTGAAGTCCTCGAACAGGATGAACTTGTTGAAACGGCTGCGCAAGCCGGGATTGGAGTCGAGGAAGGCCTGCATGGGCTCGGTGTATCCGGCCACGATGACCACGAGGTCGTCTCGATGGTCCTCCATGCCCTTCAGCAGGGTGTCGATGGCCTCCTGCCCGAAATCGGATTCACCCCGATGCACGCTGAGGGCGTACGCCTCGTCGATGAACAGCACGCCGCCGAGGGCCTTCTCGATGACCTCGGCCGTCTTCAGGGCGGTTTGCCCTACGTAGCCCGCAACGAGGCCGGAGCGGTCCACCTCGACCAGATGCCCCTTTGACAGTATGCCCAACTTCTTGTAGAAGCGCGAGACCAGGCGGGCGACGGTGGTTTTCCCCGTGCCTGGATTGCCATAGAACACCAGGTGAAGCGAGAGCGCGTTCTGCTTGATGCCGTGCTCTTCACGCGCCTTCTGGATGCGCGCCAAATTCACGAGGGACGTGATCTCCTGCTTGACCCGCTTCATGCCGGTGAGCGAGTTGAGCTCCTCCAGAAGCTCCTCGAGCGTGGCCTCGTCTTCGGGCTCCTCGGCTTCGGCGGTTGCGGCGGCTTCGGCTTGCCCTATGGCCTCGCCTTGCGCCTCCGACGCGGCCGCGGTGCCGTCTTGGGGGTTTGCAGTCGTAGGGCCGATTCGAAGGCCTTCGTAACTCGGGGACAGCGCAAGCGTCGAAACGCGGGGCTTGCCTTCCCAAGAGTCGAGCTTTTCCACAAGCAGGTCCTGTATGGCCTTCATGAGGGACGTGAAATGGGCCACCTCGTCGTCCGCCATGGCGCCATCGCAAATGAGGATTTCCTCGCACAGCGTCTTGAGAGTTTGCAGAAGCAGCTCGGAGCAGCTGTCTTCAGGGTTCTTCGTTTCGCCGTAGAGGAGGTTGTCGTAGACAACTGCCGCCACGAACGATTGCGGAGGCGTGCTAAACGGGTCGCCGCCCGCATCCTTGGCTGTATCGCAGCGTTTGCGCAGCTCCGCTTCATCCAAGCTCAGGCCAAGCGCGCTGTTGATAAGCGCGAGCTCCTCGGGCATCACGCGGTCGTCCAGAAGCGCAAAACGGCAGGCTATCGTTTCTAAGTCATAGTCGATTTGCTCGGAAATCCCGCGGCCCAGGTAGACGCGCATGCTGCCGTCCCGATCGGCATCGAGTTCGTCGAACCGCCTCCCGTAGCGCCGGATGCGCTCGATGGACGACGTCATGGCCGTCCCAATCATCTCCCACGTCAAAGCAGTCAAATCGGCCACGGGGTTTGCGGGGTCGAAGTCGCGCAGCCCACTCATGAAATCCCATTCGCTAATATCACCCCATCCGCTCGGCACGCCTTCTCCGAGGCCGACATGCGTTTCGGGAAGTTTCGCATCAGTCCTGTTCGTAGGCGAGGTTTTAAGCCAATCGCCGAACGAGCGGATGTAATCGAGCATTATCGAAGGCGGGTAGCTCTCGCCGCACGATGCGCAAATGTATCGGTCGGCTTGAAACTCGAGGGTGCTGCTTCCACATCCTGGACACTTCATGTTCCACCACCAGTTTCGCAAATCGATCGGTTTCGCAACATAATACCCTTTTAACGCCGCTTCGCGCTTTTCGAAAGCGAACGGGGATATTCCCGTTCACGCCCCGACACACCCGCCTAGGAGCAGGAGGGTGAAGCGAGGTTAAGCCAAAAGAGGAGAAAACCTGACGAAAGGCCTGTTCCGACGCCAGGTTTACTGCGACTCTTCGGCTCGATACCCGTAAACGTAAAATGTTCGGGATTCGGATACGATGAGCTCGGGATCCCATACCTGCGACGAGCGTTCGGGCGAATAGGGGTCGTTCAGCATGACCTTGCCGTCTTCCGTAAGGCCGGCAAGCACGAAGAAATGGCCGACTTTCGAAAAACGGCCCGGCCCGACGTTGGCGATAATCGGGCATCCGTCGTTGAGCGATTCCGTTATGGACTCGACGCTCACGGGCATCTCCCAACAAAGCAGCCCGATCTGCGCTGCTAGATCTGTGAACAGGCCATACGTGCTGCCCTCGCCTTCGACGACAAATCCCCCCTCTACCGCGCGTTTGCCCATGTCGTAGGGGTTGATGTCCTTCTTGCCGGTAAGTCCCTGATACACCATCGTGAGCGAAGTAGGCCCGCACGCTGCCAAGCCGAATCCGTCTTCGCTGAATTTCGTATAACCCCAGCGCAAATCCCATTGGTAGAGGTGAGGGAAGCGTGTCTCGGGAATCCCCTTCTCGTGAATACTCTCGTCCATGGCCGGCGCCTTCAAATCCGGGGAGTCAGCATTGGATTTCTCGGGGAAATTGCGCACGAAGGAACTGGCAAGCGGCTCGTCAGCTGCGAGCTTTAAAAGCTTCTCCTGCAATTCCTCGCCATATTTTTTGTAAGAGCCTGAATGGGTGGCTATCCAGGCCACGTCCACATCGTCCTTGGCGCGCCCTATGAGCTTATTGGCGTCTTCCTTTCCCAAAATGGAGCGGAGCGCCTTCTCGTCCCCCTTCTCAACAGGCGGAATGGCTACAGAGGGCTCGCTGGATTCTGCCGACGGGCTGAAGCTGCTGTCCTCGCCCACCGACTCGAATACGGATTCGGCGGAGCTTGCAAGCTCGACGCTTGATGATTCCGCAGCCGCATTGCTCTTCGACACCCAATTCCAACAGGCAAAACCCAATAATGTCAACGAGCAGGCGAGGCCCACCAAAGCAGCTGCCAACGCCTTCCAATTCATTATCGAGCTCCTAACGGATACCGAGTGCCTACGCCTCTACTTTACCTGCAACCGCCGTCAATCAACGGCGACAAACGGCGCCCTTGCCGTTTTTCGCGCAAGTAACGTAGAAACGACGCAAAAATATCAGTATTCGTGTCGAACGCCGTACGCCCGGGGGGACGAAATTCGGAATTACCCGAACAGCAGGGTCCGCTCCTCGCAGGGCAGGACTGCGCGAGCCTGGTCGCGCAAGTTGTTCACGCCGATGAAGAACTGCCTCATCATGGCGACGACCAGATAGCGCCCCTTCGGCGTGAGCGTCAGCTCTTCGTCGGTATCGGTCTCGAATGCCCCGACGAGCTTCATGAGCGCCATCTCTGCCGGAAGGCCGTTCTCGACGGTCATCCCGAAATCGCGCTCGAACTGCAGCTTGTCCAGACGCAGGCCGAACAGCTGCATGAGGAAGCGGTAGCGCATGCGGTCGTGCAGGTTGAAGTCGGTCTTTCCCATTATGGACATGCGGCCCTCTTCGATGGCCTTCCCATATTCGCGGAGCGAGAAGGTGTTGACGTACAGGCTGTTGCCCAGGTACGTGATTCCGCCGCTCCCGATGGCAGGGTATTCCTCGTACTGCACGACGTATTCGTCGATCATGCCGCCCTCGCCACCGCTCTCACCGGGATTGCCGTCTGCCGGGCCATCCAGGCGGTTATAGGTCCACGCGCTGCTATGGCTGAACAACGGCGCATCGCCGCCGGTCAGCAGCTCGTCGATAATCTGGTAGAAACGTTGCTCGCGGTTGTAGTCGACCTTGCCGACGGTTTTCGCGAGCTGACGCTCGACCGACGGGGAGGCCATGAGCGGATAGAACGTCGTCTGCGTGCAGCCGCTCTCGACGATGCGCTCGATGTCGTGGATGAGCATGTCTTCGGTCTGGGCAGGGAAGTTGAATATCATGTCCGCGTTCATGCTGATGAAATACGGCGTGGCCAGCTGGATGCGCTCGACGATCTCGTCCGCGCAGCCGTACTTGTCGTAACGGTCCATCTGCTTGAGCAGCCCGTCGTCAAAGCTCTGCACGCCCACCGAGAGACGCTGCACACGGCCTTCCAGCTTCTCCAGAATCTCGGGAATCAGATGGTTGGGATTCGTCTCGCTGGAAACCTCTTTGATGCTGAACAGATCGCGCGCCTGGTCGATCGTCTTGCACAGCTCGTCGATCATGATCGTGGGCGTGCCGCCGCCGACGTAGACGCTGTCGAAGTCGTAGCCCAGATCGGCGAGCATCCGCATCTCCTTGCGCATGCTCTCGAAATACGGGACCGCACGCTCCTCGGAGAACGGGAAGCGGTTGAACGAACAGTACGGGCAGAGCTTCTGGCAGAACGGCACGTGCATGTAGAGCATGTAGCGCTTGCCAGGCTGCGGGCCCGGTACATGCGTGTCGTCGGTTTTGTTGATCTTCAGGTAGCTCTTCGATGTCGTCTCGACAGCGAAGCTCAAAAATCGTTCAGAAAGCATTTGACGCTCCAAAAGACAATTCTCAGATTACAACCTCAGAATTGTAACGCATCAGAATCGGCGGAATATGAAACTATCGGCGCGCCCGATCAACAAGGGCGCCTGTGACTCCTAAAATCGGCCTGAAAGACAAGCACATTGGCCTTTGCATCATGCGCGCAGGCTTAAAGGCTGAGATTAGGTGCCACAGATGGCCGCAGCAACAGCGGTGCGACGGCCGTTAAGCCGTCGCAACCCATCGATGCGCAAAGACGAAAACCAAGAGTAGGTCTCCCGCCAAAATTGGCCGCAGCGCCGAGCGCCTTCGGCTACCGCAAGACAACCGGAACCCTAGGCCCAGGACTCGCGACCCTTGATGGCACGCAGGCCGATATCGGTGCGGTTCTGCTTGCCCTCGAACTGGATGAGGTCGCAGGCCTTGTAGGCGAGCTCGCGCGCCTCCTGGAACGTGGCGCCCATGGCGGTGACGTTCAGCACGCGGCCACCAGAGGTGACCAGCTCGCCGGCTTCGTTCACGGCGGTGCCGGCATGGTACACCTTCACGTCCTCGAGCGCGTCGGCTGCGTCGACCCCGGTGATGACCTTGCCCTTTTCGTAGGCACGCGGATATCCCTGGCTGGCGAGCACGACGGTGACCGCCCATTTGTCCGCCCACGTGAGCGAGATGTCGTCGGGGCGGCCTTCGGCCACGGCCAGCATGACCTCTACCAGGTCGGACTCGAGACGCGGAAGCACAACCTGCGTCTCGGGGTCGCCGAAGCGCGCATTGTACTCCAACAGCTTGGGGCCGGCGGGCGTCAGCATGAAGCCGCCGTACAGCACGCCGCGATAGTCGTTGTCGAATTCCCTGGCCGTCGCAGCAGCTGCATCGGCCATGACCTTCTCCATCGTGGCGAGTTCCTCTTCGGTGACGATCGGCACCGGCGAGTACGCGCCCATGCCGCCGGTGTTGGGACCCTCGTCGCCATCGTAAGCGCGCTTGTGGTCCTGGGAAGGAGCCATGCAGTACGCCTTGCCAGCCGAGACGAACGCCAACATCGAGCACTCGGGGCCGGTTAGGCACTCCTCGATGACCACGGTGTTGCCGGCAGCGCCGAACGCGCCTTCGAAGCACGACTTCACGGCCTCGTGGGCTTCTTCTGCGCTCTGCGCCACCACGACGCCCTTGCCCGCCGCAAGGCCGTCGGCCTTCACGACAATCGGCGCGCCCATCTTGTCGATATAGTCATGCGCAGCTTGCTCGTCGTCCGTGCTGAGGTAGTCAGCCGTCGGCAGGTTGTTGCGCATCATGAATTCCTTGCAGAACGTCTTGCTTCCCTCGAGCTGGGCTCCTTGGGAATCGGGCCCGAACACGGGCGTGCCCGCCTTGCGGAGGACGTCAGCCACGCCGGCCACGAGCGGCGCTTCGGGGCCTATGACCACGAGGTCGATGCCATGGGTCTCCACGAAATCGAGCACGGCCTCGCCATCCTCGGCCGAAAGGCCCTTCACGTTCTGGGCGAACCCCGCCGTGCCGCCGTTGCCCGGCGCCACATACAGTTTCTCGCATTTCGGCGACTTGGCCAGCGCCCATGCAATCGCATGCTCGCGTCCGCCACTACCCAGTACCAGAATATTCATGCCCGTTCCTTTCTCGATGTGGAAAAGGGTCTGACCCTTTTCCACATTAGCTAGTCTTGCTCCCTGTACCAATCGCGGACGATGGTCTGGTCGCGATCGGGACCCACCGACACGAAGCTTATGCGCACGCCGGTGATCTCCTCGAGATGTTTCACGTACGCTTGGGCGTTGGCGGGCAGCTCGTCGAAGTTGCGGCATTCCGTGATGTCCTCGCCCTTCCAGCCGGGAAGCTCCTCGTAAATGGGCTTGGCATGGAACAGCACCGACTGCTGCATGGGGAAATAGTCGTAGCGCTTGCCATCGCACTCGTAGGCGATGCACACCTTGATCGTGTCGAATTCCGAGAGCACGTCGAGCTTCGTCAGGGCCACGTCGGTCAGGCCGTTCGTCTCGGCGGCATAGCGCCCGATGACGGCATCGAACCAACCGCAGCGGCGCTTGCGGCCGGTCGTGACGCCGTACTCATGCCCTACCGAGCACAGGAGCTCGCCGACTTCGGCTTCCTCGCCCACGCCGCCATCCTCGGGGAAACGCTGCTCGGTGGGGAAGGGCCCTGCGCCGACGCGCGTAACGTAAGCCTTCTGGATGCCGAGGACGCGGTTGATCGCCTTCGGCCCGACGCCTGTGCCGGTAGCCGCTCCGCCAGCGCAGCACGGCGATGACGTCACGAACGGATACGTGCCGTGGTCGATGTCGAGAAGCGTTCCCTGAGCGCCCTCGAACAGGATTGACTTGCCGTTGCGCAGCGCCTCGTTGAGCAGCTGCGATGTTTCCGCCATGTACGGCTTGAGGATGCGTGCGTAGGGAAGGTACTCTTCGCAGATTTCCTCGACCGTGTAAGTGTGCAGGCCGTAGATCTTCTCCAACACGGGGTTCTTCTGGGCGAGCACCGTCTCCAGCTTCAGGCGGAAGATACGCTCGTCCATGAGGTCTTGCACGCGAATGCCCTTGCGGCCGGCTTTGTCCTGGTAGCAGGGGCCGATGCCGCGCTTGGTCGTGCCAATCTGGTTCTTGCCCAAACGCTTCTCATCGGCACCGTCCAAGTCCTTGTGATAAGGCATGATGATATGCGCGTCGCAGCTTATCTTGAGATTTTTGCACGAAATGCCCTCGGCCTCGAGCATTGCCATCTCTTTGACCAGCACGCCCGGGTCGACGACCACGCCGTTGCCGATGACCGGCGTGGAATGCTCGTACATGACACCTGAAGGCATGAGGTGAAGCGCCAGCTTCGTCTCGCCGTGAACAACCGTATGACCAGCATTGTTACCACCCTGGAAACGCACGACGTAATCGTAGTCGCGTGCGATCAGGTCGGTGACCTTGCCCTTGCCCTCGTCGCCCCACTGGGCGCCGACCAGCACCGTATTCGTCATCTCGAATCCTTTCCGCTTGACTATGAAACCGATTATATAACAGCGCGCCAAGCCCGTTCGAGCTAACGGGGCACATGCCTAGAACGCACAGCTCCGTGTTGAAGGGACGGCAGTTTGACATGCAGGAATCATAAAAGGGGACAGTCCCCATTGATGATAAATCCGAAAAGCGAACACCGATGGGCTGATTGCTCGGAATTTGTCATCAAAAGGGACAGTCCCCTTTTTGATTCCCAAAGGCAAGGTGCTCCGTGGCCGCGCAGCGTAGAGCGGTTGCGCTTGCTGCCAGTCGCGGGAACCTTGCCGTCCAGTCAGCGGAGCGAGAAGCTCTGAGGCGTTCCGGATTCGCGAGAAAGTCCAGCGAAGCGGCCTTTGGGCCGTGAGCTGGACTTGGAGCGCGAAGACGGGATGCCTCAGGGCTTCGCAGCGTGTAGTGGTTCCGCCGTTCGCCAGAACGGCGGAACCACTACACTTCGTCCGCGAAGTCCATGAAGCGGGTGTACTCGCTCACGAAGGCGAGCTTGATGTCGCGCGTGGGGCCGTTGCGGTGCTTCGCCACGATGAGGTCGGCTGTGCCCAGGTCAGGACGCCCGTCTTGCTCAGCCTCGATCTCGTCCATCGAGCGGTCGATGAACATGACGATGTCGGCGTCCTGCTCGATGGAGCCCGATTCTCGCAGGTCGGAAAGCTGCGGGCGCTTCTTGCCACGCATCTCGACGGCACGTGAGAGCTGCGAGAGCGCGATGACCGGCATGTTCATCTCCTTCGCGAGCACCTTCAGGCCACGCGAGATCTCGCCGACTTCGACTGCGCGGTTGCCGTCGCGGCGTGTTTGAGGCGGCTGCATGAGCTGCAGGTAGTCGACGATGATAAGCCCCTTGCCCGGCTCGACCGACCTGAGCTCGCGACGCGCCTTCGCACGCGCCTCCAGGATGGAAAGCCCCGGCGAGTCGTCAATGAACAGTTCGAGCTTGGACAAGCGGTTGGATGCATCGGCAATGGCCCCCCAGTCGCCTTCGGAAATGTAGCCGCCGCGTATCTTCGAGTGGCTGATACGCGCCTCGGCGCACAGAATACGCTGCACGAGCTGGCTTGCGCTCATCTCGAGCGAGAAGAACGCCACCGACGTGCCGGACTTGGCCGCATTCGTCGCCATGTTCAGCGCGAACGACGTCTTCCCGATGCCGGGTCGGGCGGCAAGGATAACAAGGTCGCCTCCCCGCAACCCGTGGAAGAGGTTGTCCACGTCCTTAAAGCCAGTTGGCACGCCCGCCATATGCGAGCCGCGGTCGGCAAGCTTCGTTATCTCCTCGAAGGCCTCGGTCAGCAAGGCGTCCATCTTGGTGAACGAGGACGAAACCCGCTGCTCGGTAACTTCGAACAGCGTCCGCTCGGCATCCTCGACCACTTCGTCCAAGTCGTCAGGCGCATTGTATGCCAAGGCACTGATCTGGGTTGATGCGTAGATGAGATCACGCAGTACCGAAGTGCGCTTCACGATATCGGCGTGATTCGACCAGTTGGTCAAGGCGAAGGTGTTGTCGGCCAATTCGACGATGTACGACCGGCCGCCGACAGCGTCAAGCTGCCCGGAGGCGTTCAGGTTGTCGGCCAGCGATATCTGGTCGACGGGAATACGCCGGGCGTGCAAGTTACATATCGCCTCGAAGATGATTCTGTGAGCCGGCCTGAAGAAGTTCGCCGGCTTCAGCTTGAGGACTATCTCCTCAAGGATCTCGGCGTTGAGCATGCAGGCGGCAAGCACCGACTTCTCGGCCTCGATGTTGCTCGGTATGGGCTTGTTCGCGCCGGCAGCGTCGTTGTTGTTAGGCATGGCTTCTCCCAACCAAAAAGCACTGGCCTCTTGCGGCCATCTTGTATTTCTCAAGCTCGTCTTTCGTCAAAACCTGACGCAGGGCCCGAGCGCCCGGAAAACAGCCCTGTGGGCTGTTTTCAGCGAGGACGGGCAAGCTTCAGCTTGCCCCCGTGCATACTTCCAGAACTATTTCCTGAATGCGCGAAGCGCAGTCAGGAACATTCATCCTGCAAGCCCTCACCTCCCAAGGGTGCTGCAAGCGAACACCCTCCTCGAACACGCAGCGTGTTCAAGCGTTGATGGCTAATGATACCTCATAGAAAAGACCAGTTCAGAAGTGAATTCTTGGTGGAAGGACGGTGGATAACCCCTTTCCACCTTATAAAGTGGAAAACCCCTTTGCCCAATCTGGGCTAAAGGGGCTTTTCCACGTTTATCCACAGCTCATGCTTGTGGAAAAAGAATTTATTCCTCGACCGCAGCTTCTTCAGAAACCTCGGCGGCAGCCTCCTCTGCGGCAGCCTCCTCGGCGGGCTCTTCAGCAGCTTCCTCGACGGGCTCCGGAGCGGCCTCGTCGACGACGTTCAGCTTCAGGGCAGCCTTGATGTCGCGATACAGGGAAACCTCGACGGCATGCTCGCCGACCACCTTGATGGCCTGGCGGACATCGACGCGACGACGGTCGATTTCGAGGTCGAGCGCTTCCTTGACCGCTTCGACGATCATCTGGGCGGTAACGGAGCCGAACAGCACGCCCTCATCGCCAACCTTGGCCTTGACGGTGAGCACCTGGGACTCCAGCTTGGCCTTGAGCGCCTGTGCGTCGGAAATGCGCACTTCCTCGCGCTTGGCGATGTTGTTGCGACGCTGCTCGAGCTGCTTCAGGTTACCCTCCGTAGCCTGGACGGCAATGCCCTTGCGCAGCAGGTAGTTGTTGGCGAATCCGCGGGCAACCTCTACGACGTCGCCCTCGCCGCCCTTACCGGGCAGTTCCTCGAGAAGAATGACCTTCATGCGATCCCCCTTCCCTAATCGCGGTTGCGACGACGGTCGCCGCGGCCGCTGACGGCCGGAACCGCGTACGGCATGAGGGCCATCGTGCGTGCGCGCTTCACGGCATTGGCGATATCACGCTGATGCTGCATGCAGGCGCCGGTGACGCGACGCGGCTTGATCTTGCCGCGGTCGGTGACGAACTTGCGCAACAGCTGCGTGTCCTTGTAATCGACGTAGTCTACCTGGTCCTTGCAGAACTGGCAGTACTTACGACGAGGCTGTTTCGAGTAGTCAGCCATCTGTACCTCTTTTCAATACCTAGAACGGAATGTCTTCGTCGTACACCGAAGAGGCGGTATCGATTGCCGGAGCTTGCGGGGCAACGGACGGCGCGGGCTGATATCCACCTGCATTGCCGCCCTGATAGCCGCCGGCGTTCTGGTAGTTTCCACCACCCTGATAGCCACCGCCCTGGTAGCCGGAGCCACCCTGGCTGTTGCGCGGGGAGAGGAACTCGAGCTCGTCGACGATCACCTCGAGCTTGGAGCGCTTCTGTCCATCACGCTCCCACGTGCTGTAACGGAGCTTTCCCTCCAGGCCGATCTTGCTGCCTTTCGACAGGTAATTCGAAACGGCCTCTGCACGAGTTCCGAACATCGTGCAGTCGATGAAGTTCGCGTAATCTTCCCATTCGCCCGTCTGGCTGTTCTTGCGGCGATCGTTCACCGCCAGCCCGAACGACATGATGGCCATGCCAGATTGCGTGCGGCGCACTTCAGGGTCGCGCGTAAGGTTGCCCGTGAGAACGACTCGATTGATGCTCATGTTTCCACCTCTTCTTGCCTTGCGCCCCCTTTACGAGGGCTCTCCCTTTTAACCGCGATCGGAACGGCACACGATCATGTGGCGCTCGACGTTGTCGTTGATGCGCAGAACACGATCAAGCTCGGCGATGTGGTTGGGATCGGCGTGGAAGTTGATGAGGATGTAGTCACCCTCGCTCAGCTTGTTGATCTCGTACGCGAGTTTGCGCTTGCCCCAGTCTTCCGTGCTATCGATAACGCCTTCACCTGCGGTGATGGTGTTCTCGATGCGGTTCATGACATTTGCACGGCCCTCTTCATCAAGAGTCGGAGCAACAAAGAACAGCAATTCGTAAGCCTTCATCAGCTCACCTCCTTTGGACTTAACGGCCCCGGGCTGGTGAAGGCTCACACCGGGGCAGGATAAAAACAGCCTGCATATTCTAGCAAAGCAACAGCCGCTTCACAAGAAATACCCAGTTCGCAAACAGCAGGATGCGTCCCGCCGATCCACGCGCGCCGCCCGAGTTTTTAAGACGCGCTCAACCAAGCCATGGGAAAACTGTATCAGGGAAACCTTGCCCCGCTAGTCGGCGCTTGCTGGCATGCGCTTGAACGCGATATGGCTTCGCAACGCTCCAAACACAGCGCGGGAACCCATGGGTTCCCGCGCGCATTCAATCTCTGTTTACGCGAATCTTGCCTGCGACGGCGTTTCGGAGCGCCCGATTACGCTTCCCCGTCCTCTCCGCTTTCGGCATCGTCCGCGTCGTCCTCCAAATCCTTCAAGTTCAGCATGTAGTTCAAGGCGTTGCTGACGTAAATGGGCTCTTCGGCGAAGTGGACGGTCCCGTTCTCCTCCACGTCGTATACCAAGCCGATTGCGTGGCCATAAGGCTCGCCGGGGCAACCGCCCTCGGCTATGAGGCAGTCATGCGTCTCGCCCTTGGCGCCGGTTTCGACATAGCCGTCGTAGCAGAACCCGTACGCGAGGGCGCCACGCGCCCCTTCCACGGTCTTGCGTGCCGAGTGGAAGCACTCGGAGACCTCGTCGCCAGGATGTTCCTCCATGAACAGCGTCTCGCCCACCGCAAGGGCCGTGAACGGGATGATCTGCTCGCCTTTCTCCATCCGCTCAGATGCGTCTTTCAGGCAATAGCGCAGCACGTTTTCCAGAACGAGGGGAATTTCGATTCGCTCTGCGGATTTGTCCTGGCCGCTTGCGGCCTTGTGGTTTATAAAGCGCGACAGGTCGATATTGCTCTCGGTCACGATGGCCTCCCTTTGGGTGTTCATGCAGAATATGTTCGTCCATTATAGCGCAGCGCCGCCGATGCCCGACAGACTAGCCGTCGGCGGAGGATCGCTACCCGCTCCCAGCGTTATGCTGTGTTGTTGGGATACCGTAGCAAAACCCAAGATGAGGACGTGACATCGGCGATTCCGCAGACACAAATTTAGTTACTCTAAAACTACGAGGACAAGCCGATGCGCGTTCTCATCTTGGGTTTTGCAGAACGTACGCCCCTGTGAACTGAAACCTCCCAGCGCCCCGTAATAGCTGATGGGCCATCGAGGAATCCCGATGGCCCACCGGTCATCTCATGTGGTTATTGCAGCAGCGCGTCGAAGTCGATGCTGAGCGGCTTCTCGACGTGGCAGGTGTACTTGCCGTCCTGGTCGACGTCGATCAGGACGTGGTCGTTCTCCAGCAGGTTGCCGCGCACGACCTGGTCGGCGATGCGGTCGACGACCTCCCTCTGGATGAGGCGCTTCAGCGGGCGCGCGCCGAAGACCGGGTCGTAGCCGTCGATGGCGAGGGACTGCAGGGCAGCCGGCGTCACATCGAGCGTGACACGGCGGTCGTCCAGGCGTTTGCGCACGTCAGCGAGCTGCAGCTCGACAATCGGCTCGATGTCGGTGATGCTCAGCGCATCGAACGTCACGATGTCGTCGATGCGGTTCAGGAACTCGGGGCGGAACGTCGCGCGCAAAGCCTCGTCGATGGCCCGCTGCTTCGTCTCCTCGTCACCGTTCTCGGCGAACTCGCGGATGAACTGCGATCCCACGTTGCTCGTCATGATGATGATCGTGTTCTTGAAGCTGACGACACGTCCCTGGCCGTCGGTCAGACGACCGTCGTCGAGCACCTGAAGCAGCACGTTGAAGACATCTGGGTGCGCCTTCTCGATCTCGTCGAGCAGCACGACGCTGTAGGGACGGCGGCGAACCGCCTCGGTCAGCTGACCGCCCTCGTCGTAGCCGACGTATCCCGGAGGGGCGCCAATCAGGCGCTGCACGCTGAACTTCTCCATGTATTCCGACATGTCGATGCGCACCATGGCCTTCTCGCTGTCGAACAGGTACTCGGCGAGCGCTTTCGCCAGCTCGGTCTTGCCAACGCCCGTGGGCCCGAGGAACATGAACGAGCCGATGGGCTTGTCCGGATCCGAAAGGCCGGCACGGTTGCGCCTGATGGCGCCTGCGACGACGTTCACCGCCTTGTCCTGGCCGACAACGCGCTCATGCAGCTTGGCCTCGAGGTCGACGAGCTTCTCCATCTCGCCTTTCATCATCTTCTGAACGGGAATGCCCGTCCAAGCCGACACCACTTCGGCGATCTCCTCTTCGGAGACCTCTTCCTTCAGGATGGCGCCTGCCTCCTGGCGCTCGTTGAGCGCCTGCTCGGCTTCGGCCAGCTGCTGGCGCAGCGAGGGAATCGTTGCGAAGCGCAGCTCCGAAGCGCGCGACAGGTCTCCCTCGCGGGCAGCGCGCTCTTCCTCGGCTTGCGCGGCGTCGAGCTCGGCCTTCAGGTTCTGCACGTCGACGATGGCGTCCTTCTCGTTCTGCCATTCGGCCTTGCGGGCGTCGAGCTGCTCCTGGGCAGCAGCGATATCGCGGCGCAGGGCCTCGAGCCGCTCCTTGGAAGCCTCGTCGCTCTCCTTCATGAGCGCCTGCTCCTCGATCTGCATCTGCGTGAGCTTGCGGACGGCGGCGTCGACCTCTTCGGGCATCGAGTCGATCTCGATGCGCAGACGGCTTGCCGCCTCGTCCATGAGGTCGATGGCCTTGTCGGGCAGGAAGCGGTCGGCGATGTAGCGGTTCGAGAGCTCGGCTGCGGCGACGATGGCGCCATCGGTGATGCGCACGCCGTGATGGATCTCGTATTTCTCCTTCAGGCCGCGCAGGATGGCGATGGTGTCCTCGACGGACGGCTCGCCTACGTCGACAGGCTGGAAACGGCGCTCCAGGGCAGCGTCTTTCTCGATGTACTTGTGGTACTCGTCAAGCGTCGTCGCGCCGATGGCGTGCAGCTCGCCGCGGGCAAGGGCCGGCTTGAGCATGTTGCCCGCATCGATCGAGCTGTCGCCGCCGGAACCGGCGCCCACGATGGTGTGCAGCTCGTCGATGAACAGGATGATGCGGCCGCCCGAGTCCTTGACCTCGCGCAACACGGCCTTCAAGCGGTCCTCGAACTCGC
>JAFRGA010000089.1 GCA_017434045.1 Eggerthellaceae bacterium
CGCTGCTGATTACGCACCGCGCAAGAACGCCGTCAAGCAGATTCAAATCCTCGACGCCCTGAAGCAGGGCGAGCTGCGTGCCACCGAGTTGTCCCTCGAGTTTGGCAACATTTCAAGCACGTTGAAGTCGCTAGTTGAGAAGGGCGTCATCAAGATCGAGCGCCGCCGCCGCATGCGTGGTGTGTTAGCAGGCGGGCGAAGCCCCTCCGTCGCATCGCAAACGGACCATTCGTTGGCGCTAACGCCCGGTCAGCAAGCTGCCCTCGACGTTATCGCTGAAGCTTGCCGCCGTGAAAACGGCGAAGTGGTTCTCGTTGACGGCGTGACGGGTTCGGGGAAGACGGAGGTCTACCTCCGCGCCATCGAGCAGGTTGTCGCTGCAGGAAGGACGGCATGCGTGCTCGTTCCCGAGATTGCGCTCACGCCGCAGACGGTTGCGCGTTTCCGCGGGCGTTTCGGCGACAAGGTAGCAGTCATGCATTCGCGCATGAGCGACGGCGAGCGATACGACCAATGGGATTTCGTGCGTTCAGGCGAGGCGCGTGTCGTGGTCGGTGCGCGCAGCGCCTTGTTCACGCCATTGCGCAATCTCGGTCTCATCGTGATCGACGAAGAGCACGAAGGTTCGTACAAGCAGGACAGCGCACCGCGTTACCATGCCCGTGACGTCGCCATATGGATGGCGCGCCGTGCAGGGGCAGCGGTCGTTCTAGGGTCGGCAACGCCGTCGATCGAAAGCCTCTATCATGCTGCGAAAGATCCGCTCTGGCATCGGGTCGCCTTGCCCGAGCGCGCGAATGGCAAAGCGATGCCCGAAATCGAAGTGGTCGACATGGCGCACGAGTTCAAGGGCGGTTCGCGCTCGATGTTCTCGAAACGGCTTGCAAGTGAGCTCGAAGCGGAACTGTCAGCAGGCCACAAGGCGGTCCTGCTGCTCAACCAACGCGGTTTTGCCAAGTTCGTCCTCTGCCGCGATTGCGGATTCGTGCCTGAGTGCCCTTCGTGTTCGACATCGTTGACCTATCACGAGCGGGGCAACGCGCTCATCTGCCATCATTGCGGCTATCGAGTCGCTTCACCACCGACATGTCCTTCGTGCGGCAGCCCGTATCTAAAAAAGTTCGGGGCTGGTACGCAGCGCGTTGAGGCTGATTTGCGAGAGCTCGTCGACAGTTTCGCCAACGTCGAGGGTACAGTCCCCATCATCCGCATGGACGCTGACACGACAAGTGGGAAGGGAGCGCATCAGCGCTTGCTCGACGAGTTCGCGCAGGCGGATGTCGCTGTGTTGCTCGGCACGCAGATGATTGCGAAAGGCCTTGATTTCGACGACGTCACACTCGTTGGCGTTATCAATGCCGATACGCAGTTGCATCTTCCCGACTATCGTGCAGGCGAGCGCACGTTTGACCTTATCGAACAGGTGGCAGGTCGAGCTGGGCGCGCCGAACTCGAAGGGCGTGTTCTGGTGCAGACCTACGAGGCATCGTCGCCGGCAATCAGTGCTGCCGCATCGTATGACCGCGCGTCATTCCTTCGCGACGAGCTTCCCAAGCGTAAAGCGCTGGGGTATCCGCCATACGTGAGACTTGCCAACGTGCTCATCTGGGGCGCTGATGAAGAGGCGGTGCGCTTGTCTGCTGAGAAGTTGCAACGCGAGATCCTCTTGCGTGTCCGCGATTACGGGGGAGACGACTGGCGTGTGCTCGCGGCGACGCCGTGTGTTCTTTCGAAGCTGAGAAACGCGTATCGCTGGCACATCGTCGTGAAAGCTCCGCTCGGATCGACATTCTCTCAGGTGCTGCTCCCGCTCTTCCGTTCCCGCAAGGCTGAGCCCGATGTCAACGTCGCAGTGGACGTCGACCCGCAGGATTTACTGTAGCCCAAAATTTTCCTTGATTTACCCTTGCAAATTATGATATATTCTTTCGCTGTATCTCTATGCCCAAAATCAGGCAACTGAGGTTAAGTGAAATGGTTTTTCGAAAGGAAGTTCGCGTGGCTGAAGCCCAAGAGAAGACCAAGTC
>JAFRGA010000090.1 GCA_017434045.1 Eggerthellaceae bacterium
CGCGAGGATGATCCACAAGATGATGAAGGCGACGAGCATCGGTATGAATTCGTTCATCTTTGGAAGGATGGCCTCGATTCCGCCACCTTCGTCAGCGAATGCATACGCAGGAACAGCCATTGCGAGAGCAGTAGCAGCCGCGAAAACGGCGCTCAACTTCGCTGCCTTATTCGTGCATTTCAACTCGCTTGCCTCCTATTCTTTAATCTCGGAATCCCTTGATAAAACCTATCGAAGAGATTTATCCGATGAAGAACAGGACCAAGCCGAGCAGGGCCAGTGCCTCAGACATAGCAGCACCGATGAAGAAGTAGCCCATGAGCTGACCCTTCATCTCGGGCTGGCGAGCAGCTGCGACGCACAGGCCGTACGTGGCGATGCCGATGCCGATGCCGGGGCCGATTGCCGCCAGGCCGTAGCCGATTACCTTAAGTGCGGCAAGCGTAATTGTAATTTCTCCCACAACTTCCTCCTTTGTCCTTCCCCTTGTACCGTCGAAGGGGGATTGCCAAATATGTTCAGCTGATCCTCTTCAGCTGTAACACCGAACCGTATCGCATGCGCTGCGACGGGCGGCTGCCTTACGGCAACGGACACACCCCCGGCATGCGCCTAGTGCGCATGAATCGCCATGTTGATATATGACGCCGAGAGGATGGCGAACACGAACGCCTGGATGAAGGCGACCAAGCACTCCATCGCGTACATGATGACGAGCAGCAGGAACCATGCGATCGAGGGAAGACCGGCGATGAGGTTCATCGTCCCCGAGAACAGGGCTGCCTGGATGAAGCACGTGGTGGCGATGCCGAAAACCGCGAGGACCATATGGCCAGCGAGCATGTTGCCGTAAAGTCGGACTGCCAGGGTGAGCACGCGGATGACCATCGAGAAGAACTCGAGGAACCAGATGATGGGCCTCATGGGTCCGGGAACGCCACTCGGGCACAGCGACTTCAGGTAGCCCAGAAGACCGGACGTCTTCAGGCCGTAGTAATTAAAGTAAACGAACGAGATCACCGAAAGCGCCCAGGTGCATGAAATGGAGCCCGTGGACGTCTTGAAACCGGGGACCAGGCCCAAGATGTTGCAGATGAGGATGAAGAAGAACAGCGTTGCCAAGAACGGCAGATGCGGCTTATAGCCATGGCCTATGACGTCTTCGGCGACGTTGCGCTTCACGAACTGGTACCCGAACTCGACCATGTTGGTGAACTTGTTGTCGGGCACGAGCGTGAGCTTCTTCGCGGAGACGAGCACCACGATGAACGTCACGATCAAGGCGATGAACAGCCAGACGATGTACTGGGTAACATCCCAGGGACCGATGCTGAACACCGTGTGCGGTTCGAAGTGCTCGGAAAGCCCTGGCGCCTCAGCTACGAACTCTGCTAACGGATCCACTCTTTGCCTCCTTGCTTCCGAGAAAGCTATTTCCCACTACGCTTCAGAATCGCGTTCCTACGCAACACGTACACTATCGTGGCGCCGAGGAACACAACGCCTTCGGCTACGACGAATGCCACCAGGCCATCGCGGGCCAGCTTCGCACATGCGATGACGCTGACAACGAGGATCACCAACGATATGGCGACTCCCCCAAGCGCGTACAACCCAAACGAGAGCGTACCCGTCGACGGATGGCGGCGAGCCATGCTGGCCGATCCAACCATTGGAAGGAATCCCAGGAAACCTGCGAGGGCGCCGATTACCACGTGCATGCCCGCTCAGACCTCCTTGCCAACAAAGCCTATTCCATCACCCGATAGATATTGAGAGATTGTACCAGACTATTCACAACCTTGTTGTATGTCGAAGCGACTACATTTGACCTTTCGGTGAACGCTGTATAAAAAAACCCCATCGCCCCAACAGCGATTCCTAGCAATAATGACTTTTACCGCATGCCATCATCTAATAGTTGATGTTTATTTAGACAACTCGAACACCCTGTAGGGGATTCCCGCCTCGTCGAGCATCCCGAGCGAAAGCTCGTCGGGATAGGGGTTGGCATAGATGATTTCCTCGATGCCGGCGTTGATGCACATCTTCGCGCAGGTGATGCAGGGCTGGGTCGTGATGTAGATCTTCGAACCGCGAATGTCCGTGCCATAGCGGGCCGCTTGTATGATCGCGTTCTGCTCAGCGTGAAGGCCGCGGCAGATTTCCTGTCGCTGGCCCGAGGGCACGCCCAGCTTCTCCCGCAGGCAGCCCACCTCTGCGCAATGCGCCATGCCACGGGGAACGCCGTTGTACCCCGTCGCGAGAATCCTGTTCTCCTTCACGATGACGGCCCCAACCGCGCGACGCGTACACGTCGTGCGCGTCGAGACTTGCTCGGCCAGCGTTGCGAAATATTCATCCCAAGAAGGTCTGTTATCAACCATCGCGACTCCTCTCGAACGGCAACGGGAAACATGTGGAAAAGGGTCTGGCCCTTCTCCACGTTAGCGCCATCAACATGTGGAAAAGGGTCTGACCCTTTTCCACATTCGCTATGGCTCGAGGGCCATGATCTTCTCGACACGGCCCGCGTGACGGCCGCCAGCGAATTCGGTCTCGAGGAACGTCTTCACGATGGCGCGGTTGACCTCGTCGGTCACGAAGCGCCCGGAAACCGTGACGATGTTCGCATCGTTGTGCTCCCGCGCCAACGCGGCGAACTCGGGAGTGGTGACGTTGGCGGCACGGATGCCGTCGACCTTGTTCGCGGCAATTGCCATGCCGATGCCCGTACCGCACACGAGCACGCCGCGATCAGCTACACCCGAAACGACGTCATCGGCGACGAGCTTGGCGAAATCAGGGTAATCCACCCTGCCGTCCGAGTCGGGTCCTTGGTCGATGACCTCGTAACCGAGCCCTTCAATATAGGATTTCAAGAGCTCTTTCTCTTCGAAACCCGCATGATCGCTTGCGATGCTGACCTTCATAGAGCTTCCCCTTAAAACGCGCAAAGACCTACAGCGCCATTATACGTGTGCGCGAGATGCGTTCCCGTGCACATTTTGGGTGAGAACAAGATGGAAAGCATGCGGAGCGCCACCATCGAAAAGCGCACTCGGAACGCAAGTCATCAAAGGGGCAGTCCCCGTTCATGGCGAGAACGCATCTCGCACGCATTCCGTCCGTACGGCATTACTGCGTCTTCGTGCGGGCGACAGCCTCTTTCCAGCCGGCAAGGCGGGCGTCGAGCAGCTCGTCGTTGCCGTCGGGAAGGTACAGGGCATCGTTGGCGCGCAAAGCCCGCAAGTCGTCGGTCGAACCCCAGAACCCGGTGGCAAGACCCGCCAGGTACGCGGCGCCGAGCGCGGTGGTCTCGACATTCTCGGGACGGCGCAGCGGTTTGCCCAAGATGTCGCTTTGGAATTGCATGAGGAAGTTGTTGGCCGAAGCGCCGCCGTCGACATTGAGCTCCTTCAGCGGTATGCCCGCATCTGCCTCCATGGCCACGACCAAATCGTACACTTGATACGCGAGGGCCTCGAGCGCCGCCCTCACGATATGGGCCGTGGTCGTGCCGCGGGTTAGACCGTAAATCGCGCCGCGGGCATCGGCATCCCAATAGGGTGCGCCGAGGCCGGTGAACGCAGGCACGATGTACACGCCATCGCAGCTGTCGACGCTTTGGGCGATAGCCTCGCTTTCGGCGGCAGTCTGGATAAGCCCCAGGCCATCTCGAATCCACTGGATGAGCGCGCCGCCCATGAAGACGCTGCCCTCGACGGCGTATTCAGGGCCCGCGCCAGGCGCGCTGGCCGCAACGGTGGTGACGAGGCCGGTTTTCGAAAGAGGCGCCGTGCCTCCCGTGTTTATGAGCAGGAAACAGCCCGTTCCGTAGGTGTTCTTCGCCTGGCCCGGATCGAAGCAGCACTGCCCGAACAAGGCGCTCTGCTGATCGCCCGCAACGCCGCGGATGGGAATGCCGTCGGCTACGCCCGCACGAGCCGTCAAACCGAAATCGCCAGATGACGGACGCACTTCGGGCAACATGCTCATGGGGACGTCGAACAGCTCGCACAGCCAGGGGTCCCAGCTCATGGTATGAATGTCGAACAGCATCGTCCGACTAGCGTTCGTGGGGTCCGTGGCATGCACGGCCCCGTTCGTCAGCGCCCACACGAGCCACGTGTCGACGGTTCCGAACGCGAGTTTTCCAGCTTCAGCGAGCTCGCGTGCGCCCTCGACGTTGTCGAGTATCCACTTGATCTTGCTCGCCGAGAAGTAAGCGTCGGGGATGAGGCCCGTCTTGGCGATGATCGCCTGGCGCACTTCGGGGTCTGGGCACAGTTCTTCTACGATGGGGGCTGTGCGCCTGCACTGCCAGACGATGGCGTTGAAGATCGGCTCGCTCGTCTCCCTGTTCCAGACGACCGTGGTCTCCCGCTGGTTGGTGATGCCGATGGAATCGATGTCGTCAACGCCGAGGTTGTTGGCGACGATGAGCTCCGTCATAGTTGAGAGCTGGGCCGACAGGATATCCAGAGGGTCGTGTTCGACCCAGCCCGGTTTCGGGTAATGCTGGGCGAACTCGTGCTGAAACTGGTCGACGATCCTTCCCTCGACGTCAATGAGCACGCTACGTGCCGATGTGGTCCCCTCGTCGAGTGCGATAACGTACTTTCCCATGTCCTCAACCCTTTCGGAATCGCGCAAACACATCTATGAAAGCACCCGGGAAGTACGCCTCCGCTGTTCCCCAAGCGCTCGCACCAACCGAGGAACGCGCCCTCGGCTCATCTGCCACGGCCAAGGATATCGTTCCCTAGTCGGCCACCTTGTCCTCGATCCACGAGACGATGTCGTCGTACACCTGCTCGTGGCCGATCTCGTTATGAATCTCGTGGCGCATGCCCTCGTAGAGCTTCTCGTCCACGCACTGCACCCCCGCGTCGAGCAGGAGCTGTGCGGCAGCCTGGACGCCTTTGCCCATCTCGCCAACAGGATCGCCATCGCCCGAAACAAGGAGGATGGGCAAATCCTTGGGCACTTTCGAAGCGCACTCCGGCGTCACGCACTCGGCGGTCAGGCCCAGAAGCGTCGAGTAACCGCCCACAGTGAACATGAAGCCGCACTTGGGATCGTCTATGTACTTGTCCACGACGGAAGGGTCCGTTGAGAGCCAATCTAGATTCGTGCGCGCCCCTTCGATTTGCTTGCCGTAAGCACCGGCGCCCATGTTGTCGATGAGTTTGCTGCGATAGCGCTCCCCCCTGACCGATGCGATGGCGCGGGCGAGCATGAGCCCTCCTTGCGAGAGCTTTTGGGGAACGTTGCCGGTGCCGCTCAACACGCATGCGGCCAGCCCTTCTCCGTGGCATGCGATGTAGCAACGCGCGATGAAGCTGCCCATGGAATGCCCGTACAAAACGTACGGGACACCGGGGAAGCAGTCGGCCACCTGCAACCGTAGCGTGTGGACATCGCCGAGGAGGATGTCCTTGCCGCCATAGGCTGGCATGTGCCCGTACTCGTCTGACGAGGAGGCCGTTGCGCCATGCCCGATATGGTCCTCGGCGCAGACCACGAAACCCCTGTCGACCATATAACGGGCGAGGTCGTCGTACCTGTCGATGTATTCGGCCATGCCGTGGACTATCTGGATGACGCCCTTCGGCTTCAAGCTGCCGGGCCAGTCGGGGCTCCCATACTCCTCGTTAGTCCAAAGCTTCGCGTTGACCCGCGATTTCAGGTCCTTTGAAAGATAGGTGAACGGTACCGTGTATTGCTGTCCCTGCATTATGGCTCCTCATCATCCAAGCTCGCCCAGGGTTGTGTCGTCAACCGACATTCGCCTGCTAAAACTGCACTGTAACTACCCATGCGTATAGTATCCCTTTTGGCATGGCGAATGTGCCCAATCAAGACGATGTTCTTGCGATATGCCGTTCTTCCCGCCCGAGGCAGCTCCTGCGGGAAGGGGAAGGGGCGTCTGCAAAGTTTCGGCCTGATACAGGTGCTCGCTTGGCACAAGCTAGTTCAGGATTACCCCGCCTTGACGGACGAGCCTCACGCCGCCTTGCGAACAGTCGATGACGGTCGACGCGACGCCGCTGCGCGGCTCGTCATCCTCGACCACAGCTGCCACGGCACCAAGAAGGTCATCGCTCACCTCGGACAACGCGCGGGGGTCGGGACCGCCGGAAAGGTTCGCGGACGAGGTGGCCAAGGGTGAGCCTGCCGCCTTTATCAGCGCAAGCGCCGTCTTGCTGTCGGGCATGCGAAGGCCGATGGTCCCGTTTGGCGCCCGAAACGCATCCGGCACGGCCGCGGACGCCGCCACGATGACGGTCAACGCGCCTGGCCAATGCGCTCGCGCCAGCTCCTTCGCCTGGTCGGGCACGCCTTCGCCGAACTCGTCGAGAGCCTCGGGGCCTCCGACGAGCCAGGCCACCGGCTTGCCCGCCTCGCGTTTCTTTATCGCGTAAATTGCCTGCGGGTTTGACGCGTCGCGCACCGAGACGCCGATGCCGTACACGGTATCGGTCGGAAAGACGACGGGCAACCCCTCTTTCAGGCAAGCCACCGCCTTCTCGAAATCCTTGTCCTGCACGCGTTCCCGCTTTCCCCGCTCCATCATCGAAGGGGACTGTCCCCTTCGATGCGTTTTGTCATTAAAGGGGACAGTCCCCTTTAATGCGTTTTGCCTTTGACGCTTTCCGGCCGGGAGGCCTCCCCCTCGGCAACGTCCTCTGCCAGCTTTTGCGCCACCTGGAGCCCGTCAACCGCAGCGCTCATGATGCCGCCTGCGTAACCAGGGCCTTCGCCCGCCGGGTAAATGCCGCAGGGGCACTGCGGCGGCCTGCGCTTCGGGCACGCCGTGGCCGCGATCGATATCGCGTTGGCGCACGCGCTTGCCCGGCTTTTTCCTCCACGCTTGCAGCGTCTCGTCGCCACGCAGGATTCGAACGGGACTCGAGCTGCGCGTTTCAACTCCCGTCATGACCGCGTCCGGGTTGGCAAAGCCCTTGAGCTTGCGGTCGAGCAGGGGAAACGCTTCTGCCAATGAATCCGTGACGAACTCGGGCAATATCTCGCGGAGATCGCACCATACGACGCCGCGGGCATAGCTGGGCGTCACGGTCTTGGAAGGGTTGCCTGCGGTGTCGTCCAAGAAGTCGCCCACAGTCTGGGCGGGCGCTTGCCAGGGGTCTCCGCCCAATTCATGCGCCTCGCCGAAGGCGGCTTGCTCTATCCGACGCTGGAATACGGTGCCCGCAAGCGGATCGTTGCTCTTGAAGTCGTTGGGCACGACGCCGACCAGAAGCGCCGCGTTGGCGTTTTCCCCGTCACGGGCGAACCAGCTCATGCCGTTCACGACCACGCCGTACTCCTCGCTCGCCGCTGCGACCACCTCTCCGCCAGGGCACATGCAGAACGTGTACACGCTACGGCCGCCGGGCAAATGCGCCACCAGCTTGTAATCGGCCGGCCCCAGCGCAGGGTGGCCTGCCGCCTTCCCGTACTGAGCACGATCGATATCCGCCTGCAAATGCTCGATGCGCACCCCGACCGAAAACGCTTTCGGCTCCATGACCAGGCCCGCACGCTGCAACATGCGGAACGTGTCTCGCGCCGAATGACCGCATGCGAGGATGAGCGCGGTGCAGGGAACGCGAACGGTTCGCGCGCCGGATTTCCCCTGAAACTTGCCCTCGACCAAATCGCAACCGCTTAGGCCAGGTGATTCGCGCAACGACTCTTCCGAAACGCGCACCATGATTTCCCGGAGCTTGCCCGCCTCGTCGAGCACGACATCGTCCAGCTTCGCGTGGAAGACGACCTCGCCACCCGCTTGCTGGATGCGCTCGCGCATGTTCCGCACGATTTTGACCAGGTTATCAGTGCCGATATGGGGTTTCGCATGCCATAGGATCTCGGATGGGGCGCCCGCGTCGACGAACCAGTGGAGCACGTCGCGCGCAAGCGGGCTTTTCGTCCCCGTCGTCAGCTTCCCGTCCGAGAACGTGCCCGCTCCCCCTTCGCCGAACTGCACGTTCGTGGCAACGTCGAGGTTCTTCCCGCCGTTGAACGCTTCGATGGCCTGCGTGCGCTCGTCGACGTCGCCGCCACGTTCCAACACGAGCGGACGCAATCCAGCACGCGCCAAGTACAGCGCGGCGAACAGGCCGGCCGGCCCCGTGCCAACGACGACGGGCCGTTGCTCGCCTGGTTTAAGCGTCATGTGCGGGATGTCGAGCGGCGCATACGGTACATGCTCCTTAACGGCAACCCGCTTGGATACCTTGCCCGCACCTGCGAGAATCGCTGTCTCGGCGTCGGGGGATAGCGCGACAGCATAGGTTGCCACGAACCCGACGTCGTTTTTCTTTCGTGCATCTACGCTGCGCTTGAGCAGGCTGAATTCAACGATGTCGCCAACTTTCACGCCAAGCGCGTTGGCCAGCGCCGATTTTGCGATGCGCTCGCCTCCGGGCAACCCTGCATCCAGGGGCAGCCGCACGTTCGAGACCTCTATCACCGCAACTCCTTATCACCGCAGGAAGGGCTCGCCCTTGCTGCGTACATTCCCTATACGCGAAACTCGCTTGCAGACAGCCGGCTTGCGAGGTGCTCCGCGCAAGCGCGTCCGGCAAGAAGGCCGCTTCCCCAAGCCCAATGCAGGTTGTACCCGCCGCAAGGGCCATCCACATCCAAAGCCTCGCCCGTCACGTAAAGGCCGGGGAGGTCATTTGCCTGCATGGTCTGCGGGTTGAACTGCCCGACCGCGAAGCCTCCACGCTGAACTTGGCACACTTCCGGATCGCCTATCCCCGAAACCGTCAAGCGGCAATCAGACAGCGAGGCGGCGAGCTTCTTCGCCATCTTCTCGTCGCAAGTCGCATCCTCCCCGATTCCCGCGCGCTTCAACAAGGCTTCGGCGACGCGTGGCAGCACGAGACCTCTCAGCAGGTCAAGGCACGATAAGCTCTCCCCGTAACGGCGGGCGAGCCTGATACGGCGTTCCGTCAGGTAGCGTACGGCCTCATCACCGCCGCCCGTTTGAAGCAAGTCGAGACTCAGGATGTCCCCTGAGCTGGCGTTTCGGGAAAGGTTGAAAACGCAGATCCCGGAAACGCCGTACTTGCGGAACCTGAGCTCGCCAGACTCCGCTCCCACGCAGGCGGGCCTGCCGCCCTCATCGCGAAGCAACTGCACGCTGCACTTGACGCGGATGTTGTCCAGTTCGCGCACGAACGGGATATCGCCTTCGGCTACGCGAAGGGGGCCGAGCACGGGCCGCACGCCCTCTTTGCGCAAGCCCTCGACATCCAGAGCACGCAAAGCCCTTCCACCGCAAGCGACCACCACGGCATCGGCTCGTTCGAATACGCCGTCTTCCATGCGCAAGGTGAACGGCTTGCCTGGTTCGCGGGGCAGTTCGACTGCCTTCACCGCCTTGCCGCAGCGTTCCTGCACGCCAAGGCGCGCTGCCGCTGCGCGGAGCACGTCCACGACCACGCTCGCCTTGTTCGCAAGCGGGTACCGCCTGCCGTCCGGCTCTTCGCGCCACTCCAGGCCACACCCCTCCAAGAAGGTCATGACCTGATGCGCCGGCTCGTCGGACGCCGGATCGCCAAGACATTCGAAAGCCCTGTTGACGAATGCGTCGTTGCGGTATTCGCGAACCTCGAGATGGGAATTGGAGAAGTTGCAGCGCCCGTTCCCCGTCACCAGGATGGAGCGGCCGACGCGGTCATCACGTTCGAACACGACGACGTCCACGTTCATGCCCCGGGCACGCGCTCCCTCCGCCGCCGCAATGGCGGCGACGAGCCCCGAAGCCCCGCCTCCGACGATTCCCACTGTTTTCGTCTTCTTTTCCATGACTCTATTATATGCGCAAGGGGAGGTGTTTTAATGAACCGTATGGAGAGGGGGCTTTCGATGGCCATAGCGCTCACAATCGCGGGTATCGCCTGCCTGGCATACGGGATCTCGGTCATGATGATATGGTCGGGAACGAGCTTCTTCGCAGTTTGGCTCGCCCTGGGTGCCCTCTTGCTCGGAGGGGCCTGGGCTGTGCACGCTGGTTGGTGGGAAGCGCTGCCGTTGGTGCCGCGGCGCGTGGTCGTCGGCGCGGTATGTGCGATCCTGGCAGTTTGCGTCGTAACGCAGGGCCTTGCCATCAGCTGCTTCGGAGCAAGCGGCGACGACGATCTTGACTGCATCATCGTGCTCGGCGCCCAGGTGCGCGATGACGGCCCGAGCGCCGTCCTCCGCTATCGGCTGGACACCGCATACGACTACCTCACCGAACATCCCGAAACGCGCTGCATCGTCTCCGGGGGCAAGGGGCCCAACGAACCGGTTCCCGAAGCGCACGTCATGGTCCGTTACCTCATCGACCGAGGCATAGACTCGAACAGGATCACCATCGAAGACGAATCCCTGAACACCTTGGCCAACATCCAGAACAGCATGGCCTTCATCAACCCAGAATCCGACCGGGTGGGAATCGTGACGAACGATTTCCACGTCTACCGCGGAACTTCCATTGCGAAAAAGCAGGGCATCGTCCATGTATGGGGCATCGCAGCGCCGTCGAACCCCTGGTACCTGCCGAATAACCTGTTGCGGGAAACCTTCGGCATTGCCAAGGAGTTCCTCACGGGCAACATGTAGGCGATCTACTTCTTCCTGAAAACCAGGTGAAGGTCTTCCTCTTCCAAAATGGGGCTGCCGTACTCCAGGCGGGCATAAACAAGTGGGACAGGCCGAAGCCCGCCCCACCTAATTACGCATTCTGTTTATGGGCGCGACGTCAACTTATAGGGTGAAGTCTTTCTCGCCGTTGAAAACAGCCAACGCATCGGCGACTTCGTAATCCGCCAACGTGATGGAGCTGATGGCCTTGGTCAGGCGAACCGCCTCGTCCAAGGAGCGCTGGTGGATGTTGCGCCCAGTGGCGTTGCCAACGGCACCGCCCACGTGAATCTGGTCGTACAGCTGGGTGAGGAACGTCTCGGCGTCGACCGTCGACCCACCGGCGCACACCAAGCCGGTGCGGCCAGACGCCTTCGTGGCAACGGCAAGGGCCTCGGCGGGGGTGCGCGTGTCTTCGCCGATGGGCTTCGGCGGGTTTACCTTCACGAAATCGGCACCCAGGCACAAGGCCACGCCGGCAGCACCGGCGATGAGGTCCGGGTCCTTCTCGGCGGTGACAGCCTTGCCGCGCGGGTAGATCCACAGCACTACGAGCAGGCCTTCCGCATGCGCTTCGGCGATGAGCTCGCCCGCTTCGGCCATCATGGTCGCCTCGTATTCGCTGCCCAGGTAGATGGTGTAGCCCAGGCCGACGACGTTCACGCCGGCGTCACGCATGGCCAAAACGGCGTCGAGGCCGTGCAGCAGAGGCGAATACGGATCTTCCTGGGAAGTCCGCACCAAGTTGGTCTTGGAGTTCATCTTCACCAAGTAGTTGATCTCGGGATAATCGGCAGCATAGCGGGCGATAAGGCCGCGTTGACCGGCCATGACACCGCATACGCCTTGGCGGGCGATCTTGAACAGGTGCTCCGGCTCGCAGTCGGCCAGGTCGATCTCGTCGCCGCCATCGTAGAAATCCTTGTTAAGATGCTCGATTTTCTGGTCGCAAGCGAACAGCATGAGATGGCCGCTCCCGCGCGTCGCCTTCATGAAGTTGTCGACATACGTTTCGCGCCTGTCCGGCAAGACGTCGGCAGGGACTTTAACCTGTTCGCGTGTGATTGTTGGCATGTTTCCTCCTAATTAGGTAACAGAGACCCATATATTGTAGCTAATTGCGCCTACCTGAGATAGGGTCTATCCCCCCTGCCGCTTGCAGCTAATCCCGATTGCGGAACCGAAGCGCATCGGGAGGGCGCCCTTTCGAACCTTCCGAGCGCCTCCGGACAACCGCGCGCATAGGAAAGCGGCAACACCCGCAAGCGCGGGGGACATCGAGGCGCACTGCCAGTTAGTCGCTCTGGATGCCGCTTTCTGTTAGCGCGGTTGGGAGGAGGGAATAAGCGAGGCGGTTCGAAAGGACGTCCTCCCGATGTGCTTCGATTCCAACACCCTATTAGAACCATTCGCGCTCGTTGAAAACGTAGACCTCGTCGAACTCGGGTTGCGATTTCGCAAGGTACATGACACCTTCGATGAGCGAGATCACCTGTATGACGGCGCCGGCAAGTCCCAGAGTGATGACACTCCCCAGAACCGTCACGGCCAGCATGATGAAACCGGCCTTGTTGTAGCCGAGGTAGAACTTGTGGACTCCGAAGACGCCCAGGAAAATGGCCAGCAAACCAGCGGCGACATGACTTTTGCTCTTACGTGAGCGCAGTAGGTAATCGACCGCCATCGCTTTCCCCTACCCTCGACCGAAGAAGTCCATGATCTTGTCGCGGAACAGCACGGCGACGAGTGCGATTATCGCCACGGCCGAGGCGACGATGACGGGCCCCACGATGTTCCCATCGGCGATACCGGCAGCCGTGTAGGTCGAGGCGACCACGCCGGGGATACGACCCAATGTGGTGAGCCCGATGAATCTCTTGAAATCCATGTCGGTGAGGGGAACCACATACGTGAACACGTCTTTCGGAAGTCCCGGGATGAGAAACAGCACGAACACAATCAGGTCGAGCTTGCCCGTTTCCTCGAAGGTTCGGAATTTCTCGAGATGCTCGGTCGAGACCATCCCCTGCACAAACGGAGCGCCCAGCCTATGCACGAGCTGGTAGATGACGCTGCTGGAGATGACGCAGCCGAACAGGATGATGATCGTGCCCCAGATAGGGCCGTACATGAGGCCTGCCGCCAGCTGCACGACTTCGCCCGGGATGAATGCGACAACCACTTGAAGGAACTGCATGCCAAGCAGGATGAGCACGCCTGCGGGCCCCGCATTGCGAACCCTATCGACAAGCCGTTGAACGCCGCCTTCGGTGAACACATCTGCGATATACGGCCACGCTGCGATAATAATTCCCAGCATGATCAGGAAAAACGCGATTAATCCGAGAAACTTGAACAAGGTCGCCCGATCCATCCGGCGACCTCCCACGACGGTCTGCTCATGCGCGCTTTCCTCCAGGCGCTCGCGCAGAGACTCTTCATGTTTGCCGACTTCGTCGCTTCGCTCGGTCATATACGGTATTCCTTAGCAGTGCCTTGCTTACAGGCTCGACGCACGAGCCGTTCTCGTCTAATCTTCGCCCTTCGAGGCTTTATCGAACTCCTCCTTGAACGCCGCGAACATGCCAGACGCCCTGCCGAGCTGCCTGCCGACGGCAAACGTCCCCGCATCGACGGCTTCGCCCGTTCTCTTGGCGACCTTCGCTACCGTTGGTTTCGCACGCTCGGCCTGCTCGCTTGCGGCGGCCTTGGCTTTGGCGGCTCCTCTTTTGGCCTTATCGGCCACGACGGCCGTGGCCTTCCCGGCGGCTGCGGCAGCTCCTCCTTCAACTGGGAGATCGAGCACTTCGTCCGACACGAGGATGGCCCCCCTGAGGGTTGTTTCCTCTTCATCTTCGCCGTCGTAGCCTTCCGTGGGAACCAGCGCCATGCCGATTCCCTGCTTGAAACCTTGCACGAGGTGAGCCGGTATCACCCTCTTGCCCAGAATCACATCGTTGGTTGCACCGTTCTCGGTCTTCAGGTTCTGCACTGCCCCCGTTTGAGCGTCGAAGGATACGACGTCGACGTAACCGAGGAACTCTTCCGATCTGGTGAGCACCGGCATTCCCACCCAGATGACGCAGTCGTCCCAATTGACCCCAAGGGCTCTCAATGCCCCGCGATCCGTTGCGTTCGGGCTATCGTGAACGATGATCTGGCCATCCTCGACATGAAAGCCGTTCAGCGCGACGAACAGATCCTTTCGATGGAACATGAGGGCTGCATCGGGACGCCTGACCAATATGCCCACGACGCGTTTCTCCGAAGGGTGGAAGACGAAGCGGTACACCTTGCCTATCTTTTTTCCCTTCGCTTGCGTGACGGCTTTTAGGCCAGAGAGGGATTTTGTAGTGATGATCTGGGTGGACATGAGACAACACCTCGTATACAGGCGTGCGCCCCAGCAGCGAGCTTAGGGCGCACGTCGCAATTCCGTATTTAAAATACGTTGCAGATGGGCGTGTGTCCGAGCGATTTTATTCGGCGGCCTCGTCGGCGCTGCCGGCTCCGTCAACTGCCGCGCTTGCTTCGGCGTTCTCGGCAACCTGGGCGGCGATGCGCTGGCGGGCGGCTTCGATCTTCGCGCGCAGCTCATCATCGGGCTCTGCGGAAGCGGCATCATCGGAACCCTTGATGCCGGAGACGAGATCCTGACCGGCGCCGGTGGCCGACTTCACGAGCTCGCTTCCCTTTTCCTTAGCCGACTTGATGACATCCTGAGCCGTACCGGGCATGCCGGCGCCAAAGTCCTTGGCCTCGCCCACGATGGAATTGGCCTTCTCGGTTACGAGTGCGCGCGTCTGCTCGCCGGTCTTGGGAGCGAGCAGCAAAGCGGCGGCGACACCAATGGCAGCGCCCGTGATGAAGCTACTAATCTTGCCCATGCGTTCCTCCTTGCAATGGATGTTCAAATAGCGATACAGGTGATTATACGCGCCCCCGACGGTATGCAAACCCGTCGGGGGCCAAGATACATCCAATTTGTTACATAACTGTCGGTTTTATCCGACGTAACAAGTGTTTCCGACTCGCTATGCGTACTGCGACACCAGCTCGTCGAGCACCTCCGCAAGCGTGAGGCCGGCCGCCCGAACGGCGGCGGGGAACAGCGAGTGGTCGGTCATGCCGGGGGAAACGTCCACCTCGAAGCAGCGGGCAGACCCACCGTCCCAGATCATGTCGATACGACCCAGGTCAACAACGCTGTAAGCACGGTAGACCTCCAGCGCGGCGCGCTCGATTTCTGCGCGGATAGCCTGAGCTTCCTCGTCGTTGCTCCAAAGCGACCCGAGGCGGACCGGGCAGTAGAAGTCGACGAGCTCGTGGTTCAAGCGCGCCTCGGCGTCGAAGAAGCCCCGACGGGGAACTATCTCGACAGGGGGAAGCGCACGGGCATCCCAGCCGGTGCCGATGATCGACACGGCGAGCTCGACTCCTTCGACCCACTGCTCGATGTTCACGGCATCGTCGTAGGAAAGCGCATCGAGAATCGCCTCTCCCAGGTCATCTTGGCAATCGACGCGATGGACGCCCAGAGCCGACCCGCCATGCGCAGGCTTTACGCACACGGGGTAACCACCGGGAATGCGCTTCTCGATGAGGTCGAGAGCGGTTGCCGCGCCCATCTGCTTAAATGCATCGGCAGCGATATAGACGCCCGGAGGCCATGAGGCCACGCCGTCGGTCTCGCCGGAAATCTGGCGGTACTTGTTGATGGAGGAGTGCAGCGCGTCCTTGTTCCACGAACGATGGCATACGCTTGCAGGAGAACCGACGAAGGGGATGTCGAGGAACTCCAGCAGGCTTTGGATGGTTCCATCCTCGCCGTGCTTGCCGTGCAACGCATTGTACACAACATCCGGCCGCTCGCTGCGCAGAGTGGGCACCAGCTGGGCATTCGTGTCCAAAGGCACGGTGCGATGTCCCGCCTCTTCCAGCGCTGCGCAAATATTCTTGCCACTGATCAGCGAGAACTCGCGTTCGAACGAGTTGCCGCCCATCAGCACTGCGACTTTTGCCATTACCTACTCCATTTCTCTGAAAAAGCATTGAAGGGGACAGTCCCCATTAATGCTTTTTGTCGTAAAAGGGGACTGACCCCTTCAATGTCAATCAATCGTCCAGCCCGGCGTTCGGCAGAGCACCGGCAGCGATGAAGGCGCGATACAGCTCCAACCTGTCCTCGATCACCTCGGCCAAACGGCGAATCGCCTCGCGGATGTTCTCGGGTGATTCGTAGCTGAAGTTCAGGCGCATGCAATTGCGTCCACGCCTGCCATCGGGGTAGAACGAATCGCCCGGCGCGTAGATGACGCCGTGATCGAGCGCTTCCGCCAGCATCGAATTCGCGTCGACGTAAGACGGCAACGTGACCCACACGAAGAAGCCGCCTTCGGGGTGCGTCCACTTGGTCTCGGGAGGGAAGTACTCGTCAAGAGCCTCGAACATGGCCCTGCGGCGCCTGTCGTACGTTTTCACGAACTTCTGCAGCGTGTTCTGCCAAGGCGTCTCGTTGTAGTACGCCGCCGCCATGACTTGGTCGAACACGCTTCCGCACAGATCGGTCCCCTGTTTCGCAAGGTTGATCTTGGCGATAACGCCCGGAGGCGCCATGATCCAGCCCACGCGCAGACCTGCCGCGAAGGTCTTCGAGATGGTCCCGAGGTAGATAACCGAATCGTCCAGCGCGCGCAACGGAAGGCAATGCCCGCCTTCGTAGCGAAGCCGGCCGTACGGATCGTCTTCCACCACGATGAAATCGTATTCGCGAGAGAGCTCCAGCAACCTCTTCCTGCGCTCTGGGGACATGGTGACGCCACCTGGGTTTTGGAAGTTCGGGATCGTGTAGAGGAACTTCAGCTTCGGATTGTCTTTTCCGATACGCTCGAGCTCGGCTTGGAGCAAATCCATCCGCATGCCGTCCTCGTCGAAGGGGATGGTGCGAATCTCGGGCTCGTACGCCGAGAACGCCTGGATTGCGCCGAGGTAGGTGGGGCCTTCGGTCAAGATGATGTCACCCGGGTCGCAGAACGTCTTCGCGACGAGGTCGAGCGCCTCCTGTGCGCCCGTGGTGATGATGACGTTCTCGGGTTTGTGGCGAATGCCTATGTCACGCACGGTATCACAGAACGTGGCCGCCGTGGCCAGCACGCCGTTCGTCCCGCCGTACTGCAACGTAGTTGCCTGAGCATCCACGGCCGCTTTCGCAGCTTTGCGCACAGCGCTCTTGGGCAGAAGCGACACGTCCGGCATACCGCCCGCCAACGAAATGACATCGTCGCGTTGAGCTGCGGCAAAGAGCAAACGAACTGCCGAGGGGCGCATTTTCGTTATACGTTTGGCAACCTTGTAAGGTGCCGTTTCAAATTTAATGTGTGCATCCATAATGCGCATCAGGTTAGCACAGCAAAGTTTCGAATGTGCTTCGT
Source organism: Eggerthellaceae bacterium (assembly GCA_017434045.1). GTDB lineage: Bacteria > Actinomycetota > Coriobacteriia > Coriobacteriales > Eggerthellaceae > UBA9715. The sequence continues at coordinate 17,079 of JAFRGA010000090.1, forward strand.
TTCGTCAAAGAATCACGTAGGAACCCTACTAGCACCCGGACACCGTGCCGGATTATTCGGGTCGCCCGACCGGAGGGGTGAGCCGCTTCCGCAGGGTCCGAGCGCCCGGAAAACAGCCCTGTGGGCTGTTTTCAGCGAGGACGGGCAAGCTTCAGCTTGCCCCCGTGCATACTTCCAGAACTACTTCCTGAATGCGCGAAGCGCAGTCAGGAACAAGCTGCGTGTAAGTCGGGTCATTACCGCCGGAGGGCTGTAGGCGAACCCCTTCGGTCGGGCCGCCCGAAAGGGAGGCCTGCGGGCCGAATGCGAGCTGGCCGGGCAGGCAAAGAGCATAAGGTTTTGTCAGCCTTCGTCAATGCCGTTGAGAATGTCGAGCGCCTCGGAAAGCGCACGAAGCGCTTGGAGGTCGTCGAGGTAGCTCACCTGAACGCGCGCGATGCCAGCCGCCTCGTCCACCCATTCGGTCGTGCCGACGAACGTCGCCCGGGGATCGTCCGAAGCACGCGTTTGCAGCTCGATGACCAAGTGTTCGAGCACGTGCGGCATTGACGTGCGCTCCATCACGCACCCAAAGGTGCGACCAACGGCGTTCACGCAGGCGTGATGCCTCAAAGAGGGGAACCAAACGGACAGGCGTTGGGCGATGGCGCTATTCGTGTGACGAAACGACGAGTCGGGAACGGACACCTCGCAGACGAGGCGGCCGGTGTTCACCACTATGCTCGTAACGGAAATGCGCTTGCGAAGGCCGGGTTTGCTCCTCGTTTCCATTTCAGAGACGCTCGCCATGGCTTTACACGCCATCCTCCTCGGAGCCTTCCTCGTCCCATTCCCCCTCTTCTTCGGAGGACTGCTCTTCCTCTGTGCTGTCCGATGTGTACTCGACCTCGTCCGTGGTATCGTAGTACTCGTACTCCTCTTCTTCATCTTCTTCGGCTTTGGCCTTCTTGGCCTCTTCTTCAGCCTTCTCCTTGGCCGCCTTCTCGGCGGCCTCCTTCGCCTCCAAAGCAGCCGGGTCGGGATCGCGGCTGAACAAGCTCAAGCCCACTTCCGTGCCTTCGGACTTGCCGCCACCCGAAGAAGACGCCCCGGCTGATGCGCTTGCGCTCGAGGAGGCCTGGGGAGATGCCGACGAGGCGCTCTCGCCGGAAGCCGCCGGGACTGCTTCCGCGGAACCCGAGCCGCTCACGGCTCCCTCGCCTGAGGCGAGCGCCGAGCGGGACCCGACAACCGCCATCTCGTCGAACGGCTGAGCCAGGTCATCGAGCAAGTTGCCCATGCTGGTGAACTCGCCGTCGATGACCAGAAGACGGCGCCGGTCGTCGCTGAAGCGGTAACGCCCTTGCCCTTCCCAGCTTCCAAACGAGAACTTGATGGTCTTGTCGTGCTCGTTCAGCTCGTACGCATACGCCACATGTTCGTCGAGGTGTATGGCGTTCTCGTCGATGGTTACCAGGGCAGCGGTGCCATCGACGTACCATTCGCCCTGGATATCGGCATGATCGTCGTAACGTCCCCACCGATCCCAGGCGAAGAAGCTCGCCCATGCGACTGCAGCCAAGATCAAGAAGGCGAAAAGCGCGAACACCACGATGCGGATGCTTCCCGGTTTCACGCTGAAACGCTTGCGTTTCTTCCCGTCTCCCAAGGCCTCTTCGCCCTCGGCGCTCTTGCCCTCTTCCCCATCGGAGACAGCCTCGTCTTCTCCCTCCTCAGGGGGTTCCTCACCATCGGAGGCAGGAGCCCCGGCTTCAGCCAAGGGCCCCTCCTGCTCGTCGTCGGCTTCGGAATCGGGAAGCTCGATGCTGGGGAGGCTCTTCGACAAATCGACCGCAGCCGATTTATCGGGCTGCGGCAACGGCTCCAAAGGCTGAGATGGCGCCTGCTCAGATTGCGCGGACGGCTCGGTGGCCTTGGCATCGTCGCCGGAAGCGGGCGCTTGCTTCGCCATGACACGAGAACCGCCCTGCGAGCGCACCGACTTGCGCGCATGCGGCTTGCGGACGGCAGAGCGTCCACGCACCTCGTCGGGCGTACCCGCCTGTGCGTCGGACGTGCCGCTCTGCGTGTTCTCTTTCGTCATAGGCGAACTTGCCGAACCTAGGCTTCTGGACGTATGACCTCGACGCCACCCATGTAGGGAACGAGCACGTCAGGAACCTTCACGGAGCCGTCAGCTTGCTGGTAGTTCTCGATGATGGCCGCCATGGTGCGCCCAACCGCCAAGCCACTGCCGTTCAGCGTGTGGACGTAACGCGTGCCCTTGAAGGACTCGGGATCCCTGTAGCGCATACCCATGCGGCGCGCCTGGAAATCGGTGCAGTTCGAGCAGCTGGAAATCTCCTTGTAGCCGTTGTAGCAGGGCAGCCAGACTTCCAAGTCATAGGTTTTCGTGGCCGAGAACCCCAAGTCACCGGTGCAGAGGGTGATCACGCGATACGGCAAGCCCAGCTGCTGCAGGATGTTCTCGGCGTCGGCGACCATGGCCTCGAGCTCGTCGAAGGAATCCTCGGGCTTGCAGACCTTGACCATCTCGACTTTGTCGAATTGGTGCACGCGGATAAGCCCGCGCGTGTCGCGCCCGGCGCTGCCGGCCTCCTCGCGGAAGCACGGGGTGAATGCGCAGTAGTGCTTGGGCAGCTCCGAAGCGTCGAGCGTCTCCTCGGCATGGAGGTTGGTCAGCTGCACCTCGGCGGTCGGGATGAGGTAGAGGTTGTCGCCCTCGCGCGTGGAGTTACCCTCCATGTCGGTGGCGAACGTCTTGAACATGTCGTTCTCGAATTTGGGAAGCTGCCCCGTGCCCGTCATCGTGCGGGCATTGGCCATTACCGGCAACCACCATTCCTTGTAGCCACGGCTCGTATGCGTATCGGCCATGAAGTTGATGATGGAGCGCTCGAGGCGGGCGCCCAGGCCGCCGAGGACGATGAAGCGGCTCGCCGCCAGCTTCACGCCGCGTTCGAAATCGATGATGCCGAGCTCCGGGCCCAAGTCCCAATGCGCTTTGGGCTCGAAATCGAACTGCGTCGGCGTGCCCCAGCGGCGCACCTCGGGGTTGTCGTCCTCGTCGTCGCCGACGGGCGTGGTGTCGGACGGCATGTTCGGCGTATGGAGCAGCAGGTCGCGCAGCTTGGCGTCGATTTCCTCCCGCTCGACGCTCACCGAGGCAAGCTCCTCTTTGATCTGTGCAACACGCGCTTTGGCGGCGTCTGCCTCATCGCGTTTGCCCTCTTTCATGAGCTGGCCGATCTGCTTGGAAAGCGTGTTGCGCTCAGCCTGCAGCGTCTCCTCTTTCATGATGGAGGCACGGCGTGCCTCGTCCATGGCGGCAAATCCTTCAGCATCCCATGCGGCATGACGGTTCTTCATGGCCTGGGCCACGGCTTCTTGGTTCTCTCGGACAAACTTGATATCCAACATAGGCGTATGCACTCCCTTTCGATTTAGGATGGGAATCAGTATAGGTCAAAAACACGTGCTAGTATTACCGTTACAATAAACCGACGTGGAAAACGAGATAGGCAAGGCGAACACGATGGATTTCGGCGCAATATACCACTTCCTGTTCGAGACGTATGTAGGCATTGGCGTTCTCGTGGCCATTTCGCTCGTCGTTTGCATTGCCATCGCCGCTGTTCTTGAGCTGCGCACGCGCAAGACGTACGTTGACCGTGGCCCCAACGACGACGATGACGAATGGTCGTTCTTCGATGATGGCGAAGGGGCCGAGTAACGCTCACAGGATTCCAAGAATGTGGAAAAGGGTCAGACCCTTTTCCACATTTTCCTTCAAATTGTTGACTCTAATTACACTAATTACACTAATTACAACAAGATCGTGTTCTCCGATGAGCAGTTCCGATACTATACTCCCTAAAAATCCGTTAGCTTGAAAGGATTCCGCATGAGCATCGTCCAATCGCCCCATACCCCCACGCTATACAAGCGCGACCTTGAATACATCCCGCGAATCGCCGCCGTGCACGATCTCTGCGGATACGGGAAGTGCTCGCTGGGCATCGCCATCCCCGTGCTTTCGGCAGCAGGCGTGGACGTCTGCCCCGTTCCCACCGGCCTGTTCTCGTCCCACACCGCGTTTCCCGGCTGGTACATGCACGACACGACCAACATCCTCACCGATTACCTAGCCGCCTGGAAGGGCATCGAAGTCGAGATAGACGCCGTCTACTCCGGATTCTTGGGAGCGCCGGAGCAGGTCGACATCATCCGCGACATCTATGCCACGTACCCGAACGCACTGCGCGTGGTCGATCCCGTCATGGCCGATCATGGCCAGGTGTACCCCACCTACACGCCCGAGCTCTGCAACGCCATGGCCGAGCTCGCCTGCGAAGCGGATATCCTCACGCCGAACCTGACCGAAGCCGCCATCATCCTCGGCCGCGAGTGGACGGGCACGAACATCTCCGATGACCAGGCGAAGGACCTCATCGACGCACTCATCTCGAAAGGCGCGAAAAACGTCGTGCTGAAGGGCATCCAGCGCGAAGGCGAGAACCAGATCCGCAACTTCGTCGGCGGCGTTGAATGCGACGCCTTCGAGGTGCACAACGAGTTCATCCCCTACATGCTGCACGGTACCGGCGACCTGTACTGCTCGTGCTTGCTCGCGGGCATCATGGCGGGTAAATCCCTGTTCGAAGCCGCCTGGTTTGCAGGAAACCTCACCCGCGACGCCATCGAGGTGTCCACCAAGCAGCCCCATTTCCAGGAGCGCGGCGTCAGCTTCGAGCTCCTGCTCGGCAAAGTCGCAGCCCTCCTCAAAGCGTAATCTGACTCAGCACGGCCGCAGGGAGGCGCCCTCCGAGGCCGCTTCGCTTTTTTCCTCCTACCAACCGCGCTAATAGAAGGCGGCATCCAGAGCGACTTCCTGGCAGTGCGCCTCGATGTCCCCCGCGCTTGCGGGTATCGCCGCCTTCTTATGCGCGCGGTTGTCCGAAGGCGCTCAGAAGGCCTCGTCGGACACCTCCCTGCGGCCGTAACACCTCGAGTTCACATCCGACATATGCAGCTCGATTCGCCCCGACGCTGTTTCGCGGGCTGCGACAAGCGCAGGCGCGGCGGGAGCGAGGACTGTCTGAGCCGCCGAAGGCGGCGAGTTCTGGACCGAGCGCCCGGAAAACGAGCCAGTGGCTCGTTTTCAGCGAGGTCGGGAAAGCTTCAGCTTTCCCCCGGACAATTCCTGTGCTGCCGCGCCGGAGCGCAGGAGCGGTTAGCCCGCGCTTAAGCGGATGGGTGAATCAAGCCGCAAGAAGCAGAGCATCAATTTAAACTTCAACAGCAAGCAGGACGGCAGCGGCGAGGATGGCAGAGACGATGACCTGCGGCGTCGGGCCAGTGAGGACGAGCGAGCCCGCCAAGACGATGACGAGCGCCAAAGCGGTGCTGACAACGTTCAGGGCTTTCGAATCGCGCAAGCGCATGAGCGAGAGCACGGCCGCCGCCCCGGCCCAGCTGGCAATAGTCGTCCATGTATCAGCCCTGCTCAACGTGCGAATAATTGAGCCTGAAACATCTGCTCGGACGATATCCCAGTGACTGAGGGCCCCCCAGTCCAGAATGGACATGGATCCGAAACCCGCGAAGATCACGGCGAGCACGGCGACGAACAGCGTCGTCGCCAGCGCGCGAAGCGGGGGAAGCGTGGCGCCCGCGAAGAACGGGACGACGGTCGCACCGCCAAGGGCTCCAGCAAGCGGCAGGAGAAGGGCCACATTGGCCGAAGCGGCACCGTCGTGGCCAATCGTGTACCACCAGCCCACGGTAGTTATGAGAAGGACGGCTCCGACAATCGGATGTCCGCACATGACAAGCGCTATGCCCAGCAGGCACAGGGATACCAGCGCCCCGATATGCGACTTGATCGCGCCCAGCAGGCCGACCACGGCTACCAGCGCAATGATGACGTACACGGATCCAGGACCCAGCGCCGTGGAAATCGGCTGCATGTTGGCAAACGACAAGGCGGCGATGAAACCACTGCCAACAGCTCCGAGGGCATGGGAGGCCAGCCAGGTCGTGCGATCCGAAACCCGGGACCCGAGGGGCACGTGTGGAGCGCGTGGCTCGTACTCTGCGGCGTCAGCGTTCTCGAAATCGCCCTGACCAGCGCGTACAGCTCCAGCTCCCGACTCGGAATCGTCGAGCAGATCGAGGAAGCGCTCGGTCAAGCCCCTCCTCGCAGGCGGCAATTCAGGGCTTTGCCGCGAAGGGGAAGGACGACGGGGCTCGGCCGCTGCAGAGGCGTTGCCGCCAAACCCGAACCGACCGAGAACCGAATCAAGGAAGCCTCCGCCCCTACCGGGTGAGGCACTCGAGGCGTCGTCGTATCCGCGCTCGTCCTCATCTGTTTCTCCGGCATCCTCCCAGTCGTCGAGCCCAAGCGCGTCCTCCACGATGAGCTTCAGCTGGGCCGTGCCCTTCTCGGGACGGCCGAGGAACTTCTCGGCCTCCTCCGCGAAATCCTGCACGCTGGCATAACGCTCGTCGCGCACGGGATCCAGCGCGTAGAACACCACGTCGTCGAGCTGCTCGTCCATGTCCTTCCAGCAGAGCGAGGGAAGCACGAGCTCCGCTTCCTCGATAGCCTCCTGGGCGGCGTCGAGCCCCTTCACGCGGAAGGGATTCGACCCGGTGAGCATCTCGTAGGTAACCGATGCCAAAGACCATTCGTCGGCCCGCGCGTCCAGCTTCTCACGGCGAATCTGCTCCGGTGGCATGTAGCCGATGGTTCCCCCGCCTGCCTTGCCGCCGCCCGAGGCGTCAGCAAGCGTGGCGAGGCCGAAATCGGTCACCTTCACCTGGCCTTGCGCGTTGATGAGGATGTTGTCTGGCTTGATGTCGAGGTGCAGCACGCCGGCTTCATGAGCTGCCGACAAAGCCCCCGCCACCGAATCGAACACCGCCGCGACGATATCGAGCGTCAGGTAGTTGGCGTAATCGGCAAGAAGCTGCGTCAGGGTTATCCCCTCGATGTACTCCATGATGAGGTACGCGGTCCTGCCGCGCACCTCGAAGTCGTACACGGTCACGATGCGCGGATCCGCGAGCATGGCCGCGGTGCGCGCCTCGTCAAGGCCCGGCACATGGGACATCGAGGTCACCTGGTCGGAAGGGATGCTGCTGGCAGCATCTTCGCCCTCGTAATCGAAATCGCCGGACGGCACGATCGGGTCAGCCGGAGATGATTCCCCCGGCATGCTCTCGCTCAAGAACTCGTCCCACGGTTGAACCCCATGCCAGCGGTCCGCCGTCGAGATATCGGAAACCGCCTGCGCGCCTGGCAAGGAAGCCCGTGCCGCATCCAAGGCCGTCAGCCGAATGGTCTTGATGGCAACCTTGCGTTGGATACGCGGATCCCACGCCACCTGAACGGTGCCGAAGCCGCCCTCACCCGCCGTGCCAATCGGCTCATAGCGATTCAATATCAAGTCGTTTTGTGCCACATGCGCCTTCCGTGCTGCGTTTACCAACCTCGATGTGAAAGCGTTCGGAGCGCTATGGCGCATGATAGCGCATTTAGGCGCAGATACGAAGCGGACCAGGTGAATCCTGGCCCGCCGCATACGTCGTTATTCACAATTTGCTTATACCGTGCTCAATTCCAGCCGGAGATTGGGCAACATGGTTGCTTGCTCGTTTAATCCATCTTGAAGGTGTAGGAACCGAGCTCCTTATCGGTGGCGTCATCGATGATGGTCATCTTGCCTTCCACGTCTTTCAGAGCCTCCACGCTTCCGCCCAAATCATCTTTGCTAAAGTACAGGAACGTCTCAACAGTGGCGCCAGCATCAATCGAATCGCCAAGACCGGTTTCGATTTCCTTGCCATTTACCTTGAAATTCCCCTCGGCGGCAAGGAAGAAGGGTTCTTTGGTCTTGTTCGTTATGGATAGACGGTATCCAGGATCGGCCGTAAAATCGGTACCTTTGCCGGTCACTTCGATTTTCACGGTGGAGTCATCGGCTATTGAAACAGGCTCTATGCTGTCGATTTTCTCCTCTACTATCTCGACGCTGTCGGAAAGACCCAGCTCGGCGGCGTCGACAGATGACAGTTCATCTGTCTGCGCGTCATATGCCTCATAGAACTCATCCTCATTCCCTCTCACGAAAACGAGATGCGAGCCCTGATCCGAGCCAAGGACCAACTTATCCCCGTTGAGGTGTGCGCTGACGGGCGTCGCAGAAGAATCTTCAAGGGTGAGCTTCACATCCGAGCCTTCAATAGCCCAGTTTCCTTCAAAAAATGAGTCTGCGATCAGGAGTTCGGCGACATTTCCCTCTTCCAAGCTCAACCCCGCGGTGAAACCCAAGGATTGGTCTTCAAGAGCCCAAAAGCCCTTTACGGTTTCCTCATCTGCCTTGGTGGCGCCTCCTGAGCAACCAGCTAAGGCTAGCGTGAAAGCGCAGGCTAACATCGTTGCGACTAGAGCAGCCCGTTTCATATAATCCTCCGTCCATTCTCGGCTTTGCACAAGCTTTGACTTCGCAGCATTGGCAAGTATACCTACGTAACCGGGGCGTCTTAAGGAGCCAAGGCAACAATAGTCAATTTGCACGGTATTTCAATTGTATTCGCACAGAGGAAACAGAAAGCAATCATGTCCGGACAGGCTACTTGACCTTGATCACAACCGTCACGTAGCGGACGCGTGGCTTGTAGGAAGCGTTGCCTGAGGCGCAGACCTTCACTCTCATTTTATAGGTGCCACGCTTTGTGCCCTTCTTGACAGTGACTTTTCCTGTTTTCGTATTGATTGAAAGCCTCGACGACGATTTTTTCGCCACTTTGCAATACGTCACGCGGCCCTCCGCTTTACGCTTAAACGAAATAGCCCCGGAAACGGTCTTCGCCCTCTTCTTCACGTCCGCGCGTTTGACCGTCTTCACGTTTGAGGTCAAAGCCATAGGATTAACCCCGCGTACGACTGTCATCTTTTTCGATATCACCACATGAGGCGCAGCGGTAAGCCTTGCTTTCAGCTTTACGGTTCCGACTTTCTTGCCCTTGACTTTCCCCGTCGTAGCTCCAACCGTAGCAATCGACGTGTCTGAAGAAGTCCAGGTGCACATCGAGATCGGAGATATGAGAGCTTTAAGGGCAGTAGTCTTTCCCGCCTGGACTCTAGAAGAGCCTGTAATGCTGGCGCCGTAAACGACTACCGTCTTGCTGGCCTTCGCTCCAGTTGAGCTATTCACAGCACTTATGACCGCCTCTCCGGGCGACCGGCCAGTAACCTTTCCAGCGCCATCAACCACGGCCACCGCCCTGTTGTCGGACGACCACGACCACGATCCGGATTGCGTCGTTCTCAACTTGATGGACGATCCATTGGCTACGGCATCCTTGCCTCTAAGGAACCTGGTCTTTGCGTTCGAGACGGCACTGTCAGCTTGAACCAGCCCATAGCCCGTTAGGGCATCAAAACCCACGCCAGCTCCATTTGACCGCAGGATATCCGCAGCAGTTGAGCATAGCAGGCTTTTCATTTCCCCCGCAGTGAGGGATGGGTTCTGGGCCCACGCCAACGCCGCTATACCGGAAACAACCGGAGCAGCCATCGAGGTGCCCGAGAGATAATGGTATCCAGCGCCAAACTCAGCGCCCCTCGACAGCGCAACCGGATAAGTGCTGACAATCCCCGCTCCTGGAGCCGAAAGCGACTTGGTCTTCTCGGAACCGACGTTGTAGTTTGACGAGGAGTCCCGGGAGCCACGCTTAGAGGCGGCCGTAGATCGCCCGACGCTGATCACGCTCAAGCCCACTTCCGAAAAATCAGCTGGGAAACAGTAGTACGGAGCCGATTCGCCATCGTTGCCGGCGGCGAACACCGATAGGATCCCGTACTCGTAATACGCCTTATCAATGGCACGCATGAGAGCCGCATCATAACCGCTGGAACCGCCCAAGCTCACGTTCACGACTCGAACGTTCACGCCCGCCTGGCGTTTGCGCATGATGAAACTGTAAGCCTTGATGAGACTTGACGTATCCGTGGTCTTCTTGGCCACGGCCTTAACCGGCATGATGCTTGCGCCATACGAGACGCCGGCGATGCCTAGACGATTGTTGGGAACTGCCGAGACAATGCCCGCCACATGTGTTCCATGGCCATCGACGTCGGCAACAGCCGCTTTTCCCGTTGCGCCGGTAAGCGCGTTATAGCAATTGGCGGCGGCAATAACTGGCGATAAGTCTTCGTGATTGGTTGCGCATCCGGTATCGATCACTGCAACGGTAACCGCGCCGAGCGTCTTGCGTTTGCCCCAAGCCTCGTACGCTCCAACCGCTCTAAGCCACCAGTCGTTCTCCGCCCTGAGCGCAACTACGTCGTTGATGGCCCCTTGCGTTAGCAGGCTCGAAGAGCCCGCCGCCAGGGGCACTTGCTGCGAATTCCCTGCCGATGCTACCGTAGCTTCATCCTCAAGCAGGTGATACACGAAATTCGGCTGGGCATCTGAGACAGCGCCCGTCGATTTGAGGGCGGAAATTTGCTCGTCGAGGCTCTTGCCCTCGGACACCTCGAGTTTCACCCATCCGAGCGCCATGTCATCCGAGGCAACCTGCGACGTGGAGACGAAGTCGAGATTCGATAACTGTTCGTTCAGCTCGTCGGCCGTCACGCCCTCGGCAACCTGGACAAGAACCTCTCCTGACCTGCATTCGGAAGTATCCCACAGGCCTGTATCCTCGCCAGAATCGGCGTAACGCGGCTCGTCGTCATCGATTTCTGCGACAACGTCCTCTTCACCGGCTTCTTCAGGCGAGACGGATGCACCGCCCATCGACGCTGAAACGCTGGCATTCGAGACCCCGATACGCCCGGTGACCACAGCTGCACCGAGCTCCTGCAAACCGCCAACCCCCACGCTGACAGCCACCGCGACTAGGGCAAGGCATAGTGCTGACGCGACTGCTGCAACCAGCCCCGCACGCCCTTTGCGCCTTCCCATCACGACCCCCGAATCTGCATCGCACAGCAAAGAAACAATGTTGAAACATTACCTGAATTATACGGGTTACCGCCTTTCGCCACATAAAATAAAGGATTCCCCCATCTCCTCCCTCGCCTTGCTGGGAATTCACGCTTTCCCTACTGGCATTGCGCGGCGCTCGTACTATACTCGCACTAACTAGCTTTACGAATGGTGGGAGAGGGATTATGGGCGGTTTTTTTGGTGCGGCATCGAAGCGCGATGTGGTGTACGACGTGTTCTTCGGAGTTGACTACCACTCCCATCTTGGCACACGTCGCGCCGGTCTCATCTATTACGACGGCAACGGCGCCTTCCAACGCGAGATCCACTCTATCGAGAACACGCCGTTCCGAACCCGTTTCGAGGAAGACCTGCCCAGCATGCACGGCAACTCGGGCATCGGCTGCATCTCGGATACCGACCCGCAACCCCTGCTCATGCGCTCGCACCTCGGCGTGTTCGCCATTACGACGGTTGGCTGCATCAACAATGCCGAACAGCTGGTAAACCGCTACTTGAGCGACGGAAAGCACCAGTTCACCGCCATGTCTTCCGGCGGCGTGAACACGACGGAGCTCGTCGCGGCACTCATAAACCGCAAGAGCGATTTCGTGTCGGGCATCAAGTTCGCCCAAGAGGAAATCGACGGCTCGCTCACATTGCTCGTCATGGACGCAGATGGCGCGATTTACGCAGCTAGGGACAACCTGGGGCGCCTTCCCGTCCTCATCGGGCGCGACGATGACGGCTGTTGCGTGTCGTTCGAGTCGTTCGCGTACCACAAGCTCGGTTACGTCGACGCCTACGAGCTGGGCCCTGGCGAGGTCGTGCGCATCACCTCCGAAGGGTACGAAACGCTCGTGCCCGCTGGCGAGGACATGAAGATCTGCGCGTTTTTGTGGGTGTATTACGGCTACCCGAACTCGAACTACGAAGGCGAGAACGTGGAAGTCATGCGCTATCGCAACGGCGCCATCATGGCCCGCGAGGAACGCGAGCGCGGAGAGCTGCCGGAGGTGGACTACGTTGCCGGCGTTCCCGACTCTGGAACCCCCCACGCGATCGGCTATGCGCAGGAATCCGGCATGCCGTTCGGCCGCCCCTTCATCAAGTACACCCCCACCTGGCCACGTTCCTTCATGCCAGCGAACCAGGAAATGCGCAACCGCGTCGCAACCATGAAGCAGGTACCTGTCCCCGAGCTCATCGAGGGAAAGAAGCTCCTGTTCGTGGACGACTCCATCGTCCGCGGCACGCAGTTGCAGAACACGGTGGAATTCCTCTACGAGTCAGGCGCGAAAGAGGTGCACATGCGCAGCGCCTGCCCGCCCATCATGTTCGGATGCAAGTACCTGACGTTCTCGCGCAACAGGTCGGTCATGGACCTTCTCGCCCGCCGCATCGTGCACAAGCTTGAAGGCGACGAGGGCACGGAGCACTTGGACGAATACATCAATCCGTCAACCGAGCGTGGCAAGTGCCTGGTCAAGACCATATGCGAGAGCATGGGCTTCGACAGCTTGAATTACCAATCGCTCGACGGCATGCTGGAGGCCATCGGTATCGACCGGAACAAGATCTGCACGTACTGTTGGAACGGGAAAGAGTAGCCGACTAGCCCAAACCGACAATCTATCGGCGGCTACAACGCGAAAGCCCTTAGCGGCTCGAGATGTGTTGGCAGCAGTCGCCGTATAGGGAGTAACGGTCACTTGCGGTGATCTGGGCGCCATCCCACGGGTCGAGGGCGATGAAATTCGAAAGCTCGAGATGGTCGGGGTCCTTGACGTTCTTGTACCCGATGAGGCAAATCCAATGTTCGCCGCCTCCGTGCGCCACGTGGATGACCGTCGGCCTGCCCTTGGCTATCTGGTCATACGCTTCGCGTAGGAGCTTTTCACTCGATCCAGCGCTTCGGCTAACCGAGCCTCCACCGCCCCAATCGTTCCAAGTGCAGCATGAACAGGTGTAATACGAGTGATCGTGGACGGTGCCGTCCAGAACCGCGTCACCGTAAGCGCACGAGAAGGACGGGCAGCAGATGGTGTGGCCGGTTTGTTCCTGAGTGCCTATCTGCGCAATAGCCTTCTTGTCGTATTTCAGGATCTTGTCGGAGACGGCCTTCTTCTCGTTTTCCGCGCGGCGGGCTTCCTCTTCCGCTTTCTCCTGCCTTTCGACCTCTAAGCCATCGAGCTGCTGTCTCAGCTGCTCTTGGGCTTTCTCGCGCTCGTGCTTCTCCTGCTGTACCTGCTGTTCGCGCTGCTCGGCCAACGCCGCCTCCTCAGAGGCTTTGGAAGAAGATTCGTCATCGGCAGCGTTATCCAGTTGACCCGCTAAAAGGCTGGTTCCCGCCCCCGCTGCCCCTTCGTCGGCCGCGAATGCGGAAAGAGGCATCAGGATTATGCAGAAAGCAAGGGCCAGCGAAGGAAGCCTTCGTTTTGTCTGTTTCATATGATTTAACCTTTCGCCGATTGGGAGGGATGCCTGCAGGATGGCAAGCATCCCGTGCTCCGTATTTGCCGTATTTGCTCGTTGCGCGCCCAAGCGCCGCAACCGCCCAATCGGTGCCATTAAGCTTACGGGCTGATTTTTAACGTTGACTAGAACGGGATAATTTGTACACGGCAGCTCGACGATGATGGCACATCATTTGCACGTTTTGAACAAATTCGCAGTTCATCACGGGTTCACAACTGCAACATTTAATTCATCGGTTCTTCAAGACCCACAAGGACGCCACAACTTGTTTGCGCTGGAAAACGCCCTTCCTTGCTTTCGATTCCTTATAGTCTAATTTTTTATAATATTTAGACTAGATTTTTTGTTTTATTAGAGTATATTATTTTGGTCAATGAACCACTTAAACGCACAACGGGGTCTGGTGAACCTGTTCACCTCGGACTCATTCCGGCTGCTTTGCCTGCTCGAGGAGCTGCAGGCAAATACACGGGATGGGAAGCGGGTGCGCGAAAGCCAGGAGGAGATTGCAGAGCTTTTCCACGTGAGCAAGGGAAAGCTTAATCCGCTGATGCAATCGCTCGTTGCATCGGGGTGCATTCAGAAATACCGGGCGCGTAGCGGCTACACCGTTACGCCCCTTGGTATGCAGGTGGTTAGCCACATTGCAGAGCTCGATAACATTGAAGACGGGAAAGTTGCCGAGTAGCATTGGGAGGAGGCCCGATGTTTTCGTCGAAAAAGCGAATCTTCATCGGAAAAAGCAATTTGCAACAAGAACCTCTGTGCCCTTACCTTTCAGATAAAAACGGCTACCTCGGCTTGCGCCAAAAACCTGGTTTTCTAGAGAGGGTGAGCCAGCCGCATCGCGCTCACCCGACTTTGCGCGGCGGAACAACCCAGTTTTAACACGTCTTCCGTCGCTCCTCTTCCTCTCAGAGCCTCCGAGCTTGTCCCATTTGCCCGAAACGAACCGAAATCGAACTACGCAGATGGGATAAGCTCGGGGGCTCTGTTTTTCACAGTTGGAGAGCCCAGTCGGCGAAATCCTCAAACGATTCGAAAGAGTAACCTGGCTTCTCGGCCTCAAGTTCGTCGGCGGCAAACATCCCCCATAGGGCGGCGACGGTCGTGCAACCGGCAGCGTTGCCCGCATGGATGTCGAAGGGGCTGTCGCCCACGTACATGCACTCGGCCGGTTCGAGTCCGAGCATGTCAGCCCCCAGCAAGATGGGGTCGGGCTCGGGCTTGGCCTTCTGGCAGTCATCCGGGCCAACAAGGCAGTCCATGTAGGGCCAGATACCGGTGATCTGCAGGCCGCGCGTCGCCAACGGCGCCTTTTTGGACGTGACCACGCCCATCTTGAACCCGGCATCTGCAAGCTGGCGCACGCCGTCGAGCACGGCGGGGAACGCCGTTATCGCCGCATCGTGATGCGCGTGGTTGTGCTCGCGATACACGCGCAGCAGCTCGTCGCGCTGCTCGATGCTCGAAGCGAAATCCATCATCTGATCTGCAAGCGGTATGCCGACTTTCGCCATGAGCTGCTCGTCAGGCAGCTGATGGCCCAAGACCACGCGTGTGGTGTGGCGCATGCTCGAGAGTATGAGGTCGTGAGTATCGACGAGCGTGCCGTCATTGTCGAAGAGGATGCCGCGAAGCGTCATGCTTATGCCCTTTCTATCGTTCGCTCACGTTTGTGCATGCAAAACTTAACGCAATCCAAGAGAACTCAGGCGGTGGACGAGGGTGCGAGCGATTCTGCAGATACTTTCTTCAATACTTCATAGGTTAACCGAAGCCAAGCGAGCACCCTCGCCCTCCACCTGAGTCCTCCTGGGCTTGCGTCAGGTTGTTCACATCCCAGCAGTCCCGGTCGGGGGCAGGAGGGTGGAGCGAGGTTAAGCCAAAGGAGCCGAGAAATCCACTTTTCCGCCCGACCTTGGCGGAAAAGTTAGTTCGAGGCGACGGCGCGTCGAGCGTAATCCTCCTGCCCCCAGACAGGGCGAACAATCAAGGTGCGAACAGCAGCTCCAGGTTCTCTGCATCATATCACACACTTGTTGACATCGAACACGTGTTTGATTATGATGTACAGGTTAGAGCGAACGGACGTACGTATGGACCTCATGACGAAACTCGATATCTTGGCCGATGCGGCAAAATACGACGTCGCCTGCACGTCATCGGGTTCGTCGCGTTCGTCGAAAGCGGGAAAGCTCGGGGACGTCCGCTTTTCCGGGTGCTGCCACAGCTTCACCCCCGACGGCCGCTGCATCTCGCTGCTGAAAGTCCTCCTCACCAACGTCTGCGTCTACGATTGCGCCTATTGCGTCAACCGCTGCAGCAACGAGGTGCCCCGTGCCGCGTTTTCTCCCGAAGAGCTCGCCGATCTCACTATCCAGTTCTATCGGCGCAACTACATAGAAGGCCTCTTCCTCAGCTCGGGCGTCCTGAAATCGCCCGATTACACGACCGAGCTCATGATTCGGACCCTCTCCTTGCTCAGGCATGTCCATGGCTTCAGGGGCTATATCCACGCCAAGGCCGTGCCCGGCTCTTCCCCAGAGCTCATCGACCAGCTCGGCCGCCTGGCAGACAGGCTCAGCGTCAACCTCGAGCTCCCCTCGCAGAGCAGCCTCGCCCTTTTGGCGCCGCAAAAGCCCGGGAAGTCCATACTGGCGCCCATGCGCCAGATCAGGGATAACATCGCCGAAGATGCCGAAACCCGTGCGTTCGTGCGTCGGAAGCCCACGGTCTACCAGCAACAGGTCAGCATTGCGCGAAAGCAGGAGGCCTTCGCCCCAGCCGGGCAATCGACGCAGATGATCATCGGCGCCACGCCCGAAACCGATTTCCAGATCCTCAACCTGTCCGCCACCTTGTACACGTCGTACAACCTGAAGCGCGTGTTCTTCAGCGCGTACCTTCCCGTTAACGAGGACCCTCGGCTCCCTTCCACCGGGGCGGTCCAATTGAACCGCGAGCATCGCCTGTACCAGGCCGATTGGCTCATGCGGTTCTATCGCTTCGAAGTGGGCGAGCTCATCGACGAGGCGCATCCCTTCCTCGAGACCGACGTCGACCCGAAGGCGAACTGGGCGCTCAACCACCTCGACCTCTTCCCGATCGAGGTGAACACCGCCTCCCTCGAGGAGCTCCTGCGCGTCCCCGGCATCGGCCCAACCGGCGCCCGCAAGATCATCAGGGCGCGACGTACCTCCACCTTGCGCGAGGACGAGCTTCGCAAGCTGGGGATCGCCTACAAGCGTGCACGCTATTTCATCACCTGCAACGGTTCGTACGGTGGCTCCGGCATCGATTTCTCCCGCGAGCACCTGCACAGCGTCCTCGCCGCCCCCATCGAAGGGGGCCGCCATGGCCGCCGGGCAGACAAAACGCTCCCCGGGCAGCTCAAGCTGTTCGAAGATGCCGAACCTGCTTCCAAAGCCCTGCCGCCAAACGCGCCACCTGCGCAGCTGCCGCCTGCCACCGCAGCGCCAAGCCAAGTTCCGTCCGCGTCATCGGCCGCCCTCGCACAGCAGATGCAGGCGAGCGCCCGGCAAATCGTGCCTTGGTTCTAAAGAGGTGCCGATGCAACCGCTTGCAGTCAACGAATCGGGAAGCGCGCAGCCGCTGCAACACGTCGCCTACCTTCACGACGGCACGCTCGAGGGGCTGCTGTGCTGCATTTTCGAGGCCTACGTCCGCCACGAGGATCCCGAGGACATCGTCCACGAGAAGCTCTACCAGCCACGCTTCGAGCAATCGGCGCTGTTCGTCGCCTCCGATTTCGAACGCGCGCAACGGGTGCGCAGGGGCGTTGAACGCGAAGCTGGCTTCGGGGCCTTCGGAGCCGTCATGCGCGCCGCGGCAAGCGACCGCCCTCAGGCGGGCCTCGTCGTCTACCGCTTCATCCGCTACATCATGAACCCCCGTTCACAGCGGAACAAAAAGCGCAACGTGCTCGACGACCTGTCGAACCCCATCGTCGCGGATTTGGTCGCGCTGGAACGGAGCGTTTTGAACGAAGAAGAGCGGATGCGCCAGTTCGTACGGTTCTCCCATCTCGAGAACGGGGTCTGGTTCGCCCGCTGCAACCCCAACGCAAACGTCGTGCCGCTTGTCATGAGGTCCTTTGCAGAGCGCTTCAACACCCAGCCCTTCATAATCTACGACGAGAACCACCACTTAGCCGGCGTGCACGATGGAAACGGATGGCATCTCGTAGCCGACGACGTCGTGAACATCCCCTCCCGCACAACCGAGGACGCCCACATCGAGGCCTTATGGAAGCGCTTCTACGACTCGCTCGCCATCGAGGCGCGCTACAACCCGGAGCTTCGCCGCCATTTCATGCCAGTCCGGCTTTGGCGCAACCTGCCCGAAACCCATCCGCAGCCCAACCGGCTCAAGCGCCGTTAAGGTGCCCGGCCATGTTCGGCAAGCGCAGTTGACAGAGGGCCGTTAAACGAGCTTGTTCATGCGGCGGTCGTAGGTGAGGATGCCGTTCGTCTCCTCTTCGATGTCGCTCACCTGCGTGTAGATGTATCCCGCAAGCCCTTTTTCGGCCATGCTGTCCATCTGCGCGAGCAGGGTTTTCACGGCAGCGCGCCACAAGTTGACGTCATCGTAGGGCTCGTATCCATACGCCTTGTCGAGCGCGCTATGTCCATCGACCCTATGCGTGAAGCCGCCGAACTCCGAGATGAAGAACGCCCTCTTGCGGTTTCTGTCGGCCCACACCTTCATGTCGCGGAAGTAGTTGTGCACGCTGTTGAAGTCGCCGCATTTCTGGTCGTACCATCCGCTCGTGGCGTCCACGAGGCGCGTCGGGTCCAGGCCGCGCACCATGGCGCATGCGTCCTTCGCGTTGAACTGCCCCCAGCCCTCGTTGAACAGCGACCAGCCGATGATGCACGGATGGTTGCCGAGCAGGCGCAACGTCTCGCAGCAGGTGTCGCTCCACTCTTTCCGATAACCCTCGTTGCTGGCCCCGAGCTCTTCGCGGTGCTTGTCCGTGTCGTCGCGATAGTGGTTCCAGCTAATCTTGAACAGCGTGGGCTTGTAGCTCCACTGCCAAAGCTTGATATCGGGATCGCCGCCGCTTACCATGTCCTGGAGCACGAGCATGCCGAGCCGGTCGCAATGGTAGTACCAACGCGCGCTCTCGATTTTTATATGCTTGCGCATCAGGTTGAACCCGGCCTTGCGCATTTCGCGGATGTCGAAGAGGAGCGCCTCGTCGGAAGGGGCTGTCATGAGGCCATCCGACCAATATGCCTGATCGAGCACGCCTTTGACGAACAGCGGATTGCCGTTGAGGTAAATCTGCTTATGCCCGTTGGAGCCCTCTTTCAACTCGACGGTGCGGAAGCCGAAATAGCTGTTCACGACGTCGTCGCCGAACGTCAGCCGTATGCTGTAGAGATAGGGGTCTTCGGGAGACCAGAGACGGGCATCTGGGACCTTCGCCGCAACGGCGCAGGTCGACTCGTGCACGGCTTCCTCCGTTAACGCCACGACCTTGCCATCTGCGTCGATGACTTCGAGTTTCAGCAGGCGGAAGCCCTGCTTGAGAGCTTGATCGGCTTCATCGGCAGCCAGCTGTTCGGGCGCGGCAGGCGTGCCGTCATCCTGAGCGGCCGGATGCGCGTCCTTCACGGACTCCGCCTGATGTCCTTGCGCATCGGATGAATCGTCGAGCACGAGGTTCACTCCTATGGAGACGATGCCGGTCAAGGCATCGGGGTCGATGACCATCGAGCTCACCCGCTCGTCGGGGACAACCTCCAGCCAGACGGTCTGCCAAATGCCGCTTTGCGCCGAGTACCAGATGTCGCCTCGGTCGAAGCGCTGCTTCCCGCGCAGATGCGGCCCCATCTCGCTCGGGTCGGCCACGCAGACGGCGAGCATGTTTTCGCCAGGGGCCAAAAACTCGGTGATATCGAAGGCGAAGGGGGTGTACCCGCCCGCATGCTGGCCGGCGAATTCGCCGTTCACCCAGATGGAACAGGTGTAATCGACTGCCTGGAAATGCAGCAGGAGACGTTGCCCGCCTTCGAGGGCAGGTGCCTCGAACGAACGGCGGTACCAGAGCAGCTCGTCCGGCTGGAGCTGGCGCTTGACGCCGGAAAGCGGCGACTCGGGCGAGAACGGAACGAGTATGCTCGAGGTGAACAGCCCGCAATCGGGTTGCTGCGCTTGCTTCACGGTCAAGCTCAGGTCTCCGGCCGGGTCGTGGCCGCTCGGGACGAACGCGCATTCCCACAGCCCGTTGAGGATCTGGCAAGAAGCACGGGCGAACTGCGGCTCGGGATGCTCCTCGAGCACATGGGCGGGATCTATCTCCTCGCCCCACGGTGTGAAGAGCTCGGCAAGCGTGACTGTGACATGTTCTTTCGGCTTCGCGCCGAGGACTTTCTTCAAGTGCAGCATATCCGCCCCATCCCGAAAAGGCTCACGAGTTCCCTCTGCTCAGGATACCGTATCGAACAGCGGAAAGCCCATCTGCGCATGAGAAACGCGCTTGCAATCGGAAATCCTTGCCGGAAAGGAGAAACGCATCAAAGGGGACAGTCCCCTTTGATGCAAAAACGAATCGAAGGGGACTGTCCCCTTCGATTCGTTTTATTGTAAATGGGGCAAGACCCCTTCACGCATTCCTATTGCAGCGCTGCTGAACGTTGTTCTTCGCCGCCGAGGGGCAAGCGCCAGTACGCAGCCGAGCAAGGTGGGGCGGCGACACAAATGATGCCGTCCTCGCAACGCGCGGCGGGCAGCGCCTCTGCCGAAGCGGAGAAAAGCATCGGGGCGCAAGCCGTCACGCCTTTCAAGGCCGCTCGGTCTTCCGCGGGCAACCCGACTTCCGCAGAGCTTGCGTCGAAAGCCACGGTGAGGGGCTTGTCGGCGCGGTTTGCCGCCGCAATGACGGCCACACCTTCCTCCCTGTCGACGCGAATGGCGCATATGACATCGTCATGGGGCGCTGCGCCTGCGAACGAACCTCGGCGCAAGGCACGCGACCCTTTTCTCAGCATGCCGATGTTTTGGTAAAACGCCGTGAGATCAGCTCCGCAATCAGGCCGTTTCTCCCGCTCGGATGCGCTGAATGGCATCGTTGCCCTGCAGAACGGGTCCCCGCCGCCCATCAACCCGCATTCATCGCCGTAGTACACGCAGGGCATGCCGGGCAAGGCATAGAGGAACGTTGCGATCATCTTCTGAAGTTGCGCCGCCTCGGCATCTTGCGCAGCGGTCGTGCCTGAAGTGAGCTCGAGCTGCTCCTCGCGCGTCATATGGCGCAACGGCCGGCCGAACACCAACGCGCTGCGTAGGCGCTCGACATCGTGGGAGGAGAGCAGGTTCATGAGCCGCTCGTACATCTGCGGAGGATAGTTCGACTTCTGGACGAGCAGCAGCATCAAGAGCTGGTGGGCGTCGAGCGTTCCTACCGCGAAGCCCAGCAGCGCCGATCTCAGTGGGTAATTCATCACCGAATCGAGGGCCGAGCCCAGGGCATACGTCCTAGGCACCCCATAGCTCTCCTTCGTCGTGGCATCCTCCCACACCTCGCCGATGATGGCGGCGTCGGGATTCGCCCCCTTCACGCACGTGCGTATGCGCTCGAGGACGTCGTCGGGTATCTCGTCTGCCACATCGAGCCTGTAGCCCTGCGCCCCGGCGGCGAGCCATCTCTCGACGATGCCCCCTTCGCCGAGCACATAGTGCTGCCAAGTCGCGTCGCACTCGTTCACTTCCGGCAACGTCGGATCGCCCCACCAGCACCGATACGGGGCCTCCCCGCTTCCGTTCTCGAAATCGTACCAGCTGTAATACGGGGAGTCGCACCCCTGGGCAGCCCCAAGCTGATCGTAGATGCGATCGGCGTTGAAGTATCTGCTGTCGTTTCCAGTGTGGGAGAGCACGAGGTCGAGGACGATTCGGATGCCCCTCTTCCCGGCGTCTTCGGCCAAGCGCCTGAAATCTTCATCGGAACCGAGCAAGGGGTCGATATGCTCGTAATCGGCCGTATCGTAGCGGTGGTTCGAGCGGGCCTCGAACACGGGGTTGAGGTAGACGACCTCCACTCCCAACGACGCCAGATAATCCAACTTGCCGCGTATGCCCTCGAGCGTCCCGCCGAAGAAGTCGACCGGGTCGAAATACGCCTCACGCGGATCATCCGACGTCTCGTCGAGCGGCTGCCACGCAACTGGCTCGTCCCAGTCGCGGTGCAAACGAACGGTGCGGTTCATCTTCCGATGATACTCGAGCCCTTCCGGCCGCGCCGTCGGCGAGCTGCGGGCGAACCTGTCGGGGAAAACCTGGTACATGACAGCGCCCGACATCCAATCAGGGGCCTTGAAATCACCGTTGTAGACGGTGACCTGGAAACCGGGCGACATCTCCATGAGGCAGAAGCCCTCGGAAGGCCGCTCTTCCAGGCGCTCCTCGGAAAACGCCCAGCCCCGTTCCGTCCAGCAGCCGTCAACCTCGTCGGCCACGAGCTCGCCTATGGTCCCCCTACCATCGGCTCGGGGCACGTAGTAGGCAGCAGAACCGTCGGTCAAGTCCAGACGGAACACGTAGAACGCCACTTGCGGAGTGCATTTCAAACCCAAATTGCTCGTGTACCCGACCTCGCACGGCCAGAGCGGCATCTCCGTCCAGCTGAACTCAGAAGAGCCGTTTACGCGCTCTCCGACGAGCGCGACCGCCGACCCCACCGCCCAGCGGGCGAATTCCTCAACGCGAAGCGTCACGCTCACATCAGTGCCAGCGAGAACGGCCCCCCTTGGAGAACGGTCACCCGCCCTGCAGGGATCGTGGCTCGTCGCACGCTTCGCTTGTTCAAAGCAAACCATTCAATCTCTTTTCTCGTCCGAATCCATGGTACCAGTCTGCGAGCCATCGTGCCGCCCGCATCTGCCATGGTCCGAATGCAGTCTGTTGCAAAGGTCCGCGCGAATTGCCAGCTGCAATGCGAACCGGGGAAGCGCCGTGTTACCGGCGCGTGTTAATTCGATAATACCGCAGCACGACGATCGTCGCCGCAACTGCTATCACGGCGGCAGCGGCGTACGACACGACGTAACTTCCAACCAAATCCTTGACGATGCCGGGCAACGTATTGGCGACAAAGCCACCGAGCGCATAAGCTACCTGGAAGTTCTTTATCTCCTTCGTCCGGCTGGCGGCATCCGACATGTCAAGCGACCAAATTGAGATGCCGACGGTGCCCAACGACAACCCAGCGCCCACGAGCACGGCCGCTATCAGCATCAGGACGTGGCTTCCCGATTCCACGAAACAGCAGAGGACGAACCCCACGATGGCCAAAGCGAACATCAAGGCGGAGGCACGCGCCGCGCCCAGATGGTCGAACAGCTCGCCTGAGACGAACTTTCCCGCGGTGAGCGCCGCACCGGCAACCGAGACGAGCGTCGCTGCGAATATGGCATCGAACCCCGACGACGTTGCAAGGACCGACATGTAGGTCATCCCACAGCAGCAGAAGGCGCCAACGCCCACCATAGCCGCCAAAATGGCAATTCGCTCCCCCTTGGGCAAAGGCGTATCGTCTTTCCGCCCGAGACGCGTCCTTGCGCCGCCACGTTTGGGAGGCTTCTTCTCGTAGGGCGCCAACCCCACGTCGGAGGGCCTGTTCCGAATCAAGGCGAACACGGTAAGGCCCAACGCCAACGCAATCCCGCTCTCGACCATGAAGGCCACCGACAGCGACGAGGCCTCGATGATGCGGACGACGATGAGCGGCATGGCGATCGACGCCAACCCGCTTCCCATCGACACGAAGCCCACCACTGTGCCGATACCGTTCGTATACCAGCGGTTTACCAGGTACGTTATCGACACCATACCGCCAAGCCCATAGGCGAGGCCCAGAAGGACTGCGCCGATCAGAAACGACGGCAAATCGACCGCATGGCTGTAGGCGAAAAACCCCGCAACGGTGAACAAGTTCGCGATCAGCAGGCCGAGGCGCACGTCGAGCAAGCGGTAGTAGCGGTCGACGAACACCATCACGACGAGAGAGACAAGCGTGCGGGTCGAAAGGATCAACGAGCCGCCCGTGTCGCCAATGCCCGGTATCGCGACGATGAAAGGCTGATGAACGGAGAACGCCGTGGACGTCAGGCCGACGTTCGCGAAGAACGAGAGGAAGCAGCAACCGACGATGATCTTTTCGTAATGACGCAAAAGCATGCGCTCTATAGTAAAACTCTTCACGGAAAACCCGAAGCGCTATGGTGGTGTTTCGCGTCATTCTGTACAATACGTCTACGAACCGCACATGCGGTTGCGGCAACCCCTAAAGGAAGAGGTGCAGTTATGAAGTACGTTTGCCCCTGTGGTTATGTCTACGATCCCGAAGTCGGCGATCCTGACGGCGGCATCGCCCCCGGCACGGCGTTTGAGGACATCCCCGATGATTGGGTATGCCCCGTCTGCGGCTTGGGCAAGGACGCCTTCGAGGCCGAGTAGGAGCGACTCAACCGCCACCGCGGAAATCACAACGTGAAGAGGAAGGGCGAGGTCGATTGGCCTCGTCCTTCGTGTTTGACGTTGTGGTTCATTGCCGGTGGCAGATGGGGGCGAAGCCCGGCGTGATGAAGTGCCGGGCAGTTCATCACGCGTGTTTGGCGTGGTGGTTCATGGCCAGGACTGGGTCCGATGACGTACGGACCCGCCCCGGCAAACCGCCGTCCCCTGTCATGTCTGTCATCCTGAGGGCGAAGCCCGAAGGATCTCCGCGAAGCGGTTCACCCGGATGCCCACTTCCCGGAGATTCCTCGCTGCGCTCGGAATCACAGCATGGCATGACGGGATGGGGCTTGCTAATCGTGAACGCCGTCTTGCGTGCGGATGAGCTTGCGCTTGATCTTCCCGCCGATGGTCTTCGGCAACTCGTCGGTGTATTCGACGATGCGCGGGTACTTGTACGGCGCCGTCTCCTTCTTCACCCAGGTCTGCAGCTCTTTCGTCAGCTCGTCGGACGGCGCATACCCGGCCGCGAGCACAACGGTGGCCTTCACCACAAGGCCGCGGATGGGGTCGGGCGCAGCCGTGACTGCGCATTCGATGACGGCATCGTGCTTGACGAGCGCGCTTTCAACCTCGAACGGGCTGATGCGGTACCCCGAGCACTTGATGACGTCGTCGTTGCGGCCGACGAAGCTGATGTAGCCCTGGCTGTCGCGCCATGCCATGTCGTGCAGGTTGTAGTACTCGCCGCCGACCGTCTCGGCGGTTTCCTCGGGCATGCCGTAGTAGCCGACGAACAATCCGGGCGGGTAAGCCTGCTTCAAGCTGGTCACGCACACAGCCCCCTCGTCGCCGTCGGGAACCTCGTGCCCGTCGTCATCGAGCAGCCTGATGTTGAGCAGCGGAGACGGCTTGCCCAAAGACCCGGGATGCGGCTCGATCCACGGGAACGTGGCGATGAGCACCGGGCCCTCGGTTTGGCCGAAGCCCTCGCGGATCTTCTTGCCGGTCAGCTTCTCCCATTTGACCGAAACCTCGGCGTTCAGCGGCTCGCCCGCCGTGGCGAAGTTCTGGATGCTCGACAGGTCGTAAGAAGCCACGTCTTCCTGCAACATGAAGCGGTACATCGTCGGCGGCGCGCAGAAGGTCGTCAGCTTGTAATCCTGCATGTGCTGCAGCAACTTGGTGGGCACGAACTTGTCCATGTCATAGGCGAAGATGGTGGCGCCGGCAATCCATTGGCCGTAGATCTTGCCCCAGCCGAACTTGGCCCAACCGCTGTCGGTAACCGACATGTGCAGGCAGTTCTCGCGCACCTGTTGCCAGTATTTGGCCGTCAAGATGTGCCCCAACGGATGCGCGTAGTTGTGCATGACGGGCTTGGGGTTGCCAGTTGTGCCGCTCGTGAAATAAATCAGCATGATGTCTTTGCTCGTGACCGCCTCGGGCGACCCGGCTGCCGGACGCTCCCACGTATCGGGCTCGTCGGCAATCAGCTCGTCGAAGTTCAGCCAACCTTCGCGTTTCCCGGCCACGATGACCTTGTTCATGATGGTAGGCGAAGTGGGCAGCGCACCTTCCACCTGCGTGTTGACGTACTCGTCAGCCACGCACACCATCATCTTGACGCCGCATTTGTTGGCGCGGTACTCGATGTCATGCGTCGTCAACTGCAACGATGCGGGAATGACCGTCGCGCCCAGCTTGCATAAGGCGCTTGCCACCACCCAGTATTCCCAGCGGCGGCGCATGATGCACATGACGATGTCGCCTTTGCCGATGCCCAGCTTCTTGAACGCGTTGGCCGTCTTGTTCGACAAGCGGCTGATGTCGGTGAACGTCAGCAGGCGCTCTTCGCCCGCATCGTTGCACCACATGAGCGCATTCTTCTCGGGCTCGACGCGTGCCCACTCGTCGACCACGTCGTAACCGAAGTTGAAATCATCCGGCACGTTTATGCGGAAGTTCACGTAGAAGTCCTCGTAGGACTGGAAATCAATACGCGGGCAGTATTTCTTCAGTATGTAATCCATCTCGCTTTTTCTTCCACTAGCTAATAACACTTCGAACCGGCTCAAGCAGCGAGGGCGCCTGCAGTGCTCGAAATTGGCCTGAAAGCCAAGCGACGCGTACTCCGGTACGCAAGCGCAGGTTAGAAAACCAAGGTCAGATTCCGCAGGCGGCTGCAGCGTGCCGCAGTTCCGCAATGCCACAGGTCGTCAAAACTGCGGAACACCTACTCGGCGATAACGGTCACAAACCGTGCGGGTACCGAGCTGCCACAACGCTGGCCGTGCATGAGACGCGGGTTGAAGTAGATGCTATCGCCCGCGTTGAGCGCGAATTCTTCGTCCTCGATGGTGACGATGACCGTGCCCTCGAGCACCAGGTTGAACTCCTGACCGCCATGGTTCACGAGCTTTGCGGGCTCATCAGACGGATCGAGCACAACCTCGAGCGGCTGCATGATCTTGTCGCGCATGCGCCACGCCAAGTCGTCGTAGTGATAGCCGGGATAACGGTCGACTTCCTTGCCCTCACCTGCGCGTACGATCTGATACGTGTCGAGCTTGGCAGCCGTGCCTGTTAGGATTTCGGTAAACTCGACGCCGAATTTACGCGCCATGTGGTACACGGCCGAAATCGGGACGCCCGCGCCGGTGGCTTCCCACCGCTTGTAGCGTTCGACATCGACCTCGAGGTCCTCGGCCATTTCCTCCACGGTGACATCGCAAGCCTCGCGCAAGCCCTTCATGCGCTCGCCGATTTGCCTCAGTTCCTCAGCTTCTTGCACCATGAGATGCTCCTTCTCTAAAACGTAATTGCCCTATTGTAGTGCGAAACATCGACTATGGCACACACGCTTTCGTTTCTACAAGAATGAGTCGGAGAACACATCTCTCAAGAGTCAGAGAATGTATCTTCGACTCATTTTCCGAGGAGCTTCTTTACTTGGATTGGCGTCTATAAAAATGAGTCGGAGATACGCTCTCCGACTCATTTTCGTCAAATGGAACCTGCATCCCGCCCGGCAATCTCGAGGGCGCATCCGAAACACTTTCCCTGGCGCGTTTGCCGGCTAGTCCTTAATGCCCACCGCCGGCCATCATCTTGGCAGCGTGCGGAAGCGCGGCGACGATGCCGTCCCAGTTCTCGCGGGCGGCTTTCTCGCTACCGGGGAGGTTGATGACGATGTGGCGGCCACGCTGCATGCACAGGGCGCGCGAGAGCATGGCGTACGGCGTGATGGCCAAGCTGTGCGCACGCATGGCCTCGGCAATTCCGGGCACATTGCGCTCGCAAACGTCCTGGGTGGCCTCCGGTGTCACATCACGCAGGGAGAGGCCGCTTCCCCCGCAGGTCAGAACGATGTCGGCATCGATTTCGTCACAAGCTTGGACGATGGCCGCGGCGATGTCGGCGCGTTCGTCTTTCACGATGACGCGGCTCGCACATTCCCAGCCGTTCTCGGCGATGAGCGCCTCCAGTGCGGCACCCGCTGTGTCCTGCTCGATCGAGCGGGTATCCGAGCATGTCACGATTGCAAACTTCAACTCTGCCATGGTTCCTCCTCAATCGCCGAGAAGCGCTCTTTCCAGCTCGCCGCTTCGCGGGGATCCTTCGCCTGCAGCTCAGGATGACGGTTTCATCCCAGCTGACAAAGCCATTAAAGGAGACTGCCCCCTTTAATGGCAAACCGAATCAAAGGGGACTGTCCCCTTCGATGCTTTTATAGCACGACCTCTTCGGGGATGTCGAGCAGCACGCATTCCAGCGAGTCGCCTGCTTCGTAGGATTTGCCGGCGCCTTCGGGTAGGATGATGAAGCAGTTCGACCGCTGGATGGGGCCGAATAGTCCCGAGCTCTGGTTCTTCGCGGGGGTCACCTCGTACTCGCCTTCAGGGCCCTTCGTCAGGGTCGCACGGTCGAAGATGCGGCGTGGGTCCTTCTTCTTGATAGGTGCCGTCAGCTTGGCGCTGACATGTGGACGCTCGAAGTGCGAATAGCCCTGCATTTTGCGCAGCGCTGGGCGGATGATCATTTCAAAACCCAGGTAGGCAGCCGCGGGATTTCCCGGCAAGCCGAACACGGGCGTGCTGTTCACGATGCCGAACGTCTGCGCCTTTCCCGGGCGCATGTTCACGGTGGTCATCAGCAACTCGCCGGTTTCCTCTACAACCTTCTTGATGAAGTCGTAGTCGCCGTTGGCCGCTCCGCCGCTCGTGATGACGAAATCGCAATCAGCCGTTGCGGCCATGACCGCGTCCTTCAAACCCTCGAAATCGTCGGCTGCAATCGGCAGCACAGCCGGTACAGCTCCTGCGTCGATGGCGCAGGCCGCGAGTGCATAGCTGTTGGAGTTGCGTATCTTTCCCTGCGTGGGCACCTCGGTGGGCTCTACGAGTTCCGAGCCGGTGGCGATGATGGCCACCTTGGGGCGACGATAGGTTTTCACGCGGGTCACACCGCATCCGGCCAGGAACCCGACGCCGGCAGAATGCACGACCTCGCCCGTTCGAACGATTGTCTCGCCTGCTTTCGCCTCTTCTCCGGCAGACCGGACGTTATCGCCCACGTTGGCCGGTTTCGAGAAGGCAACGCGGCTTCCCTCGCGTCCATCGCCCTCTACGACGCTCACGATCTCGTATTTCACAACGGAATCGGCAGCATCGGGAAGCGGCGCGCCGGTCATGATGCACACGCACTGGGTGTCGCCGATTTCTCCCTCGTAAAAGCTTCCCGCAGGAATCTCCGCAATCACGTCAAGCTCAACTGGCATATCGGGAGTGGCGCTTGCAAGTTGCCCGGTCCTCACGGCGAAGCCGTCCATAGCCGAATGGGCAAACGGCGCGATGTCGATGTCGCTCTTCAAATCCTCGGCCGCTACGCGCCCGATAACATCCAGCACGTTAACTTCCTCGACATCGAGGGATTCAACGCGCGAGAGGACAAGCGCACGCGCATCCTCCAATGAAATCATCTCCGGTACCGCCACCATAACTCCTTTCATACACAAGCAAGTCCCGCAGCGGGACTTGCTCATGATACCTCATATGGCCTTGTTCGAGAATATATCCACAGAAGGACATAGAAAGTGATGATTGGTGATTAGTCGTACAAATCATCGCACAAGTGAAATGTTTTCAAGTAAAAATGCCATAATTTCAATGGTATCTGAAGATTAATAATTATCTATATAGAGAATAATAATGTGACACCCCTTTTGAACTGGTAAAACCTCGGTGTCTTATTTCCCAGGCTGCGAAAAATGACCCCATTTCTCCAGACATCATTGAAATTATGGCATTTTTACTTGAAAACATTTCACTTGCGCGAAAAGCCGTGTCCCAATAGGGCGCAGTTTTTTAGTTTGCTGCTTGTGCCTCAGGGCTTCGCAGCGTGCTGTAGTTGCGCGTGCTGCCAATTAAGAAGACATGGCCTGACAGCCAACGAAGCGAGCGGCCCCGAGGTGCCCGGCATTGGCTTGAAAGACAAGCGCCGCGTACCTTGCGTACGCAAGCGCAGGCTTGAAAGCCAAGGCTGGGTGCCTCGGGGCCGCGCAGCGTGCAGTAGTTGCGGCGTTCGTAGAACGCCGCAACTATCTTTAGCGTTTGATGTTGTAGAACGCGGACATGCCGGCGTAGACGGCCTGGGTCTCGAGTTCTTCCTCGATGCGGAGCAGCTGGTTGTACTTGGCAACGCGATCCGAACGGCACGGAGCGCCGGTCTTGATCTGGCCGGTGTTGCAGGCAACGGACAGGTCGGCGATGGTGGTGTCCTCGGTCTCGCCGGAGCGGTGCGACATGACGCAGGTGTAGCCATGGGTCTTGGCAAGCTCGATGGCCTCGAG
>JAFRGA010000091.1 GCA_017434045.1 Eggerthellaceae bacterium
AGCAACCGGGATTTCTACGAGAGCAAGCCCAAGACCGCCGAGTTCCTAGGCCTATCCGAGAGAACAGTATTCCATTCGATCAGGGAGCTCACCGCCAAGGGCCTGATATACGAAGTAGGAAGCCACGAGCTCGGGGTGGGAAGAATCACCAAGGTGTATCGCATCGCACGGGCACCTTCCGCAAGGACCAAGTCCGAGGCGGCTAGGAAAACGTGCGCCAAGCGGCAATCCCCGGAGCCTACCTACGACGATGCCCATGACGCAGAGCGGAGCGCCCCTGAAGGATCTCCCCCTGAGAATCCTTCAGGGGGCGTCCCTCCACATGAAGAATCTGCATGCGGCAACCCAGCACCCCATGAAGAGATTTCAGGCGGCACTGCGGCGCCCCAGGAAGAAACTGCATGCCTTCCCCTTTCTATTGCCATGAAGTCGCGCTATATCCCCTCAAATTGCCAAAACGAGCTCACGTATGCCGCGGCTGCCTCCTTACGTGGAAGGCCGGGGGCCTCTTGCCCTGGAAGGCCGGAGCCTCTGACGCGGAAAGTCGAAGCACCTTATGAGAAAACGGTACTTGCGCTATCGTGCGCCTTCGGCCGTCGGATGGAGGGTCGCTTCGGTTTGCCAACCCGGCGTGTTAATGAATTACACCCGGTAATCCAGCGTGGCTTGTATCATCGCGTCGACGTTCTCATGCTTGGCGTTCGGCGGGCAATCGCAGCCGGAGCTTAAGATGAGGCCGGTTTTCGGGCCGACGTCGTCGATGAGCTTCACGCAGTACTCGTACACTTCGTCGGCTGTTCCGAACGCCAACATGCTTGCCGGAACATCGCCGAGGAAGCACATGCGCTCGTCCAGGATCTCGCGCGCTTTGCGCATGTCGGTGAAGCTGTCGAACATCAGGATGCATTTCCGCTCGGGAAGCTCGCGCAGCGTTTCAAGCTCGCTGTCCCAGCAGGCGTCGAAATGCAGAACGGGTATCGCGCCCGCCGCGATCGTCGTGTTCACGAGGTCCTTCAGATACGGCCAGGCGAATTCCATGAATATGTCGTGGCCAATCATCGACGGCGCCGCGCGCCATCCGCCAACCCATGCGCCGAACGGCTTGCTCTTTAGCTGCATCTCGAAGACGCCCTTCATGAATTTGTAGGCGACGTCCATCGACGACTTCACCAATTCGGGTTCGTCGTATACGTCCATGCAGAAATCCATGAGGCCACGCCCGCCGCAGAAGTACTCGATGGGCCCGCCTGTGCTGGCACCATTCATGACGGGAATGCCCACGTTGCGCATGGTCTTTGCGATGCCCTTTTGCGCCATCACCCAGGGAAGCACTTTGGTCGGGGCGATGCCGATGTCCTTCAGGTAGCCGTAAAGCCACTTCGGGTAGCCCTGGTCGATGATTTTCCGGTAGTCGTCTTCGGTCATGCGCTGGGCTTCCAGCAGTTGCCACACCTCGTTATCGGGAAGTCCCTTGCCGGGAACCGCCACTTTGGAAAGCCAGAGGATTCCCAGCGTTTCAAGGCACATGGCGGGGGAGTGAATGGAGTCGACGCCGGGGTGTTCCAAGCAGAATTGGGCCGATGCGCGGGCGGCGGCCTTGTAGTCGCCGACGTACTCGGCAAGTGTGAGTCCTTGGCGCAGCGCCAGGTAGGCTGGACCGCTGTAGGAATACGGGATCTTGTCGACCGGCTGCATGTGCACGGCGTTCAGCGTGCGCTCGACGTGCTTTTCGTAGCTTTCCATTGGGTCCCCCTGCCCACGGTGCCTGCTCTGTTTCAAAAGCTCGGATGCCGCCTCTTTGCCTTGAAGTTTTGTTTCCCAGGGGCGTGAAGTACAATGGTCAATGAATTACCAATGGGTAAATTTCCTCAAATGAGAAAATCTGGGTAGCGTTTGGCATGCGATGTGGGAGGAAGTCCGATGAAGCAGGCAGAGCGATCGGCTCGGACCAAGGCGGCGTTTTCCAAGGCTTTGCGCGTACGGTTGGCTGGTGATGACCTCGACGGCGTCAGCGTTGCGGAACTGGCGCGCGACTGCGACCTCGATCGCAAGACGTTTTACTATCATTTCACGGACGTTTACGATTTGTTCGACTGGATGATTCACGAGATCATACGAGAAGCGGGCGTGACGGGTCTTCTGAACAGCGATCCGCACAAGGCCATCGAAGTGTGCGCGACCATCATCTTGGGCAGCTCGGAGATCGTCCATGCGCTCAAGTCTCCTTTGGGGCGCATGCATATGAAGGAGTGCCTGGCGCATGACATCTTTGGTGCGATCGAGGGCTACATTCGGCAGCGCGAAGCCGATGCGGCAGTTGCGCTCGACGACGGCTACCGGAGTTTCCTCGTCATCATGCTCGGCCATGCCGTGGGCGAGACGTTCGTGGAACTCGCCTCGGGAACTATTACGCTTTCACCCGAGCGTTTTGCCGACTATCTCGTTCAGACGCTGCGCGTGACCACCGAACAGATCGTTGCGGAAGTTGGTGGAAACGCGGGCTAGTGGAACGCATACCCGGTTCCGGTTTCATTGTATGCGGTCTAACCTTCTACCGCGGTAAGGCCGAGCATGCCCGTGAGCTGGGCCATGCCGGTTTCGACGAGGGAATCCGCGGAGGCGAGCTGCTCGTCGAGGAGCCACCAGCGCATGGCGTGCACCAGGCCAGCAGAGTAATACAGGCCGACCGCTTCGGCGTTAACCGCGTCGGTGATTTCGCCCTTGTTCTGCGCCGCGTGTATGCGTGCGATGATGCCGTCGGCCACCTGTATGATGGCCATGTCCATCATGTCGGCAGACATGGCGGCGCCCATCATGTGACGGAAACGGCCCTTATGCTCTGAGGCGTATTGCAGCATGTGGGCGTGCATAGCGCGAGCGTAGGGCAGCAGGTCCTCCAGGTCGTTGTCGGCGGCGAGCGCTTGCATGAACCGCTCGGTCATCGTGGCCAGGTAAAAGCGCATGAAGTCCTGCATGTCAGCGAAATGGCGGTAGAACGTGGCGCGTCGCACCGTCGAGAGCTCGCAGAGCTCGCTTACCGAGATGTCTTCCATACCCTTTTTCTCGATTAGCTGGTCGAACGCGTTCACCAGCATGTCGCGCGTCCGTTGTGCCCGGATATCCATGATGCCCCCTGAAACAGGTACCTATCCCAACCTTCCGATTTCGTTGACAGTTTCGTAAATCTGTCACGTATGTGACGCAACTGCGAAGCTGTTCCCTTCTCAGTCTGCGCCGATGAACGCATCATAACAGTAATTTGTGACAAATGTCACATATCGGACGAGGGAAAGGAAATCCCATGGCAGTCGAGACCTACGAAGCAATCATCAAGATCCCCATCGGTAAGAAGCCCTGCACGCTGACCATCGAC
>JAFRGA010000092.1 GCA_017434045.1 Eggerthellaceae bacterium
AACCGTCCCTGTGTCATGTCAGGTGGGAGGATGACAGGAGAACCGTCCCTGTGTCATGTCAGGTGGGAGGATGACAGGAGAACCGTCCCTGTGTCATGTCAGGTGGGAGGATGACAGGAGAACCGTCCCTGTGTCATGTCAGGTGGGAGGATGACAGGAGAACCGTCCCCTTAGATGCGTTTCCCGTCGCGGTGAACTGCCCGGCACTTCATCACGCCAGCGCGCCTTTCATCCCAGGCGAGACGAGGAATCCCCTTCTCTGTCATCCCGAGCGAAGCGAGGGATCCCCGCGAAGCGGTTTGCCCGGATGCCCGCTTCGCGGGGATTCTTCGGGCTTCGCCCTCAGAATGACAAGGGGCAAATTTGCGGCATCAGCCAATGAGTGTCGTTAAACGAATCGAAGGGGACTGTCCCCAACGATGAAGCCGGAAACGCATCAAAGGGGACTGCCCCCAACGATGATTAATCCAGGTCAAATTATCTATTGGAAAGGGTTTTCGGATTAATCATCTTTGGGGACGCTTTGATGCGTTGCTGGTGCGCAGTGTGTAGTCGTGGCAAAAAGCCTACGAAACGCCGAAGAAGACGTCGAGGTAGGGCGTGTACCACTCCTCGGGCGCCTTGACGCTGCTGGAAAGGACGTTGGCCTCCACGCCGTCGTCGTGCGAAGTGCGCGCGGAGCTGGCGAGGCCCGACACCACCGCAGTCTCGTCTCCGTCGACAACATAGCCGTACTTCTGGCGCACGGCGTCCTCCATGCCGGCCTTGCTGGCCAGGGAGTCGTTCTGCGTGTTGAGGTTGGCGTTGCGCTCCTGGATGCTCGCGTATTCGGCGGCGAGGCGATCATGCTCGCGCACCGACTGGTAGTAATGCTGCGCGGGAGTGTAAAGGAACACAGCCACCAGCACCAGGCAAAGCACGGCGGTGAATGCCTTCAGGCGCTTCGGCGACACCTTGAGCGACGAGAACCAACCGGCAGGGTCGATCTTGACGTTGTGCGGCCCAGCTTCGGATGCGCGCTGCATGCGTGCAGCCCTTCGCTGCGAAGCCCCCATGTTTCCCTCGTAGAGGGCAGCGCGCGGAGCGCCTTCCGTCTCCATCGAGCCGGAGAAGTCTTCCGCGAATTGCTCGGAGAACATCTTGTCGGCACGGGCCTTCGTGCGCTCGCGGCGACGACGTTCGCGCTTGTCTGCCTTGCTGGGTGTGGAGCGGCGCTCGCGAGGTGCTTCCTCGAAATCCTCGGCAGGCCTCTTCTCGAACCTGGAAGGGGCGGGGTCAGCGAAGCGGCTGAGGTCGTAGTAGTTGTACATGCGACCCGCCCGGCGGGCGTTCTGCCTGCCATAGCCGTCCTGAGAGCGGTCGTACGAGCGGCCAGAATCGAGGGCTTCCAGATCAGCCGACCGATCCTGGGCAAAACGCAACCGCGACGCCTCTTTCACGTCGTTGAAAGATACGATATTTGTGTACCTGGTCAAGGATTTGCTCCTCATGCACCGTGTGCGTTTTTAGTTCGTAGATGCCTGGAACAAAGTCAGAATACCACGAATGTGGTTTCTGTGGGCGTCTCCTGCGATTCTTCAATCTTTTTGTGAGGTTGTTGTTGCAAGTCGCTGTCTTGTCGGGGAGGCGCATCAAAGGGGACAGGCACCTCGGATTCGCGGCAAACAGCCAACCCATCCCGCGATTGCAGCTCCGTGAATCAGAGGAGCCAGCCCCCTTAGATACGAGTCCGAAAATTCGCAGTCGGACGACCCTACGGTTATGGGACCCGCAGCAAATGATTTTGTTGATAAAGAGTTTGTGGTAGGCGCGTTACTCTTCGTCTACGACGTCGAGTTTCTCGATGTAGGCGACCCACTTCTCGAAGGATTCGTCGCTGATGGCATGCTCCATCTGGCAGGCCTCTTCCTCGGCGGTTTCTTCCGGGATGCCCAGGACCTTCGAAAGGAAAGCGGTCAGGTAGCGATGGCGCTTGTAAACTGCCTTGCCGTACTCGAGCCCTTCGCGCGTGAGGGTGATATCGCCGTAATACGGCTGGTCTACGAGGCCACGCTCTTTCAGAAGGCCGATGGCCTTGTTGACGGAAGCTTTCGAGACCCCCATCTGCTTTGCGACGTCCACAGAGCGAATGGGAACTTCGTCTGTGCCACCGAGCATGATGATGGCCTCGAGGTAGTCCTCGTGCGACATTGAGATTTT
This sequence comes from Eggerthellaceae bacterium, assembly GCA_017434045.1. Classification (GTDB taxonomy): domain Bacteria; phylum Actinomycetota; class Coriobacteriia; order Coriobacteriales; family Eggerthellaceae; genus UBA9715. The sequence continues at coordinate 2,200 of JAFRGA010000092.1, forward strand.
TTCCATTGCGCTCTCCTTGGCTTGAAGTTCCACCATGGTACCACATTAAGTAGTTTACCTGCGATAACAATACTAACGGGTCCGTTTTGCAGCATGAGCGGACGTTGTTTGTGCAGCGCGACGAACTCTGAAGAGCGCCCTGTGCTCCAGGTGAAATGATGAACGAGCAGGAAGCGAAAAGGTAGCTGGTGAGGGTAGAGAGAGGGGGGTGGGACCCTCACCAGCTTTCAGTTGTGGTGAATGATCAGACGAGAGAAATCTTCACCACCGTGTCAGCAAAACAAGCAAGGCGTTCCTTGCGAACGATAGTTAGCTTAGACTAACAATGTGAACGCGTCAAGGGCAGCCGCGCATGAATGAGGCGCTCCATAAATTAGACATAGTTAACTTGTTTCAAGCATTCTGTCGAAGCGGCGCCCGATACGAAACGCGTGGCAACACATGTATACTGGCGAAGTGGCAATTAAGAGTTCTTATCTGGCAGTTTTAGCAGGAGACGACAACTATGAGCACCAATCGATACATCGACACGCGCGGAGCCGTAACAGAGCCGGTCAACTTCACGGAAGCCGTGATCGACGGGCTGGCGCCCGGCGGTGGCCTGTTCGTGCCCGAACGCATACCCGAATTGTCGCTCGAGGATATCCGCGAGCTTGGGGAAATGCCGTACGCTGAGCGGGCGGCAAGCATCTACCGTGCCTTCGATACGGATTTGACCGACGAGCAAATCAAGACCATCACCTCCCAAGCGTATGGGACCAATTTCGACACAGAGGAAGTTTGTCCTCTGGCGGCCCTTCCCAACGACGTGTACCTGCTCGAGCTCTGGCATGGGCCGACGAGCGCGTTCAAGGACATGGCGTTGCAGTGCCTCCCGCGCTTCTTCAGCGTGAGCGCAGCTGAGCTCCGCAAGCGCGGCATGCTCGACGACACGCACATGATCCTCGTCGCGACATCCGGCGATACCGGCAAGGCGGCCCTCGAGGGCTTCCGCGATGTCGACGGCGTCTCCATCGGCGTCATGTATCCCGACGGTGGGGTGAGCGACATCCAGTTCAAGCAGATGGCGACCCAGCGCGGTTCGAACGTGACGGTTTGGGGCGTGCGCGGCAATTTCGACGACTGCCAGACGGGCGCCAAGGCCGTTTTCAACGATGGCGAATTCGCAGTCGATTTGCACGAACGCTACGGTATCGCGCTGTCCAGCGCCAACTCCATCAACTGGGGACGCCTCATGCCCCAGATCGTGTACTACATTTCCGCTTACGCCAACCTGGTTTCGCAGGGCAAGGTGGAGCTCGGCGGGGAGATCGACGTCTGCGTTCCCACGGGTAATTTCGGGAACATCCTGGCCGCTTACTACGCCAAACGTATGGGCACGCCGATTCGCCGCCTGCTTTGCGCCTCGAACGAGAACCGCGTCCTCACCGACTTCATCAACACGGGGACCTACGACATCTCCGAGCGCACGTTCGTGAAGACGCCCTCGCCGTCGATGGACATTCTCGTCTCGTCGAACCTGGAGCGGCAGCTGTTCGAGCTGACGGACCGCAATGCCGATTCCATCGCCGCATGGATGCGCGACCTGTCCGGGCAGAAGCGCTTCCAAGTCGACCGTGACACGTTTGCCAAGATGCGCGCCTTGTACGCAGCCGACTCGGTGGACAACGAGGGCTGCCTCGCCGCCATCCGGGACGTCTTCAAGCGCTTCGGCTACCTCATGGATCCGCATACGGCCGTGGCCTGGCAAGTTGCCGAAAACCTCCGCGAGGACGGCGTACCCGTCGTGGTGGCCTCGACGGCGCACTGGGCAAAGTTCGGCAACAACGTGTACCGGGCGCTTCACAACATCCCGCTTCACGGTGAGCTTCCCGAGGAGGTCGCAAGCCTCACGGGATGCGAACTCAACAGCCTCATCGCCGAGGAGACGGGCCTGACCGACATCCCAGCCGGCTTGGCGGAGCTCGACTCCTTGCCCATCCGGTTCAGCGACGTGATCGACGGAACCCCGGACGCCATCCGCGATGCAGTCTGTGAGTTTCTTAATAGTCAAGTGAAATAATCCAACTTGAGAATTATCTACGGATTGTTATAATCATTTCAAGCGATTTAAGGAGGTCAAGCATGGGTAAGGGTCCCGAGTTGAAGCCCGTTATTCGCCTGGCGGTCACGAACAGCAGTTCCGAGAGCAATTCGCAATTCGGCAGGGGCGTTGCAAGCCTGTGCTTGGGCGTCCGTACTCTCGGGTCGCTGAACGCGGCGGCGAAAGAGATGAAGATGGCGTACAGCAAGGCATGGCGCATCGTCAAGGAAACCGAGTCGGCGCTGGACATGCAACTGCTCAACCGCGACGGAGCCCATGGGTCGACGCTCACTGATGAGGGCAACAAGCTGCTCGACGCCTACCTTGAAGTAGAAGAGCGTCTGCAGGCCTTCGCCGAGGAGGAGTTCGCCAAGCTCATGAAGTAGCGAGCTGTTCATCATTTTAAGGGCATGAATCGAACGCAGGGTGGAAGCAACGGGCTCCCACCCTGTTCTTATAGGCGCACGGGTTCTACCGAACACGTCCACGCGAACGCGCCAGCACCCTCCCCAACCGGTTTCAGCGACAGGGTGAACGAAGCGGGAACCGGGATAGGCGCGCTTTCAGGAGCGTGCGTCGCAACCGGTGCTTCTTTCCCGAAATCGTAGAGGCATCCGAAGCATCGGGCCTGGTCGTCGAAGGCGACCGCCTTGCATACAGGGCATGTTTTCATGGGTTTTCCTTTCCTAAGGTGATTACTCGAAATCAAGTTGTTCAAGGGTGAAGGTCTCTTGAATAGCTTTTGTTGGTGTTGCCGAAATCATTAAAGGGAACAGTCTCCTTTGATGATTTGATAAGCGCTCTTTTTCGCGGGTGCCGGTTTACTGCGAGTTATCGCCGAGGACGCTTCCTTTGATGATCTCGATGCAGTCGCCCGGCACGTACCATTCGCCGTCGTCTGCGAAGCGCTCGAGCGTTGCCGTGGCTTTCCGGTTGCGCAGGCGACGGTTTGGGGGCACGGCGCGATGAGCCTCTATCACGGTTCCATCCTGCGCGACGAAGGCGATGTCCAGGACGCGCTTCATTGCGAATGTGTGGATGTCGTTACAGGGCACGAGCACGAGGACCCCGTCGAAATCGCGCATCCCGATCAACCCGATGAGTCGGGTGCGCATCGTGCTTGCCAACAAGATTCTCATCGGGCCACGCACCTGAAGACGACGCTTGTGGAGCAACCTATTTCGACGCAAGAGGCGAGCGCCCACGTGCACGCGCCTCCCTCCTTGACAAAGGTGGCTCCCAGGATGTTTCCGAGCGGCACCTCCGTCCAGCCGGCGTCTTCCATATGCGAGCAAAGCTGTTCGAACGCCGTCGGGGGACTTTTGTCCATGACGTAGCCCACCACGGACCCGTCTCCGTTTACGCGAACGTCGCGTGCGCCGACGGGCAATCCGATTTCCTGCTCGAAGTACGAGGGGAGCCGACAAGGTGTGCTTTCTGCTGCCAACTCGAGCTTGCAGAGTGCTTGAAGCGGGTCGGGCTCGTTGACGATGTCCGAAGCCCGAAGGCCGCCAGATGCTGCTGGAGTTTGCGCGGCAGCGGCGGGCTGCCCTGTCAGCATCCCGACTAACGGGATTGCGGAGATCGCCGCCAATACGATTGCGCAGGCGCAGGCGAGCCTCTTGGTATGGATATCAACTGTCATACGATCACCCCCGGTTTGTACGAGTCCACGACATACGAGGTCGTGTGGACGAGCCGTGGCATTTCGACGCCGAACACGTGCGAGTGCAGCCCCATGCCGAACAAGGTCGGGGAGAACTCGAGCGTGGCAGTGTAGCGGTCCAGGTCACGCTCGGCAGACGCATGGGTCACGCTGACCACGACGTTGTCGTCTCCCAAGGCGGTTCGGATATCGGCCTCCGCCAGGGCGCAGCTCTGGGAAGGACCTTGCCCGTAGGCAGGCGCCGCCGCATGGACGCGCACCGCCTCATGCGCCGCCCTGTCGAAGACGGCGCATTCCGCGAAGAACGTCATCGCGTTGACCGCGATCATCGCGACGATCATCAGCACGGGAAGGGCGGCTGCCAGCTCTATGGTCATCTGCCCTGTCGCGTCGTTCCGCCATCTTCCGATCACTCCCATACACTCACCCCCGTGGTCTCGACGTAATACGAGCGTATCCTCCCGAAAAGCCCCTGAACAGCGGCTATGCCATAGGCTTTCACGGGCTCAGGGATCGGGATGGTCACGGGTATGGAGGGGCCGCCTTCCCCGAGGAGCTCGATGGAGGCGATATCTATCGAGTCGCCCGTATCCTGGATAGCGTCCACCGCGAGCCGTTCCGCCTCGGTTAACACCGAGCCGAACAAGTCGGTCGACATCGCCGGATGGGCCACGATGCGCTGCTTGACCGCGAGGAAACCACCGGCCTGACCGTCGCCTTTGGCGGCGACGTGCCCGGAATTCACGAGGACCGGCTTGAGGGCGCCCACCTCTGCGGGCTGAAGGCCAATCGCCTCGATGGCGCTGCTGAGCTTATCGGCGGCCCAGGTCCCAAGCCCGCTTGCGCCGATGAGCGGCAATCCGTTGAGTCCCTCCTCCACCGCGCCGGTTATCGAGGATTGTCCATTCGAATAGGCGACGATCAGCCACGACCAGGCGTCGAGCACCATGCCGGCGGCGCCGACGGCGATGCCCCCGCCCTCTTTCAGATTGTCCAGCGCCGAGTTGATGACGGTGCGCTCTTCGTCGGATCCTTCGTCCAACACGGTTGCCCCCGCGACGGCGGCACGGGGTCCGAGGCTTCCCGAAGCATGAACGAACCCGCTCGTGAACCCGCCGGCAGCAGAGGTCGTCCCGCTGTTCACCACGAACGCTATTGATCCGAAACGCCCTGGCGGCTCGGGCTCGATGCGCTTGTCGACCGTCTCCTTCGCGGCATCGACGAGCTCTTGCAACAGGTCCCCGACGCTCTTCTCCACCTCGTCTTTCGGCTTCTGCGCCTCGCGCCGCGCCTTCTCGTAAGCTTGCGCCTCGTCGGCTACGGCTTGGTAGTGGTACTCGAAGCCGTTCTCGATGGAAGTAGAGGCAGCTGCCACCTTTCCCATGCTCGATGCGTGGAACTCGCAGTAGGGGCATGTCTTGAAACCGCCTCCCTCGAGCATGCGTATCGACCCGTACGACGCTATCGAGCCGGCGCCCGGGCATCCGGACCATGCGTGCATCACGTACGATTCCTCGGTGTACGTCTCGGTTACCACCTCTCCTTCCAGCTCGGTTTGCACTTGCGTTTCCTTCACGTCGATGCTTATCGGGTAAGCCTGCTCGGTGTAAAGGGAAGTGGAGCGCATTTCTGACGTGTTGGCGGGCAGGTGCGGAAAGTACGCCTCGAAGGAGTCCTCGGTCTCATGTACGTACGCCTCGCCCATGAGATCCACCGCATAACCGTAGAACCGCTCGCGGAGCGCAGACCTTGCCTGGTCGTGGACAGAGCCGCTGTCAGGGCTTTCCGAGCAAAGGCGCTCCCAGTAGTAGTTTCGCGCGCGTTCGAGGGCCACCGAGAACGACCAGGCGTCGACGCTTTCGTACAGCGGGTTGGCCGAGCCCGACATGCCCGCAAGATGGGCGGCGCGCTCGTACATGCAGTACGAGGGGTTGTCCCCGCAATCGCGCATGAACGCGCGCTCCTTGCAGCGGTTCGCCTCTTCGGCGGCCTCCTCGGCCTTCTCGGCGTTCTCCCGGATCTCGTCGGCATTCTCCTCGACGTCTTCGACCAGCTCTTCGGCCTTCTTTCCCACATCCGGTTCCAGAGGCTTCCCTTCCGAGGGGACGAGGATTGCCGCTCCCAGGTAGACGGCACCCGAGGAGTCCCCGTTGTTTGCTGCCGCCACGCTCGCCGCGCAGGCGGCGGCGAAGTAGGGAAGCGCCTCCTGGAGCTTGCCGAGCGCCTTCGCAGCCCGTTCCGAAAACGCATTCCGCATAGAGATGATCTCCTTGCCGGCCTTTATCAAGGCGCCTGCGAGCTCTGCGGTAATGGGGACGCACAGCGCCACGCAGCCGAGCCCGGTCACCACCAACCCGGTGAGCGTCAGCGACAACACGATCGCGTCGCAGAACCGGGCGACGATCATGTATTCCGCGACTTGGTTCTCGGCGGAGAGCGCCGCAGCGTCCGCAACGTCCTGCACTTCGGCGGAAGCCGATTGTATTCGATACACCTGGGCTGCCGTGAACAGCAGCGACAGCGTTATGAGCAGGGAGAGCACCATGCTTGTCGTGGTGAAGCCGTTCTCGTCCCTGAAGATGCCCCCATGCGACCTCATCACAACCACCCGCCAATCCACGAAGCGGGGTTAAGCCCGAGCTCTGACGATGCGGCCCACGAAGGTTGAGTGGGCAGCGTCACGCTCTCCTCGATCTCGAGGTTCCCCGCTGCATTGGTCAGGCCCATGAGCTTCGCCCCCGAATCGAAGAGGGGCAAGGGGCGCACCTCGTTGACGATGCGGACCGTGACGCTGTCGCTCGATTCACCGCCGATGAGCTGGATGTCCCAACTGCAGTTGCCGCCGTGCACGTGGAAGCAGTCGTGTTGGGGAATTGCGGCCAGGCGGTGCCTGACGAAGGCCTCGCAGCTGCGAGCCATCGACCCTTGGGCGTCTGTGCTCGTCGCGAGCAATCGGCAAGCCTCGGCGGCGGCGCCGCCCATGACTATGCGGTCGTAGAGGACGATTCCCGGTTGCAGCAGCATCAGCAGGAGCAGGAACAGCACGGGAATGACCACGGCGGCCTCTACGCTGCCTTGTCCTCGCTCGTCGTGCAGGACGGTCATGGGCACACCACCTCCTTGGGTCGGTAGTTGTTGGTCGGTAGACGATGGCCATCGGGGCGTAGAAGCACCCGGGCCGGTTCGATCGGACTTGATCAGTAAAGGAAGATGTCGGTTATCGTTACGGGTGCGACGGTTTGGATGTGATGCGATGCAACCGCGAGCACGTGGTTCAAGATCAAACCGCTGTCGAGCGCGTGCCAAAGCGTTGCAAGGGCGACCGTCAAGGACATGAACCCCGCCATCACGACCGCGAACTCCACGGTCGATTGTCCGCGTACCTGCCAGGAGGGGCCTGGCCATGCGGTAGGGTATGGCTTTGAGCTGCCAAGATGGGAAACCGTCTGTCCCATAGCTTCCGGCTGGGCGCCCTTCCTGGGGGCGAGAAGCGCGCCCAGCATGGTTAGAGCCCGTTTATCCCCTCGGCAATCGCGTTCCAGAGCTCCTGCAAGCGCGGCCGGAAAACCATGATCGCCAGGATGGCGATGACCACGAGCACGCCTACGAGGATGGCGTACTCCGTCGTCCCCTGGCCTTTCGACGAACGCACGAGCGTTTGGGCGCGCGTCGATGACCAGGCGCAGAACCGCCTCGAACCTTCCAAAACGTTGTTTGCCAGTTGCGTAGCTGCTTTCATGACCATCACCTTTCCTCGTCAAGAACTTCAAGCGCATCTGCGCTCCTTTCCCTTTGAAACCGCGGCTGTCCGGCTTCGCCTCCGCCAAGCCGCCGGATTATCGGAAACCGCCTGCCAGCTCGAGCAGGATGGGCCCCAAGACGAGCAGCAGCATGGCGGGCAGGATGAGCGTGCCCGTGGGCAGCATCATCTTCACGGGGGCTTTCGCCACGCGCTCCTCGAGTGCGGTGCGGTAATTCGCCCTCGACTGAGCCGCCGCCTCTTCGAGCAGCTCGGTCAAGGCCGAGCCGAACCGCAGGCTGCGCACGATGCTGTCGACGATGCGGGAGAGCTGTTCGCATTCATATGCGCTGGCGAGCTCGCGCAGGGCGTCCTCGCGCGTCACGATCCCGATCGACCAGCTGCGATGAGCCCGTGCGCACGCGCGGGCGAACCCGTTGTCGAAATGCGAGCCGTACAGCTCGAAGCTCCTGTCGAACGTCAGCCCGCTGCGCAAGCCCAGCGAGACGACCTCGAGCATCTCGGAGAGGTAGCGTTGCGCAGTCGCGGTCCTCTCGCGGCATGCCGAGCGAACGGCCCGTTTCGGGGTGGAAAGCCCCAGAAGAAAGCCTGCGACTCCAAGTAAGAGGCCAAGCTCGTTCGAGAGCGGCATTCCCACTAACGCGCCGGCGAGCGCCATGACCAGGGCAAGCCGAATCTTCGTCTCGCAGTAGGCATCGACGCTGATCTCCTTCGAACACCCTGCGATTTTCGAACGTTGCTCGAACCAGGCACCGGCGCGGCTTGCCGCGGCTTTGCCGGAGCGGACGCTTGGGGAGAGCGCGACTGTCGAGTCGGCGTACAGGCGCCTGGTCAGGGTCTCCGCATAGCGCAGGGCGAAATGACGCGACCTCTGGGCAGCTGTCCGGCTGCCTTTGACGGTCGAGATGCGCCCGTATGAAGCTTCGCGCTTCTTGGCGCGGTCCGCGCGAGTTGCGGCGGACAACAGCGCGAAAGCCGCCGCCATTCCCGATAACGCGCAGGCACCTGCTCCCAGCGCCAGCACGGCCCCGCTCATGAGACACCGTCCACAGACAGCGCTCTGCGTACGAGGACGATGCCGGCCAGCTGCATGACTATCGCAAGCGTGAGCAGGCCGTATCCCACGGGTCCCGAGAAGAATGGGGAGAGGAAATCGGGGCTTGCCAGCGAGAAGGCGGCCACGAGGATGAAGGGCATGATCGCGACCACGCGCGCGGACAGCTTCGCCTGGGCCGTTTGCACGCGCAGCGACCGGCGCAGGGCAAGCTCGCCTTTGACCGAATCGGTGGCGGCTTCCAGCACTTGGCGCATGGCCCCGCCGCTTTGATGGTGCACGTCGAGCGCGACGGCCACGAACGCGAGCTCGGAAGCGTAGGCACCCTCGCGAAGCTCCTCGAGCGCGGCTTGCGCGCTTCCGCCCATCTCGAGGATGTGCGCGCTTCTTGCAAACGTCGCGCCAAGCGGGCCGGGCACGTCTTCGGCAACCTGCCTGAAGGTTTGCAGGAGCGTGAAGCCGGTTCCGAAGCAAGCCGACATGGATTCCAGAGCACTGGGAACCGCCTCCCTGACCGATTCCTGATGCTTGTCGAGCTGGTTTCCCGCCACGGCGGAAAGAATCGCAATTAGGCACAGCGGGACGGCGAAAGCCCCCACCATGCTGCCCGTTGCGGCAAACGAGGCGCCGCCCGCAACGAGCGCCCCTGCAATCAACACGGTGAGCAGGGGCCTTGGAGAAGTCGCTAGATTCCTCCCCTCGCAGAAAAGCGTGAGTCCGTCCATGACGTTCGCGGCTTTCTCCCATTTTAAAAGCTTAGAGGACAGGCCTATGAGCAGGGGAAAGCCGTTGCGCAGCCTCCAGAGTGCGAGGGCCCTCATCGTGGGCTCGTCACCTTGCGTCGCCAACGACGACCAGCGCTTGCGCATCTCCATGCCAAGCGAGAGCGTAGCGGCGAACAGGCATCCGAAGCCTGCTAACGCTGCCATCAGTCCAACGAGCATGCGCGCTTCCATTCTTCCACCTCCTCGTGATCGGCAATGCCGTCCCTTTCGATCCGCTCGAGCCATTCGGGGACCCGAACCCACGAGCCCTGCTCGACATCGGCTTTTCTGGTGTAAATCGGGCTGGATACGCATCGTCCGCGGTCGCGGTCGAACTCGAGCGACACGACGTCGGTGACCCTCCTGCGGCCGTCCATGGCGCGTTGGGTCTGGACGACGAGGTCTATCGCGCTTGCGATGTTCGCCTCGATCACGTCGACCGGCAGGTCGGCCACGTACCTGACCATCGTCGTCAGCCTCGATATCGACTCCTCGGGCGAATTTGCGTGCAACGTGGTGAGCGAGCCGTCGTGCCCGGTGTTCATGGCAGTGAGCATGTCAAGCGCTTCGGCGCCCCGGCATTCGCCAACGATGATGCGGTCGGGCCTCATCCGCAGCGAGTTGATGACGAGGTCGCGGATGGTCACCTCGCCCGTTCCCTCCGCGTTTCGCGGGCGCGCCTCGAGCCGCGCGACATCGGGGTGTGTTTGAAAGCGCAGCTCGGCCGAGTCTTCGATGGTCACGATCCGCTCCTCGTGGGGAATCGAGCACGAGAGCGCGTTGAGCAGCGTCGTCTTGCCACTACCCGTTCCCCCGCATACCGCGATGCTCGTCCGCGCACGGACCGCCCAGATGAGGAACGTGCGCAACGGGCCGTCGATGGAGCCCGACTCCTGCATCTCCTCCAGCGTGATCACGTGTTCGGAGAATTTACGGATGGTCAGGTAGGGCCCGTCTATGGCGATGGGAGGCACTACGACGTTGACGCGGTGGCCTTGCGGCAGACGTGCGTTCACCATGGGGGACGCCTCGTCGATGCGGCGTCCGAGGGGGCCGAGTATCCTATCAACCAGCGCTCGAAGCTCCGCCTCGTCGGCGAATTTCCGATCCGATGGCGAAATTTTCCCCTCGCGTTCGAAGAAGACGTTGTGCGGTCCGTTCGCCATGATTTCGGTGATGCTCTCGTCTGCGAGCATGTCCTCGAGGACGCCGAAGCCGAACAGGACGTCGAGCAGCTGCCCGACGAGGGTTTCGCGCACCTCTGCGCTGGCGTAAGCCCATTGCGGCCCCTCGAACAGTCGACGGCATGCGCCCCGCACCTCGTTGCGGGCGCGCTCAGGGTTTTCGCTGGCGAGCTTTGCCAGCTCGTCGACGGGGACGATCTCCTGGAGTTGTTTGCGCAAAGCGGGGAGGAGCGTGCTCTCGGATGTTGTAGGCTCGGCTTTTGCTGAGCTGGCGCGTTGCGCGCGATCGTAGAAGCTCATTTGCCCCACCCCTTCCTCTTGACACCGTGACGGCCTCGCCGCTTGCTTCCGGGAAGATGCAGATGGGCGTCAGCGGCTTGTTGCTGTTCGGACCCCGTGGAGGGGAGCAACATCGCGAGCAGGCGCTGCAAGCTCAGGCACAGCTCGTTTCCCGAATCGATCAGTTCCGTGACCGCGCCGGCGGAAAGGTAGTCCTCGACGTCCCTTCCGCCGTCCCTCAGCTCCTGAACCGTGGCGCCCTGCAGGGCGAACGAAACGTCGATGGACGTGAGCGGAGCGCCTTTGGCGCAGCGGTTCAGCGCGAATTGGAACTGGCCTGTCGCGATGCCGCATCGTGCGCAGAGGTCGAGCGCATGACGGCCCGCGCGAACGGATGACGAGCGTTGGTCGATGAGGAACAGCACGGCCGTGCTCCGCTCGAAGAGGGCGGCGTGCTGCTCTGCCCACGATGCCCCCGTGTTCGCGATGATGACGTCGAAGGAAGGGGACAGCAGCTCGAGCAGCGCGGGAACGGCATGAGCGATGCTCTCCGCCATCTCGAGTTTAGAGGGGGCGGCCAGGAGTGCAGGTCGCTCTACGTGCTTCAGCTCCCGGTCGATCAGTTCCGGTCGCTCGAGGGCCTCGTCGATGGCAAGCGGCTTCTCGATTCCCGCCATCAGCGCGGCGTCTCCGAACGGCAGGTCGTAGTCGATGAGCAGCGTGCGGTATCCCATCGAGTGGGCAAGGTACGCCCCGAGAACCGATATCGTCGACTTCCCGGCGCCTCCGCTGCCGCTGACCACGGGAAGCACGAAGCTCGCGCTTGATGCCGCCGGAGAGTGCGTCGGTCGTGCCAGGCGCCTGACCGCATCTTGGACTGCGGCTTCCGTTTCCGGCACGACCGTTGATGCGGCCTGGATGAGTGCGGGCTGCTCTTTAACCGAAAGGTTCAGCAGGGCATTCGAGGCCTCGGCATCCTCGGCTGAGGGCGTCTTTCCGCCGACGCAAGGGGGCGCCGCATCGTGGATGGATTCTGCCGTGGCGGACGAGTCCAGGCCAGCTGAGGCGGGCGTTCGCCCCTCTTGACGTGCGCTCTCCTTTGTCGTGCCGTAGCGTTCCACGAAGGCCCCCTTCCCCATGACCTCGTCGATCGATGCGGTATGTGCCCTGCTCAGGAGCGAGCCGCCGCCTTCGAAGTCGACAAGCCTCACCACGAGTTCCGGGCAGTCCGCCTTCAGGGTTGCGGCAAGGTTGATGGCTTCGACGTCGTCGCACGAGACCACCCAAGCTTCTTCGAGGTCGTCTTCGCAGCGTATGCCGCTCCTTGCCGATTGCCCGTCGAAGTAGAGGTCTATCCAAGGCTGTATCTCGAGGTTTTCTCCCGCAAGCCCGATAAGCCCTGGATTTCGGCACGACTGCTCGTCGATACACAACGCGATCCTCTTGCTCATGGCTATTCCTCATCGTCCGAATCGGCTTGACCGGCTTCGGCGGCATCTGGCGACGACCCAGCTTCGGCCGACTGGGCTTCTGAACTCGCCTCAGGGGCAGCGCTTGCCGAAGAAGCTTCAGCGGAGGGCTGGTCTTGTTCGGCGGCATTGCCTTCAGATTGCCCTGCTGGCTGGTCGGCTGGGGCGCTTGAGCCGCTTTCAGGCTGGCTGCCTTCTTGCGCAGTGTCGTCTGCAGCTTGCGAGGGCATGTTCCCCGGGAGTGCGAAGTACAGGTTGGTCTTCCCGGAGGCAGCGATGATCTCCTCCACGCGCTCTGGGGCGACGGCGAGCGTTATCCATCCCGAATCGTTCGAGACGAGGGACCCGGATTCTCCGACCGAAGTCGCCAGGACGATCACGTTTTGCGCCAGGGGAGTTGTGCCTGAGCTGCCGAGCGAGTACACGTCCACGCTCATGCCAGGGCGAATCGCGCCGCCAACCGCCTGCACCGCCTTCGTCGGCACGCTCACTGCATCGAAACCTTGGGGGATATCGAGCGCGCCGGGTCCCTCTTGAAAACGCCGCTCCGAGATAACCTCTCCCTTCAGGATGGAAGAGGTTGCAGTTCTCCCGACGGCAGCCATGCTGTCGCTCACGGCTTGCTCGGGAAGGAGGTCGGCGATCCACAGTTTCGTCTCGACAGCTGAGGCGTCAAGCCGTTCCCCTGCGGCGACATCGCGCGTCGCCACGCACACTTCCACCTGCTCGCCGCCGTAGCGGGCAAGCACCTCGGCACGAGCCGCGTTTGCTTCGCCCTGCACGTTCCACAAGAATCCGGCAACGCACGCCGCGCAAAGCGTGCCGCACGCAACTGCCGCAATAGTCAAATGTCGTTGCTTCATCCGATCTCCCTCGCCGATTGATGTGGCCTTGAATTATCCGAGTCGAACCTTGCCGTGGAAGTCGACGCCCGCTGGCATGCCGGCATGCGCCAACTGCATCGTTTGGCGTCGTTGCCCAGTGCTTCTTGAGCGCGAAACGCGCTTCTTTCTGATGCGATAACGCAACGAGTCTCATCGGCTTTCGCTGGAACCTGAGCGCTTTGGCCCTCGCGTATGAACCGGCTACGCGTTGTTCTTCGATTGCCTTGTGGCCACGTGCGCATACAGCGCTCATCGATGTGAGCGAGAAATGGGGAAATCCGCCTTCCCTGTGCAGTGGATTGCGGATTTCCCCAATATGTGGGAAGATTGCACCCGTTCGGTCGAGTGGCGCAGCGGGAGCGCAGGTGCCTTACAAGCACAAGGTCGGGGGTTCAAATCCCTCCTCGACCACCAGAAACAAACAAGGTCCCCACCATGGGGACCTTGCCTTTTCAATGGCCATCGCCTGGTTTGAACCCCGCGAGGCCGCGGGGGCGCTCCCCGATCACTCGTCCCAGGGGCGATCGATCACCCCTGGGGCGAGTGATCATTCTCGTTGTCCGTGACCTCCGACGTCATGCTCTACGCCAAGTGGGCCAAGAAGTCCTCCTCGACTACGACGAGCACGTCCCCCAAGACGGGCGACCCGATCGGCGACATCGTCGCGGCGCTCTCGGCCACAGCAGCGGTCGCGCTCTGCCTGGCGCTCCTCGCGGCCTCGAGGCGCGGGTAGCCCGCCTGCGTAGGCGCCTACACCCCCTCGCTTGGCTAATGGTTGTTCGCCAGCGATTCGAGCACCTTCCATCGGGCGTGCATTTCTTCGCAAAGACTGTCGGCAAGCCATCCGAGCTCGGGTATGTCCGGATGGCTTCGAGCCGCCGCAGAGAAGGCGGGAACGACGTTTTCCACAAAGGTCTTGCATTGCGCACCGAGCTCATCTGCATGCACGCCGATATCGTTGGCAAATGCAATCCAATCAGAGGCGTCTATTTCGCCGATTTCGCGCTTGCCGTTGATGTCCATGCCCATCCTTGTCGAGAAACGCTCGTATCGAGTTGTTGGCACGAGGTCGTATGCGGGGGCAAGCTCAAGCTCCTTCCAGGTTTTACCGTAAAGCAGGGAGATGTTCTTCAGGTGGTTGTCGCAATTGCCGACGAGGTAATTGAAAAGCGAAATCTTGAGGAACTCGCTGAGGTCTTTGACTGGTCGCTTGGATTTCTGCCGGAGGAGGGCCGCAATGGCAGACGCAGTGGTCGGGCTCAGCTCGGAATACTTCGCCTGCGGAGCGATGCCGAACGCTTGCGCGATATCCTCTTGGTGGAGCCGGCTCACCCGCAAATCGCCATTATCCATGCGACAAACCCTGTCGAAACGCTCTATGCAAAGAATCGGTCGGCCGGCAGAGAACAGCTCCACGTCTGGCGTGCGGATTCCCATGGAGCGAGCTGCTTTCAGGCACAGGTATTCCAAATAGGGGATGTCTTCAAGGGAGCATACCTTCAGCACATGGGTTGACGCGGCTCCTCCGACAGGCTGAAACCACCCTTCGTCGAGGCGGTTGCCCGGTAGGTGCGCGAGCCCCGTCTTCCCTTGCGACCCGGCAAGCGAGAGCCGCGACTCCTGATTGGATTTCGCTAAAGAAGATAGGTCCTCGAACATGTGCCGAAACTCTTCGCTTGAGAGGGGCACATACGAGCCGCTCACGATGGGAGGCTCTTCTTCCGTTATGGCGACATCTCCTATGATTTCCCGTCCGCAATGAAGCAGGATGGTCAGGAAATCATCAGGCGTTGTACGAAGCGCGTTTGCGATGGCGGTGCGAGTTTCGTTTTCGGGAAGCAAGCCGTTGAAGTAGGGCACGAGCTCTTCTTCGCTGAAAGGGTCATCGCGCAACGGGAGGGACAGCGATATTGCGTGGGCTCCGGAAGATTCAAGGTAACTTGCCGAGTATCGGAACGCGATGGGCCGATCAATGATTTCTCCGACGAGATGCGCATTCTCATCGCCTATGCGCCATACGTTGAGCTTTCTCACCGTCCGCTCCTCTGAATTGCGAAGAGGTCGATTCCGAGGGTCTGGAGAACCCGTATCACCTTTCCAAGCTCCATCGTCTCTTTCCCGCGCTCTAGCTGTGAAATGAAGTTGATGCCCACACCTGCGTAATGGGCGAGTTTTGTCTGCGTAAGCTCTTGGTGCTTACGCTCGTTTCGCACTATCTTGCCAAGGGCTGCTGCATCACTCACTAGCTGCATGGACTTCTGTC
Organism: Eggerthellaceae bacterium; assembly: GCA_017434045.1. Classification (GTDB taxonomy): domain Bacteria; phylum Actinomycetota; class Coriobacteriia; order Coriobacteriales; family Eggerthellaceae; genus UBA9715. Next base: position 17,606 of record JAFRGA010000092.1, read on the forward strand.
TTTCACTCGTACGGATTAATGCAGATGCATCATAGCATAATTCATTTGTACGAGTGAATACGATCGGACGATCTAGATATTCATCCGTACGAGTGTGCGTAACGATTCTTATTAGCTGAAGTCTGCTACCAGTGATTTGAACCCTGTGAGAGCTCGACGACCCACTGGGCCGTCGAAGCCCGAGCGCAACGGGGCGGTAGCGCGAGGGTCCTACGAAAACGCATTCCCGTGGAATAAGATGACGGCATGAGGCTTGCGCCATTAAGGACCGCGCAAGCCGGGTTGGCCCGGATTATTCAGGAGGCGCTTTCCATGGCCACGTTGGAAAAGACTTGCAAGAGCTTGCTGCTCTACGCTACGGAAGCCTCTGCCTCGCTCGAGAACGCTTCGAGGCAAATGGCCTCGCTGGGCAAGCCGGAGCTCGAGCACAATTTCAAGGAGTACTCCTCGATGCTGAAACCCGCGGCCGCCGACGCGTTCACGTGGATGGACGACAGGGGGTACGGCGTTTACTTCCTGTCCGGCACAAGGCCCCCGTGGAGCTTCTTCAATGAGGGCATGTCCTATTACGAATACTGGTACGTCATATACGAAAGCTCGAAAACCGCCGCGTCGCCGAACCCATCGAGCACCATGAGCCTCTGCGCCGCAAACGGGATAAACTAGCGAGTTCGGGCGCCGTCCTTGCGCGCCTGTATCGTCGCGATCGCGGAGAAGCCCGACGAGGCCACGGCAAGGCGCCCGACGCGCAGGAGGTCGAGCACGGCAAGAAGGCGAAGAAACCTGCGAACCCCACGGCCGACGGCTACACCTTCGGCGGTTGGTACAAGGACGAGGCTTGCAAGGAGGCCTACGACTTCTCGGCTCCCGTGACCGAGGACGTCACGCTCTACGCCAAGTGGACGAAGAAGTCCTCCTCGGGCACCTCTCCCAAGACGGGAGACCCGCTGGCAGGCGTATTCGCGGTCGCGCTCGCCCTGGCGGCCGCATCGGCCCTGGCCCTCGCGTTCTCGGGGCGCATGAGGCGCGGGTAGCCTGTCGGGTATGATAGGCGGTGGCCGGGGTGGCCCTGACTGCCGCTCGGGCTGTGCCGGCGCCCTTCCACGCTTCCAAAAAGTGGGGATATGTTTGGGGATATTCGCCAGTCATCGTGAGCTAAACAGTGCATACTCAAGCAACGTTTTCCCATGTCGGGGATATTCAATTATAAGGTGTGAACAGCTCTTTTGCTTCTTACAAGCACAAGGTCGGGGGTTCAAATCCCTCCTCGACCACCAGAATACTCAAATCGCCCTAACGGGCGATTTTTCGTTTGTCAGCAAGACACCGTACCTGGTGTACTTCACTAACTGAGGAAAAGCTAGAAGGACGTGATAGAGCTCCCGCGCTTGCAGCTTGCACTGGGGTCGTCGACCTTGGTGTATTCATACTCGAGAATGGTTTTCCCGCTCTCGGCGTTAGTGATTTTGACGATGTTGCCGTCGGCATCGCATTCGATGGTGTATTTGCCGGTAGGAAGGCCATCGGAAATGTTTTCGCCAGCTTTCGTCTCCGTCACCGTGAGCGAGACTGGATTGTTCGAGCCGTCGAATTCCCATGTGTAGTCTATGGTTGCTTCATTTGCAGAATCCCCAGCTTTAAACACGATGTTCTTCTCCGTCAAGTAGCCGTTCTCGTCATACGAGCTTACGTTCGAGAACTCGTCGCCGAAATTCGTTGTCATCTTGCTGGGTATGCCGTTGATATGGTACTGGTACTCCGAAATTGCTCCGTTCGAGCCGACCACCTTCATAAGCTTGTCACCGTCGAAGGTCGATTCGTACGTAATCTCCTGCCCGTCGGGCTGGGTTATTTTAGTGGTGTAGCCGTTTTCATCGCGTTCGTACTTCACGACGCTCTTGTTGTCTCCGTTGACCGAAGTGCCCGTCACGGTATTGCCATGCTCGTCCAAATCGTAAGTAGTCGAGCCCAGTACGGAGCCGTCTTCCTGGTAACGGACTATCTTCGACGCGACGAAAACCCCGCTGGGAGCCTCGGTGCTTGCTGCGTTTCCGCTTGCGGACGATCCTCCGCTGCTGCATGCAACCAAGATGAACGCCATCGTGCCGATGAACGCCGCAACGAGTGCCGCTTTCCCAAAGTTCCTCATTTGCTGTCCCTCTCTTCATAGAGCCGATGATGCCTTCCTCTTGGATTCTAGCATCTCTTCCGGGCTAAGCTTTTCTTCGTCGGTAACGAGGCTAGGCTTCCGAGTGAAGGTAGGAGCGCCGATTGGGCCGCATGGGCGAAGCCTAGAATAGCCTTCACGTTCTGCATCAAGTTCGAAGCGTCTCACTTTCCTCGCCGACCCGACCGGGTTCTTCGCGGTTATCTTGCACATTCCCGACGGCGCTTTCGTGATCCATATAGTTTTCTGCTTGTTTGTTCCACCTTTCACTCATCGTTTTCGCGTACGCTTGATGACAAGAAAACACGACCGAGAGGATGCCAGCATGAAACTTGAAGGCTTGTCTCCCGAGTTGCGGGAAGAGGTCCTTGCGTGCGAGACGCCCGAGGAGATTCTGGCGCTTGCGCGAAAAGTGGGCCACGATTTGAGCGACGACGAGCTCGAGGCTATCGCCGGAGGCGACGACAAGTGGGAAATGATCGGATGCCCGAGATGCGATAGCTGGGACTGCGAGAAGCGCACCTCACTCGTAGGCAACACGTTTTACGTGTGCCTGCCCTGCGGCAATAGGTGGACGTACGACTGATAGTGTTTCCTCGACGGTCTCTGCGAGGACGCGTGAGGATTTGCCCGAAGGCTTGTTCACCACCTCGATTTTCGTTCCGACTAACGCTGACTAGATTTGCCCGCTTGTGTATCATGGTTGTGTAATGCGCCTGGGCGGCAGCCGTCGCAAGTCACGGGCGCTTTCGACGCTATGGAAGGGAGAGCGTTATTATGGCCATCTGGAGAGACACGTTCTACAAGTGCGAGAAGTGCGGAAGCATCATCATGAAGTTCGGCACCCAGGGCGGAACGCCCTCGTGCTGCGGCGAGGAGATGAAGGTGCTCGAGCCCTACACCGAAGACAACCCCGGCCCTGCATCTGCCGAGAAGCATCTTCCCGTCATGCAGCGCGGCAAGACTATCACCATCACCGTTGGCGACGAGGACAACAAGCACCCCATGGATCCCGACCACTCCATCGAGTGGATCTACATCTCCACCGAGATGGGCGCGCAACTCGTCAAGCTGCGTCCCGGCATCGACCCCTATGCCCAGTTCACCCTCAACGGCGATATCCCGCTGAGCATTTACGCGTACTGCAACAAGCACGGGCTGTGGGCAACCGAGGTCTTCGAGAGCATGCAGGACGACGACGAGTAGCCTGCAGGCGCCATTTGAGGGCTGACCTGCAAGTACAAGGTCGGGGGTTCAACTCCCTCCTCAACCGCTAAAACAACTGAGGTCCCCGCTATGGGGGCCTCGCCTTTCTGGGGGTCATCGCCTGATTTGAGCTCCTCGAGGGACGAAGGCGTCAGTGGCGCCTTCGGGGTCGATTGCGGAGAAGCTCGTGTCAATTTATTTCGGTTCGGTACGATTTCGGCCGGTTTGGAGACTTCGATGACAAAAATTTTCGGTTCGGTACGATTGCGCGCACACTCCGAAGAGGCAGGCTTAGGACATGGCCTTGTGAGCAGGGCCTTTCCTAAGCCAGAAAATGAAGATTGGAGACTAAGCAATCGTACCGAACCGAAAATTTTTGTCATCAGGTCGCTCGAATTATCCAAAATCGTACCGAACTGAAAATTTTGTCACATAGAATGCGGAGGCCGAAGTGTCAGGTCTTTTAACAATGAAAAGGGACGGGTCCTTTTCGTCTCTCGGTCAATGATGAAAAGGGATGGGTCCTTTTCATCCCTCGGCTGGATTCCCCAGAATCATGCAGGAGCGAGTTTTTTCCAGGCAGACCTCAGATACTTTAGTAAACCTGTCCTCTTTCCTCACGTCGTTGCGCTAAATCGTGTAAAGTGGTCACATGCTGAAAGACGGGAGGCTTTTATGCCGGCGGATAACGCATCGCCCAATGTCTCGAACGAAACGACATTAAACGCAACACCAAACGCAGCTCCGGGCACGACGTCGGATACGGCTTCAGGAGTGACGACAAACGCAGTCTCGAACGCGGCTTCTGGCGGGTTTCCCGTCGAAGCTTCAGGCGGATACCCCGGCCCAACGCCCGCCGAGCATCCGGGCGCAATGCCTGATGGGTACCCAAGCGTAACACCCATCGGGTGTTCAGGCGAAGCTCCACGCGGATACCCCAGCCCAACGCCCGCCGAGCGCCCTGGCGCAGCACCAGCCGACATCCCATATGCGGCGCAAAATCAAGGTCCAAGCGGAATCGCCATTGCCAACATGAATGCGCCCGCCCCCACCATCGATCCCGAAGAGCAGGCCGCCATCAGGAAGCTCGAGGAGCGGCGTGTGCAGGCGCGCCGGAAGCGCATCATGAAGATCGCGATCGTAGGCGGCGTTATCGTAGCGCTCATCGGTTTCTGGCTCGTGTCGGGCATGTTGAGGAGCATGTCGGAGTCCAAAGACAACCATCCCGAAGTCGCCGTCGTGAAACGCGGGGAGCTCTCGTCCTCCGTTCAGGCTTCCGGTACGTTGAAGCCCAGCTCCTACGTCGCCGTAACGCCCGAGGTGTCGGGCGTTATCCAGGATGTGATGGTAGTTGAGGGCCAGCAGGTCGTGACCGGCGACGACTTGCTCACGATCAATAACTCCGAACTCGAGAAAGCGCTCGAAGACGCTGGTGCGGCGCTCGACCACGCACGCCAAAACCTCAGCCTAGCCGAGGCGGGCGTTTCAAGCGCGTGGGATACGTACTACGAGGCCATCGACAAGTACAATGAAGCTGTCGAGGCCGCGAACGACCAAATCAGCAATGCCTCTACGGTTGCTGATGAGGCCTACGCGAGCGTATACGATGCCGCCATCGCCGCCATCCCCGCTTCAGCGACCGACGAGGAACGCAAGGCGCTTGAAGAAGCGGCGCAACAAAGAGCCCAAGCTGCCTACGACGAAGCTTACGCAGCAGCTTCTTCGGTCGACGTGGGCACGTTCGAGCATTCCAGTTACCTTTCGGCCATCGATGCGGCGCAGTCTTCCGAAATCTCCAGCCAGCAAGCTCTTGACGACGCCCAGCGCGCCTACGACTACGCCGTAGAGCAGGCGAACAAGCGCGTCGTGAAGGCGCCGGCGTCGGGTACGATTTTGGACTTGGTGGCCGTTTCGGGCGCAGCGGTGGGGGGCGCTTCGGGCGGCACCTCGACCGCCAACCAGGCGCTCATGCAAATTGCCGATTTGGCTGCGTTCGACGTTGATGTGGAAATCAATGAGGTCGACATTGCCGACGTGAAGACGGGCCAGCACGCTGTTATCACGCTTTCGGCCATTCCCGACCTCGAGCTCGAGGGCACCGTCTCCTCAGTGGCTTCCGTCGCCTCGAATGCGGCAGGCGAGAACGGCGCCTCAGGCGCCGCGCAGGGCGGCGTCGTCTCGTTCAAGGTGACAATCAAGGTCAACAAACCCAACGATCAGCTGAAACCCGGTATGTCCGCCTCCGTCAAGATCATGACGAAGGATGAAAAAGACGCCCTGATCATTCCGTCTTCAGCTGTCATAGAGGATGGAAGCGACGCCTACGTGATGGTCGCGTCCAACGAGGACGCGACCGAGACCGAGATGCGCAAGATCGTCATAGCCGATCGTGCAAGCACGCAAGTTTCCGTTGAGAGCGGGCTGAAGGAAGGCGAGATCGTGCTCAGCCAGCCTTTGGGGGACGATTCTGGCTCGGCGGCTTCCGCATCGGCCTCAAAAGCATAAAGGGACAAGTGACACAGGCGTGGCCATCCCCGTCATCGACATATGCAATGTGCATCGCGTCTACGAATCGGAAGCTGGTTTCATGCACGCGCTCCGGGGCGTGACCTTGCAGGTAGCGCGCGGCGAGATGCTGTGCATCATGGGGCCATCCGGTTCGGGCAAATCCACGCTCATGAACACGCTCGGCTGCCTCGACACGCCAACGTTGGGCGTGTACAAGCTCGAGGGGCTCGACGTATCGCAGTTGACCGACGACGAGCTCGCCGAACTGCGCGCAACGCGCCTCGGGTTCGTGTTCCAAAGTTTCAACCTGCTGCCGCGCGCCACCGTGTTGAACAACGTCGTGATGCCGCTCATCTACACCGGCACGCCGCGATCACAGCGGAAAGAGCTCGCCACGAGGGCGCTCGCGGCCGTGGGATTGCCCTCAGCGTATTTCTACCACAAGTCGAACGAGCTTTCCGGCGGGCAGATGCAGCGCGTTGCCATCGCGCGTGCACTCGTGAACGACCCCGCCGTCATCCTCGCAGACGAGCCGACGGGCAACCTCGATTCGGCGACGAGCGACATGGTGATGAAGACGTTCTTCCGGTTACGCTCCGAGGGAAAGACCATTGTCATCATCACTCACGATCCCGAGGTTGCCGCTTGGGCAGACCGCATCGTGCACATTCGCGACGGCAAGTTGCTTACCGACGAGGAAGAACGCGAGATCATCGCCCGCACTGGCGGAAGGGGGCGCACATGAGTGTTGCCGACCTCTTTCTCGAGACGCTTTCCGCTTTCAACGCGAATCGAGCGCGAAGCCTGTTGACCATTCTCGGCATCGTCATCGGCATTGCCGCCGTCATCGGCATGACCGCCATCATCGGCGGCGTCAAAGGAGCGCTTGTTGGCGAGATGGGCCTGACGCAAGCGCGGCTTGTCATGATCAACTGCACTTACGGAAGCGGCCTGCTCAAAAACGACGTCGAGGACATGGCCAGGGATCTCGATGACAGCTTCGAGGCCATATCCCCTTTGGTCTTCAGCACTTCTGATATTTCCTCGACAAAGGAAAAGGCTAGAGGTTTGGTTTACGGCACGGGCCCAGAGCACGCGAGCATCATGGGCATGAACTTTGTACAGGGCGGTTACTTCACGAAAGCGGACGCCGACTCGGCAAGCCTTGTCGCCGTGATCGAGGAGATGGGCGTGAAGAAGCTGTTCGGTTCAACGACGGCCCAGGCCGTAGGGCAGACGGTGCGCATCGGAGGTTCGGAATACGAGATCATCGGCGTGCTTGAATCCACGAGCGCCGAGGAATCGGACAACGTCAAGGTCTACATGCCGTTCAACACGTGTGCGCAGCGTGTAGCCGGCAGCGCTAACGTCAGCGAGGTGTATGCGCTGGCAAGCGAAGAGACCGACGCCGAGGCAGCGGCAAACGCCGCGCGCGAGTGGCTCATCGAGCGCTTTCGCATTCCCGAGAGCGAGCAGGACGATTCGCTCTACATCGTCACCATGCAATCGATAATCGACCAGCTCAACACCATGATGGCGTCATTCCAGCTTCTCATGACCGTCGTCGCTTCGATTTCGCTGGTCGTCGGCGGTATCGGAATTATGAACATGATGCTTACGAACGTGACGGAGCGAATTCGCGAGATAGGCCTGCGGAAAGCGCTCGGCGCGCGTCGCCGCGACATCACGCGGCAGTTCCTGCTCGAGTCTGTCTGCCTGACGCTTATCGGCGGAGTTTTCGGAATCGCTTTAGGCCTTTTGCTCGCGCACGGTTTGGCTGGTATTGCAGGCGCTGCCCTCAGCTTGGGGGAGGGCGTGACCTTGACGCCCACCATCGGGGTCGACACGGTCTTGTTCGTCGCGGCGATTTGCGTGATGATCGGCATCGCGTTCGGTTACTACCCCGCTCGCCGAGCCGCCAGGCTCGACCCCGTGGAGTCCCTGCACTACCAGTAGAAACGGATTGCCCGATTCCGTCACAGCTCCACGGCGCGGTCTACGCGAGGCCGTTGGTCGCAAGTTCGACGGTCTTGCCCTCGTCGACGTGAACGAGGGTTCCCTTATCGGCGATTACCTCGGTTTTTGAGTCGAAATCAACCCAGCCTTCGTCGGTGTAGATCTTGTCCGACGAATCGGCGAACTCGGGGCTAATCGATGCCAGGACATAGTAGTCGCCTGCGGGCAACGTCGCACTCACAAGAGCGCTTTCTCCTATGGGCCACGAAGTTGCCGAGTCCTCGCCGCTCAAGTTACCCGCCTTGAAGAACGTGAAGCACACGAGGCCTTGATCGGCTGCTTTCGCATCGGGATAGCTGAACTCGATTGCGCCAGTGTTCGCGGGAAGCTTGGAAGGGTGCTCCAAATCGGTGTATCCAGCCTCGTCGATGGCCTGCTTCAGCGCGTCCATGTACTGACTGTAGCCCGATCGCTCCAGCACCCACGGCAAAAGCTCGGCCATCTGGGCATAATCTGTAGTGGGAACTATGGCGAGGGCCACGTTCATCCAGAAGTACACCTGATCATTGACGGCCATGCCGGCTTTGTCGAGCTTGTACGAGACGATGTTCAAAAGCGACGAGTTGGTGTGGACGCCGCCATAGTCGTTAATGTCTGTACCCGTGTGGGCGTTGGGTACGTAGAAAATGCCCCAGCGATGTTCGGGCTGCGCATGTGTGACGGGATTGTCCATGGAGCGCAGCCCGCCTTCCTTGGCTTGCTCGCCTATGAGCCAGGCACCGTCATTGCCGTCGATCATCATCTCCACGAGGTTGCCCATGATGTCGCTCATGCCCTCGTTTATGGCGCCGGCCTCGTTGAGGTAAAGGTTGGTGGTCATGGTCGTGCTCGTCAAGCAGTGGGTGAACTCGTGGGCAATGACGTCCGTCGCCGAACCGTAATCCCTCACGCGGCCGAACGCGAAGGCCTCCCATCCGTTGCGATACCCCACGTATATGCAGTTGTTTGCAGGCTTGCCACCCTCCTTGTAGTTCATCATGAGGAGCGACGGGGTGCCTTGGCCGTTTGCGCCTTGCCAGCCGATGGAGTCGAAGAAGTCGTAGATGCGAATGTAATTCTCGTACACCCCGAGGTCGCAGGCGTCTATGGACTCGCCATCATCCGCCAAGGGACAGACGAACTTTCCGTTCTCATCTAATTCTTGATGGTCGGCGCACAGGATTTGCCGCTTCGCGTCTCCGAGGAACGCTATATCGCCTGACTGCTTGTCGAAGAGGACCGGGACGGTGACTTCCCTGGTCGCGCCGTCCTTCGTGATCTCGAAGGTCTCCTCCCTCTGGTCGTAGGCGCTAAAGTCGAACTCGATTTCCTGACCGCTGAGCGCTTCGACGCTGTTGGGCTCCGAGACGGGCGTGTTGTAAATGTAACCCCCTGCTGTATTTACGTAATTGGCAAGGTAAGCCATATCGTTGCCGTCGTCCGCAGGCGGTTCGGTGTAGACGACCCAGGCAAGACAGTAGCGGTCGGGAACGCCCGGCAGGGGAATGATGGTCAGAGAGGTGAACTTGCTTAGAATCTTTGCGTTAGGCATACCTTGGCTTGCGAACTCCTCTACCACCGCCTGCTCCGCTTCCTCCTGCGATATGCTGTCCCTGCTTGCGGGGGCCAGCTTGACATTGGGGAGAATGGCGCTCACGAGGCCCGTGACCTTGCCGTCCTTGTTCACGATGAGCTTGGCGCTGGCACCGTGCACCAGGATGTCGGCTTCCTCCTGGCGGAAGATGTAATAGGTGGTGCCGGTTTCTGTGGGAATCGCGGAAACGAGGTCGAGCTCGGTGGTATCGTCGCCGCCCATGCGATCGATAAGGGTGCCGATTACCGCTTGCGCCTCTTCCTCGTTGGTCACGGTGGCATCTGTGACGTCTTTGCCGACAAAGGAGGATACAAGCCCCTCGCCTTCGATTGCCTCGTGGTAGGCCGCCATCACCTCTTCCTCAGTGGGCTCGCCGCTTTGGGGGCGTCGCTATTCTGGGAATCTTCTCCGCTTTGAGCTGCGTCGCTTTGCGAATCGTCGCTGTTTTGTGAGGCATCTTGCGTGGCTTCACTTTGAGTAGCGTCACTTTGGGCGGCCGAGCTGCCCTGGCTAGCGTCACTTTGGGCGGCCGAGCTGCCCTGAGCGGTTTCGCCGCTTTGGGAAACCTCGCCGCTCTCGCTTTGGGCGGCCGAGCTGCCGCTCGAAGTTCCACCGCACGCTGCAAGCCCGAAACACGTCGCCGACAGGCACACTGCCGCAACGGTTGCCACGATTTTCTTGCTGAAGCTCAATTTCCTCATGCCCGCCTCATTTCTCCGGGAAACACCCTTGAGATTGTAGCACCCTGCTTTTAAGGGGGTCGTCCGCTGCCTACTGCTAAACGGGAGCTACCCCCTTTAATGATGCAGACCCTTTCTGTGCAGATTACCGATGCAGGTCCTTTCTGCACAGATTACCTTTTCGTGCGCTTCCCCCCCCGGATTGTTGTAGGTCGTCGAGAACTTTGCGGATGCTTCTGCAGGCAGCCGTGCACTTCCCCCGAAACGCTGCAGGCAGCCGTGCACTTCGCCTGTTTCCTTGCAGGGGCTCCATTTCGTGCAAGGAAATCGGGGAAGTGCACGTCAGAAGGCCCGACGGATACCCGTTTCGCCATGCACTTCCCCCGAAACGCTGCAGGCAGCCGTGCACTTCGAAGAATTCCTTGCACGAGTTCGCAGCAATGCAAGGATTTGGGGGAAGTGCACGTCGTTGTGCAAGAAAAGAGGGGAAGTGCACGACCACGCATTCAAAGCGCGCGTCGTCGCGCAAGGATTTGGGGGAAGTGCACGTCCCCGCGCCCGAAGCGCACGGGAATGCGCAAGAACTCGAGGAAGCGCATTCCGCCTCAAGTAGTGTGTAATTCAACTCGGCTTTCGGAATACAAGCGGCTTCCAGAAGGTATCATGTCGGGAAACGACAACAACGGAGAGGGCTGGCTATGACCATGATGGATACCATACGCGCACGTCATTCAGTGCGCGAGTACGATGGGCGTGCTCCCGAGGGCGAAGCGCTCGCGGCGTTGCGGGCGGTTATCGATGAATGTTCCCGCGAAAGCGGGCTCAACATCCAGCTTGTCTTGGGTAATCCCGAAGCGTTCCAGGTCGTCGCACGTTTCGGGCTCGTGCATGGCGTCGACACCAACATCGCCTTCGTAACCGCCAACGGCGGCAGAGACGACGAGGCCATAGGCTTCTGGGGGCAGAAGATCGTGCTCGCTGCTCAGGAAGCGGGGCTGAACACGTGCTGGGTGGCGATGAACTCGCGTCGCAAGAACAAGGCGGCTTGTGCCGCAGGCGAGAAGGTGCGCATCATCGTCGCCGTAGGTTATGGGAAGACACAAGGCGTGACGCGCAAGACCAAGTCAGTTGAAGAGCTTTCCACGGTCGAATGCGCGGAAGCTCCAAGCTGGTTTGCGGTTGCCATGGAAGCAGCGCAACTTGCACCCACCGCGATGAACAACCAGAACTTCCACGTCACGCTTCGCGAGGACGGCAAGACCGTATCCATCGAAGCACCGAAGGGCGGCTGGAACACGGTTGACCTCGGCATCGTCAAGCGCAACTTCCAGGAGGCTGCAGACGAGCTCGGCGCCGATTGGCGCTGGGAGAGCTAGAGCGGAAAACTTTCATTTTATTCAATCATGCTAGCTTATCGCGGGTTGTCAGGAAGAACAGCCCGGCGCACGCCAAGCAGATCGCGCCGATCACGATAACGGCGATGCTGTCGGTGGCCCCGAGCAGCGCGCTCAAGACGAACGGCTGGGCCACGAGTGCGAGACCGCGCGTGGCGAACAAGGCGCTCGTCGCCTGGCCTGCGGGAACGTCGGCTTCGTTTGCCGCCTTCGCCCACATCACCTTCCACCCTTCAGCACGCCCCCCGTCCCTTCGGCACACCAGGTTCACGTTCCGTTCGTACCGCCCTTCCCTTAGAATAGCCAACGTGAGGAAAGCGGATCATCGAACATGGCGAATGGGGTCCGATCTATGGGCAGCAAGAAGCGCTCGGCGCGCGCGAAGCAAATAGCCGAATTCAAATCCCAGCTCGGAAGCGATATGGATACGATTTTCGAGCGCGAGGAGAAGCGCCAGGCAGGTTTGGACAAGGAGAAAGCCGACGCGCTGCGCTACAAGGCTTGCGAGTCTAAGAACCGCTATTCGTGCCGAAGTGATGCAGAAGAGGCCATTCGATTGTGCGCTGAACATGGAACCACGGGCTTGCACAGTTACCGATGCCCCCATTGCAAAGGCTGGCACCTCACCTCCAAACAGTATTGATAGCAGCGTCTATGTCGATAGGCTTTTGTCAATGCGCCAAACTCAGGCAACCCGAGCGCATTTGTCGATATAGGCCAAACAACGATTGGTAGAATTGCGGCATGCAACCTATTGAGACGACAAAGCAAATGCGAGCGCGAACGATTCGCGCAGGTATTGCCCTGCTGTTTTTGGCGGCTATCATGTTTTCCGCCTTGCTATTCCACGCAGATAACGCAGTTGCCGCCCAGACGAATCTAACGGCGGGGAAAGCCACACCCAGCTCAAAGGTTTCCACAGCTTCTGCTGCCGCCAACGTAAAGGGGAAAGCCAACTCGGTGACGGTGTTCCGTTACGGATTGGTCGATCTCGAGCGCTATTACGTTGCCACCAAGAGTTACTCAGCGTATGACGTGACTGGCGACGCCAGGCCTGATGCCCTCAAGGTTTCCGTGTCCCCTCAGGGTGATACGGGCCTTTTCAGCTCGCTGGTCGTCTCGGTCAACGGGTCTTCCGCATTGACGATGCGGGCGCCAGAAGGAGGGTACGATCAGGCTACGGTAAGCGTGCTCACCTTGAGGAACGGCAAGCCGTTCCTGTTCGTCAGCACCTATGCGGTAGACGGCACGGCGAATCAGATGCTGCTGAGCTACCGTGGCGGCAGGTTCTTGAAGGTTGTTGGAAACGACCTCTTGCTTCGCGAGGGAACGTCGAATGCGTACATCAGCCACGTGAGGCCGGTGGCCAATAGAATTGTCGTTCAATATGAATTCACGTCTACGGTGACGGGCTTCACGCGCACGAGCTTCACCTATGCTTGGAAGGCGTCATCGGGCCTTACGCGCACGAGCAACCAGAGCATGGCGCTGCGCTTCGCCACCACCTCAGATGGAGAGTACACGAAACAGGCGCGGAAGGCAGCTGTTTCTTTCGGGGTGTTCGCGAACACGGCGTTAACCAAAAAGGTTGCCTCGGTCAAGAAGGGTTCGAGCGTTCGCCCGCTTGGCGTGTGCCTTTCAGGAAGCAGCCTTCTGTACAAGGTGCAGGTTGGCAAAAAAATCGGCTGGGTAAAATGCTGTAGCGCCAGCGCATATGCGGGAGGGAAGTTGCTCCAGGGAGTGCATGGTTGCGTGCCCCTTTCCAACAACGTGCCTGCTTACACGAAGAAGGCCCTTGGGATAGGATACCTTGGGCGTTACAGCAATCACGCCCTGTACATTGCGCGAAACGAGGTATACGCGCGTCACGGCCTCAAATACTCTACCGCAGAGCTCAAAGCGTATTACTCGACGATGGGTTGGTATAAGCCGTCGTCAAGCAAAGTTACCCTGAGCAAGATCGAGACCAAGAACGTCTCGCTTATGCTTGCCATTGAGAGGAGCAGGAATTCCCCTTATGTATAGAAGGCGCTACATGTCTCTTTTTCAGGAGGAAGGCCCTAAGCGGACCTGCAGCTACAGGTGGCTGCTTGTTTTTGCGGCTGCATTTCTCGTTATGACGCTTTCCTTCGTAGCCCCTGTTCAGGCGATTGCCGCCTCAGAGGATTTCGTTTTACTGGCCGACACCCATCTTGGGCAACCGTTCAAGCCGTCATACAAGGAAACCAGGGACGCCCTGTACTGGGCAAGCGAGTTCGACAACCTCAAGGCAGTTTGCGTTGCCGGCGATTTAACCGACCGGGGCTCCCCTGTTTCCTACAGCGAATGGGAGTACCTCTGCGACAGCATCCTCGACGGTGCGGCGCATATTCAAGCGCTCGGCGATCACGATACGGGTAAGAACGGCGCGTATCTTGAGGCAGGCCGATCGCTCACGGCGGCGCATGGGTATAAATACTTCAAGCAGATAAACGGGGGCTCCGCCACGTCGTTCACCCAGTTTGAAACAGCAAACGTCATGACTATAGGCGGCGTGCGCGCGAGGGGTTACCACGTCATCACGAATAGCATGCTCAAGCAGCTCAACAAACGTCTGCTTAAAACTGCGCGCCAGGGGAAAATGGCAATTGTCGTATGCCATTACCCGTACTATGACGGTGCGCTGAACATGCGGCTCAAGCTTATGAGCATCCTGCGCTCTTATCCCAACGTCATCTACGTTTCGGGGCACAAGCATCGATATTCGACAAAAAGGCAGTGCCAGCAGGTTAAGCCCTCATGTGGGCAGACGCCGTACACCCGAAGCGGCTTTTCCGCCAAAACGCAATACGCGTTTAGAAGCATAGGCGTGGACGCATGCTCAGCGTATCGGGCGGGTAACGGCATTTCGTATGCAGATTTGCTTTCCATCAGCTCAAATGGCAGGTTGACGCTGAAGAAGTGGAATCTGACGAAGGACCGCGTCGAGAGGAAATGGGCGTTTAGGCAGACGAAGTCGTCGGTTACGGTGAAGTCCGTGCCCACGACGGATGGCTATCCAAAAGATACCGCTGTCGAGTATCGCATCGTGTTCTCAGACGGAAAAGCCTATGGTGGAGTGAAGAGCGGAGATTCGTTCACGCTGAAAGTCGGCAAAGCGAAGAAGTTTTCGGGCATACCGGCCGGCGTGCTGGTTACCGTGAAGCAAGTGAGCACGCCCAAAGGTTGGACCACTCCGAAAGCCAAAAACGTCGAGGTGGGAAAGTCCGCCCGTATGATCAATATGAAGACGGGGCACAGTTCCTCTAAACTGCGTGCCGCCTCGCTTTAGGCTGGCAATCTGCCAGGCGCGCTTCTTGCCGCAGTTTGGCAGATTGCGAAAACGCGGACGACAACCCGTTTCTGATTATCTGATCATTAGCGTGGGTCGAGGTTGATTTAGATCAGCTTGCCCTTGCAGTGATCGATCATGTGCTGCAGGATCTGCGCGGTCCAGCCGCGGCATTCCTTCTTGCGGGGTATCAGCCTGTCGTCGACAAGCTCTTGATAGGTGAAAGTTGCCTGGTCGTAGCGGGTGACCTTCTTAAGCTCATCGCGGGTGAGGCAACCTTCCTCAGTGCGGTACGGGCGCAACGCGCGCTTCATGCCCGGATTGTACACAACATGGGAGCGATTCTTGTCGTCCTTGTACACGATAAGCGCTTTTGCAACGCCAATCTGGTTGGCGGCCAGGCAGGCGGCGTCCTCGATCGACTCCATCGTGTCGAGAAGGTCCTGCGCGAGGTCGGCATCCTCGGCCGTTGCCGGCTCGCAAGGTGTGGACAGCAGTTCCTCGTCGGTTACCAGTTCGCGTATCATAATCGCTCCTTCATCTGAATATGCGTCACGTATAGTACCACGCGTTCCGCGCTTCCCCAATGTGCAACCGCCACCAACAAAGAAAGGCGGGGGTCGGACAATGGGGATGACAGAAGAACCGTCCCGCTGTCATGATGCAGTGGATTGGACCCGCCCCCATCCGTCGTCTCGACCCCGCCGCGGCGTCCCCTCCGTTTCGAAATCCCCTGCGCCTTTGGCATGTCCCTTTCGGATTCTGCATTACAATGGCCGTGTAGTTGCACAGCGTGCGCGACGGGAGGGCGAGCCTGGCCGTCGCGGCTCGATCGAAAGCGCAGGGGAGCCCACATGTCCAGTTTTGATTTCGAAAGCCTGATTGAAACCATTCCCGACTACCCGAAGCCGGGGGTCGTGTTCAAGGACGCCACGCCGCTTCTCGCCGACCCGGAGGGTTTCGCGGCTGTGATTCAAGCTCTGGCCGAACCGTACCGCGATCTGGGTGTCACGAAGGTGATCGGCTCCGAAGCGCGCGGGTTCATGCTTGGCGCCCCCGTGGCCCTCGAGCTCGGCGCCGGGTTTGTGCCGGCGCGCAAGCCGGGCAAGCTGCCGCGCAAGACGGTATCGCAGGAATACGCCCTCGAGTACGGGACCGACGAGTTGCACATTCACCTCGACGCCGTGCATGCGGGCGACAAAACCCTCCTCGTGGACGACCTCATCGCCACGGGGGGCACGATGGTCGCCCAGGTTAAGCTCATCGAGCACTTGGGGGCTGAGCTTATGGGCATCGCGTGCTTGATGGAGCTGGAATTCTTCAACCCGCGTGGCATCCTTGCCAAAGTGACTGACAAAGAGCTTCATTCACTTGTGAAGGTGAAGTAACCCCCAAGCAGCCAATAAAGTGCGTCAACGGAGCCGTTTACTGAAAAATCGGCAAACGATGGATAATGTTACGCAATCCGTGGAGGATTAGTGGCATTATTACTATTTGGCGTTTGCACAAACGTTTAGAAGTCAGTGCTATTTTGCGGAGGAACTCGATGAGCAATCGAACTATCGGCTTGACCGAAACCATTTTGCGTGACGCAAGCCAAAGCCTTATCGCCACGCGCCTGTCGTTCGACAAGATGGAGCCGATCTTGAGCGAGCTTGACAAGGCGGGCTATTATTCCATCGAATGCTGGGGCGGTGCCACGTTTGACGTGTGCCTGCGCTTCCTGGACGAAGATCCTTGGGAACGCTTGCGCAAGTTCAAGGCGGCCATGCCCAACACCAAGCTTCAGATGCTGTTCCGTGGCCAGAACATCTTGGGGTACAAGCATTATCCCGACGATATCGTCCGCCGCTTCGTGCGCGCGTCGGTGCGCAACGGAATTGACATCATCCGCTTCTTCGACGCCCTCAACGACTCCGAGAACCTCAAGGTTGCCGTCGAGACCGCCGTCGAGGAAGGCGCCATGGCTTCCGGCGCCATCTCGTACACCACAAGCCCGGTTCACACGCTCGATGCGTATGTGAAGCTGGCCAAGGAGCTTCAGGCCATGGGCGTGTCGACCATCTGCATCAAGGACATGGCCGGAATCCTGACGCCCGCCAATGCCTACAACCTGGTGGCTGCCATCAAGGACGCCGTCGACCTTCCGTTGATAGTGCACACGCACTGCACGACGGGAATGGCCTACCTCACCTACCTGAAGGCAGTCGAGGCCGGCGCCGACGTCATCGACACCGCGATCTCGCCGTTCTCGGGCGGCACGTCCCAGCCCGCGACCGAGACGATGTGCGTTGCCCTGAAGGAGCTCGGCTATAACGTTGACGTCGACGAGAAGCTCCTGTACAAGATTGCCGACTACTTCAAGCCGATCCGCGCCGAGTACATCGAGGACGGCACCCTGAACCCCATTTCGCTGGCAACCGACGCTCAGGGTCTCGACCATCAGATCCCCGGCGGCATGCTTTCCAACCTGCTTTCGCAGCTCACGATGCTCGGCGCCATCGACAAGTACGAGGAAGCCCTGAAGGAAACCCCGCGCGTGCGCGCCGACCTCGGGTATCCGCCGCTGGTCACGCCGACGTCTCAGCTCGTCGGCACCCAGGCCGTGCAAAACGTGCTCGCAGGCGAGCGCTACAAGAACGTCGGCCAGGAAATCCGCGCGTACTGCCGCGGCGAGTACGGCAGGACCCCTGCTCCGATCGACCCCGAAATTCGTGCGAAGATCCTGGGAACCGACGTTCCCGTCGAGGGCCGCTTCGCTGCCACGCTTCCGACCGACACGTTCGAGAAGGCCGAAGCCGAGCTTGGCGATATGGCGAAAAGCGAAGAGGACGTCCTGTCCTACATCGCATTCCCGCCTGTGGCCGAGGCGTTCTTCAAGGCCCGCAAGGAGCGCGAGGAACAGAAGGTCGCCTATAGCATCACGAAGGTGGAAGAATGAGTGTTGCCGAATACCTAATCAATTCCCTTTTGGGCATTTGCGTGGTGTTTTTCGCTCTCGTCCTGCTGATCATAATCATCATGATCATGACGAAGCTCAAAATCACCGACGAGCCCAGGAGGAAGAAATCCGCCGCACCAGCGGCCGCAGCCGCCTCGGCGGCATCTGCGCCTGCCGCTGAAGCTGTCGAGCGCCCCTTGGCGCCGGGAACTGCCGGCGATTTGAAGTTGTACAACACGGATCCGCGAGAAGCGGCCATGGTCATGGCCATCGTGGCCGATGAGCTGCAAAAGCCTCTCAACGAGCTGCGTTTCATCTCCATCCGCGACATCACGCCCGAAGAAGATTAGGAGGGGCGAGGGATTATGAAATACGTTGTTACACTCAAGGACAGGACGTACGAGGTTGAGGTTGAAGAAGGCCAGGCCATGATCCTCGACGAGTACGAGGTCAAGGCGCCAGCCGCCGCTGCCGCACCTGCCGCCGCCGCGCCTGTTGCGGTTGCCGCGGCCGCTCCGGCTCCTGCCGCTGCCCCGGCCGCAGCCACTGCCGAGGGCACGCCTGTCACCGCGCCTCTGCCTGGCAGCGTCCTCTCCGTCAAGGTGAGCCAGGGCGCCGCCGTCAAGGAAGGCGACGTGTTGTTGATCATCGAGGCCATGAAGATGGAAAACGAAGTCGCCGCTCCGTGCGATGGCGTCGTGAAGCAAATCGTCGTCTCGCAAGGCCAGATGGTATCCACGGGCGACACGCTCATTGTTATTTAAGGGTAGCTCATGGAAAACGCACTAAGTATTCTCACACGATTGTGGGAGACCTCCGGGTTCTTCCTGATGGTCTCGGACTGGCGACAGCTCATCATGATCGTCATCGCCTTGTTCCTGCTGTACCTCGGGCTTGTGAAGAAATTCGAGCCGCTGCTGCTCATCGGCATTGCCTTCGGCATGCTGCTGGTGAACCTGCCTGGCTCCAACATGTATCACCCAGAGCTCTGGGACGGCTACATCCAAGGGTCGGTGACCATCACCGACATCTTCCACGAAGGCGGGTTATTGGACATCTTGTACATAGGCGTCAAATCGGGCTTGTACCCGTCGCTCATCTTCATGGGCGTCGGTGCCATGACCGACTTCGGCCCGCTGATCGCCAACCCGAAGAGCCTGCTGCTTGGCGCGGCTGCCCAGCTGGGCATTTTCGCCGCGTTCCTCATGGCCGGCCTCATCTTCCAGTTTGACTCCAACGTCGCCGCATCCATCGGCATCATCGGCGGCGCCGACGGCCCGACGGCCATCTGGTTGACGTCCAAGCTCGCTCCCGAGTACCTGGCGCCCATCGCCATTGCCGCGTATTCGTACATGGCCCTCATCCCGCTGATCCAGCCCCCGGTCATGCGCCTGCTCACCACCGAGGAAGAGCGCAAGATCAAGATGGACCAGCTGCGACCGGTTTCCAAGAAGGAGAAGATCATCTTCCCCATCGTGGTTACCGTGTTCGTGGTCCTGTTGCTCCCCAGTGTGGCTCCGCTGCTCGGCTGCCTCAGGCTCGGCAACCTGTTCAAGGAATCTGGCCTGACGGACCGTCTGTCCGACACCGCCCAGAACGCCCTCATGAACATCGTGACCATCTTCCTGTCCATCTCGGTCGGCGGAACGGCCCTGTACTACCGCTTCCTGACCCCCGAGACCCTCTTCATCATCATCCTGGGCCTCATCGCCTTCGAGTTCGCCACCATGGGCGGCCTGCTCCTCGGCAAGCTCATGTGCAAGATCACGGGCGGTAAGATCAACCCGCTCATCGGCTCGGCCGGCGTATCGGCCGTTCCCATGGCCGCGCGTGTCGCCCAGAAGGAAGGCCAGCGGGCGAACCCCAGCAACTTCCTGCTCATGCACGCTATGGGTCCCAACGTCGCAGGCGTCATCGGCTCCGCTGTTGCAGCCGGTTTCCTGCTGGCAGTATTTGGCGGTTAATGGGTTTCGCCGTTCTTCCGAACGGCGAAACAGCTTGACGCTGCGCGGCCCCGAGGCGCCCAGCCTTGGCTTTCAAGCCTGCGCTTGCGTACGCAAGGTACGCGGTGCTTGCCTTTCAAGCCAATGCCGGGCACCTCGGGGCCGCTCGCTCCGTTGACTGGACGGAGGTTCTCTTCGGGTTGGCGGCAAGCGGAACTACTATACGCTGCGCGGCCCTGGGGTACACCATTTTCGCGCTCCAAGCCCGGCTCACGGCCCAAAGGTCGCGTCGCCGGGCTTTCCCGCGAATCTGAACGCCCCAGGGCTTCTCGCTTCTTTGACTGGCCGACCAGGTTTTCTTAATTGGCGGCAAGCGGAACTGCTATACGCTGCGAAGCCCTGAAGCAACTGCTTCAGGGTTTTTGCTATCGATGAGTCTTCGCGGCTCCAACCTACCCTTGGAAAGGGTTTCACGCCACAGATCTACCCTTGGACAGGGGCTCATGACAAAGATCTACCTTCGGAACGGCTTTCGCGGCACCGGCCCACCCTTGGAACGGCGTTCGTGACACCGACTTACCCTTGGAGGGCCTTTTGCGCCACAGATCTACCCTTGGACAGGGGTTCATGACGCCTCGTGGCACGAAGGGCTTTCCAAGGGTAGTTTTTCGGAGAAAGCCGGAAATACGCAGGCTTCTGAACAGGTTATATAAAACAACGTATTCTGAGAGGCGCGTTCGTGACACCAAAATCTACCCTCGCAGGGCCTCCCGTGCCAGGGACCGCCGCGAAACCCCTTCGAAGGGTAGATGCGTGCCACGAAGGGCCTTTCAAGGGTAGATCGATGGCATGAAGGGCCTTCAGAGGATAGGCTATCGACGTCGAAGTTTCCAAAAGCGGAATTGTCATGCGCCTTCCCACCCCGCCCGCGTGCGCAGCTTAGCGGGGTTGCGCTGCGCGGGCGGGCGTGGAAAGTCGCCGAAACGGACCTGGGAGTATTCGCTGACGAAGGGTGATGATCGACTATGCGGGCCCACCTTATGTTGCCGCTCCGGAATCCTCCTCGACCTCCGTTCGCCTTCCGCATATGCGACACAGAAGCCTCGTTGTTCCCACTTCGCGTCATGGCTTCGATTCGAAGACCCTGAGGCCCGTTTACCTCCCGCGTCTGCGGTGCCGATTTCTCATCATGGTTCCGATTCGGGCCCAGCACGGTGCCGGCTATTCGTCATGGCTTCGATTCGAAGACCCTGAGGCCCGGTTAACCTCCCGCGTCTGCGGTGCCGCGCCGTGCACTTCTAGACTTTTCATGCAGGCCGGCGAGTCCGTGCCGTGCACTTCCCGTCTTTTCTTACAGGCTGCCGTGCACTTCGCCCGATTCTTTGCAAGGACTCAATTTCGTGCAAGGAAAGCGGGGAAGTGTACGTCAAATTGCCCTTCGAACTCGCTTTTCGGCGTGCACTTCCGCCGTTTTACTGCAGGCAGTCGTGCACTTCGCCTGATTTCTTGCACGAGTTCGCATTGATGCAGGAATTCGGGGGAAGTGCACGGCGGGTTGCAAGAAAAGGAGGGAAGTGCGCGAGCTCGCATTGATGCAGGAATTAGGGGGAAGTGCGTGGCGTCGTGCATTTCGCCCGACTCCTTGCAAGGGCTCAATTTCGTGCAAGGAATTCGGGGGAAGTGCATGGCGTCGTGCAAGAAAAGCGGGGAAGTGCACGACTGCCTGCTCCTCGTCGAATTGGGGTTTGTGGAGGATTTTTCGGATGCGCAGGAGGTGAGACTGAACTGTTCCCAGTTCACAAAGAAGCAACGTATCTGCAGGCGTCTGAGAATCCTCCACGCTCCCTTTTCCCTTCCACGTATGCGGTGCCGACTCCTCCACGGCGCCGATTTCGCGCCACGTATGCGGTGCCGACTCCTCCACGGTGCCGATTTCCTTCCACGTATGCGGCATCGAATCCTCCACGCTCCTTTTTTCCTTCCACGTATGCGGTGCCGACTCCTCCACGGTGCCGATTTCGCGCCACGGAATCCTCCACGGTGCCGCATTCTTTCCATCTTGGGCCTCGGCGTGGAACGAGTTGGGGGTTGTGGAGGATTTTTCGGATGGTGCAGGAGGTGGAGCCAGCATATTCCCAGTTCACAAGGTCGTGGTGTTTTCCTAGACATAAGGAAATCATTCACGGT
The DNA here is from genome assembly GCA_017434045.1 of Eggerthellaceae bacterium. GTDB lineage: Bacteria > Actinomycetota > Coriobacteriia > Coriobacteriales > Eggerthellaceae > UBA9715. The sequence goes on from JAFRGA010000092.1 coordinate 39,531, forward strand.
CCCCGTTTTGCGCCATCAGATCGATTGCGATGGAAGAAAAGTGGGGTCGTGGAGGTTTTGGGGTTCTGTATGTGGAAGAGAATCGGGGTCGTGGAGGATTTCACCTTAGGTGTGCGGAACGAAAACGGGGCTGTGGAGGTTTTGGGGTTCTGTATGTGGAAGAGAATCGGAGCCGTGGAAGATTCCGGGCTTCGCACGTGGAGCGAAATCGATGTCGCGGGGGCCCATCAGCCAATCTCGACGAAACCTCGTCTGCCAAGAGTCTTCACAATGCAAAAGGGCTTTATAATGGCGTAAACATACATCTCTTATAACGGAGTTTTCTGAAGGTGGGGCAATGATAGATTTAAACGAATTGTTGATAACGGGCAGCGAGGACATCCAGTCTTTCGAGGATTATCTCAATCGGTATGCAGACCGCGTGGGAGAGGCGATTAACGGCTTCATCCCCAAAGGCACGCATCCCGACATGGATCGCTACCTGTACGCGCCGCTCCTGCGTTTCAGTCGCAACGGTGGCAAGCGTCATCGCCCGCTCATCTGCTTCGCCGCCTGCATGGCCGTTGGCGGAGATGCGTCTCGCGCGCTGAGCTCTGCGGCTGCAATGGAGCATTTCCATACAGCCGCACTCATTCACGACGATATCGCCGACGAGGCCGAGCTTAGGCGCGGGGAAGCATGCCTGTATCTGACTGAGGGGTTGGGCCTCGCCATCAACATGGGCGATTTGGGCTTGCAGCTCGTAAACGGCACCGTCGCGAAGGATCCGAATCTCGACGACCATACGAAAGTGCGCGTCTTGACCGAGCTCATCGAAATGACGAAGCGCACTATCGAGGGCCAGGCGCTCGACATCGGTTGGGCGCGCGACGGCCGCTACGACATCACTCCGGAGGATTACCTGGTCATGGCCACCTGCAAGACGGCCCATTATTCGGGAGCTGCCCCTCTAGCCATCGGCGCGATTATCGGAGGTGGTACCGAGACGCAGGTCGAAGGCCTGAGGAACTACGGTCTTGATACGGGCTTGGCGTTCCAAATCCAAGATGACCTGCTCAACCTCATCGGCAAGGCTGAGTCGACGAAGAAGGGCTTCCGTGACGACATAACCGAAGGCAAGCGAACGCTCATAGTGGTGCACGCCCTGCAGAATTTGAATGAGACTGACAGGAGCCACCTGGTAGAGATACTCTCGTCACATTCGAAAGACCCGGCCGTGCTCGACGAGGCTGTGGGTCTTCTGAACAAGGCCGGCAGCATCGATTATGCGCGCAATTACGCCGAGAACCTCACGTCCATAGCCAAGAACCGTCTCGTTGACATGATCGAGCCTTCGAAGGCCCGCGATTTGCTCATCTCGATGGCCGATTGGTTCGTGAATCGCCTGAAGTAGATACGGTTGCGCCGTTCTACGAACGGCGCAACCACTACACGCTGCGCGGCCACGATGCACGTCATCTAGCCGTTCAGCGCGCGCCTCGCGTACCAAAGTACGCGTCGGCGCACTCTTCACGTCTATATGACGCACTTCGAGGCCGCTCGCTTCGTTGTCTGTTCGGCTATGTAACCTGGGTTGGCGGCAGGCGCAACCACTACACGCTGCGCGGCCACGATGCACGTCATCTAGCCTTTCAGCGCGCGCCTATAATTATTGGAAGAATGTCCGGGGGCAAGCTGAAGCTTGCCCCTTCTCGCTGAAAACAGCGCACAGTGCTGTTTTCCGGGCGCTCGAACCGTACCAAAGTACGCGTCGGCGCGTTCTTCACGTCCATATGACGCACCTCGAGGCCGCTCGCTTCGTTGTCTGCTCGGCTATGTAACCTGGGTAGGCGGCAGGTGCAACCACTACACGCTTCCACACGGTCAGGTTTGTCCTCTGCTGGTGCTGTGCGCCGTCTAAGTGGTACCATAGGTACCATGAATACTATGCAGACAATTAAACTCGGCGATACCGGTGCTGCAGTCGAGGACGTGCAGCAGCGGCTCGCCACGGTCGATTTGCTCGCAAAAGAAGACGTCACCGGCGTTTTCGACGAGAAGACCGCCGAAGCGGTGCGGGCGTTCCGCGCCAAAGTCGGGTTGGAGCCCGGCGGCAAGGTCGACGACAAGGCGTGGTCGGCGCTCGTGGACGCTTCATACCACATCGGCGACAGGACCCTTTACCTGCGCATGCCGTATTTCCATGGGCATGACGTGCTCGAGCTTCAACAGGCGCTCGGCGCGCTCGGTTTTCCCGTCGGCGCCGAGGACGGCATCTTCGGGGCGTTTACCGAGGACGCGGTGCGCAAGTTCCAGCGCAACATGGGCCTTCCCTCCGACGGCATCGTCGGAGCGTACACCTACGAGACCATCCGCAACCTCGCGCATTCCTGGCAGGGCAAGAAAGCGCTGAACATACCCATGAACTTGGGTTTCGCGCGCGCATCCGAGGTCTTGGAGCAGAACGCGCTGTGCCTGTTCGGCACCGACGACTTCACGCGGGGCGTCGCGTCCCGCATGTCGAACCTCGGGCTTGCGACAAACCCCTCGTCCAAGATACTCAGCGCAGACTCGCTCCTCGTCCAGCCTGACGAGAAGATGCTGCTCGTGCATTTGGTGTTGCCGAACGAGCAGGCGACCGTCGAACATGTGCCGCGCGTCAGCTTCGAGCCCGACGAGACGCTGGCGTTGCGCATGGCGCCGGCCATAAGCGCCGCCTACCGCAAGCAGCGCCCCCGTATGATCGTGGAGCTGCCTGGCAAATCGTGGGAAGACGCAGGCGAATCGCGCTCTATGCAGCATTACGCGATCACTTTGCTCGACGCGCTCTGCAGCGCATTGGAACAGCGCTAACCCCTAACGATTTGGGCAAAGCGGAAGCGACGAAAGGCGCCTGGTGGCATTTCTCCTCGGATGCGAAAAAATGGGCATCGACTTCCCGTCGAAGACGGTGTTCGACGAAATCTCGCTGGGCGTAGACGCAGGCGAGCGCATCGGCATTGTCGGGCGCAACGGCGATGGGAAGTCGACCCTCATAAACGTGCTGGCCGGGCTCGTCGAGCCCGATAGAGGGCGCGTTATTCGCACGAACAACGTAACGGTCGGTTTGCTCGGCCAGAGCGACGAGCTTGACGAAGAAGCCACCGTCGGTTACAGCATCGTGGGCGACCTCCCCGAATACGAATGGGCCTCGAGCGTTCGCACGCGCGAGATAATCGAGGGCATCGTGGGCGATATTCCTTGGGAAGCAACCGTCAAGACCCTTTCGGGCGGTCAACGCCGTCGCGTCGACCTGGCTCGATTGCTCGTCGGCGACTACGAGGTCATCATGCTCGACGAGCCCACGAACCATTTGGACATCCGGGCTATCAACTGGCTCGCCCAGCACCTGAAGAACCGCTGGCGCGAAGGTCAAGGCGCTTTGCTGGTCGTCACGCACGACCGATGGTTCCTCGACGAGGTCTGCACGAGCATGTGGGAGGTCCACGACAAGCGCATCGAGCCCTTCGAAGGCGGCTTCTCGGCGTATATCATGCAACGCGTCGAGCGTGAGCGACTCGCCCGCGTCACCGAAGAGCGGCGCCAGAACAAGCTCCGCCGTGAGCTTGCGTGGCTCTCGCGTGGGGCGCAGGCGCGATCGACGAAGCAGAAGTTTCGCATCAAGGCAGCTCAAGAGCTCATAGCCGACGTACCGCCCCTCCGAAACGAGCTCGAGTTGAAGCGGATGGCCACCACAAGGCTCGGCAAGCAGGTGGTCGACGTCATGAACGTGTCGGTGCGCTACTCGCCTGCGAAAAACGCAGCTGGCGGCGATGCCGCATCCGGCGATGTGGCGGATTGGGTGCTGCGCGATGTCACGTGGCTCATAGGGCCGGGTGATCGGTTGGGGATTGTGGGAGAGAACGGCGCGGGAAAGACGACACTCCTTAACGTCATCCAGCAGAAGCTGCGCCCGACCAAAGGGTATGTCAAGGTGGGGAAGACCGTGAAGTTCGCCGTGCTTTCCCAGCACCTCGACGAGCTGATGGCGGCCGGGGATGACCGCGTGCGTCAGGTGGTGGGCCGGTTCGGACATGCGGTCATGCTCGACGGGCGGGACCAGACCCCCAAGCAGCTTCTCGAGCGGCTCGGCTTCAGCAACGCCGACATGAACGAGCCCGTCTGCGATTTGTCGGGTGGGCAGAAACGCCGCCTGGCTCTCATGATGATCCTGCTGGAAGAGCCAAACGTGCTGATCTTGGACGAGCCGGGCAACGATTTGGACGTGGACATGCTGGCAGCCGTGGAGGACCTCCTCGATGGGTGGCCGGGAACGCTGCTGCTCGTCACGCATGACCGCTACCTCATGGAACGCGTGACCGACAACCAGTACGCCCTGATCGATGGCGGCCTGCGGCATCTGCCGGGCGGAATCGACGAATACTTGGCCATCATGGCGGAGCAGGGCGAAGCCGCCTCCTCGGACAAGAGCGTATCCGCGAAGGGCCAGAAAGCCGGAAGGCCCCACGTCTCATCTTCCGCAAAGGCCGCTATCTCCAGCGCATCGGCTAACGCCGAAACGGCAAGCGGGGAAGGCAATGCGCCCGCGCTTTCCAACGCCGAGCAGCGCGCCCTGAAGAAGACGCTTCAGTCAACTGAGCGTAAGATGCACACGTGCGAGACGAGAATCCAAGAGGCGACCGATCGTCTGCACGAAGCGGATCCCACGGACTTCCAGGCGCTCGGCTCCATACAGAAAGAGATCGACGAATTGCGTGGGCAGCTCGAGGGGCTCGAACTGGTATGGCTCGAGACCGCCGAGTCGCTTGGACTCTAGGGGCAAGCGGCATCTGGGAGCGAACGGTGCCTAGGGCCAAACGGTACCTAGGGTCAAACGGTACCTAGGGTCAAACGGCCCCTACCCCAAGTTGTTGTCCGCGAGAATGCGGTTCGCAACATGTGGTATGCCTTGCCCGGATGTGCGCAAACTTTGATGAAAAGAATACAGAACCCCAGGTAAAAGCCCTGAAATCGGCCGTTGTGATACCATAGAGCCTCAACTGCAGACGACATGGAGTAGGTGATTGTTCCTGTGCGCAATCAACATGAACGCCGGTTGGCGCTTCCCAAAGCATTTCTTATAGGTGTTCTCGGCATAGCCGTTTTGCTGTGCTTTGCCTTTACTATAGCTCCCACGACCTGGTCGTTTGCAGATCAGGGCAATACGAAGGACTCGACTACCCTTGTTGCCGCACAGGCTGATACGCCAGATGAGCTTGCCGTGGCCACAAGCCGCGCGCTTTCCAAAGTGAGCTTGAAAGTACGCCCTAATGTACAGGACAAGGGTTGGAAGAAATGGGTTAATGCAGGAAAGAAGGCCGGCACGACCTCGAAGGGTTTACGCGGCGTGCGCATCAAGCTTACGGGGCTCGGACACGGCGTGACCGGCGCTATCAACTATCGGACGTACGATAAGGGCAAAGGTTGGGGCAAGACTGTCAAGAACGGCAAAAGCTCGGGTAGGACGTCAACGCCGATTCAAGCTGTAAGGATTTGGCTGACAGGGAGCCTCGCAAATCATTACGACGTGTTGTATCGCGTTTACGTTAAGGGGCAAGGCTGGCAACCCTGGGTTAAGAACAAGGCGAAATCAGGCATAACCAAGAAAGACGCGTATGCGTGCGCCATTCAAGTCAAGCTTTCTCCCAAGACTGAGGATGCCATCGGCCGTGCGGACGCAGTGGGCGTGCGTTATGAAGCCCGGCTGAAGGATACCGGCTGGCTCATGTGGGCAGGCGATGGAAAAACAGCAGGAAAAGCAGCTAAAAACAAGGAGATTGACGGCTTCGTCTTGGCGCTCGATGCCGGAACCATCGGCGGAAACGTCGAGTACCGTGCCTACATTCAAGGGCAGAGGTGGTCCCAGGGCTGGAAGAAAAGCGGGCGGACCGTCGGCGTGAAGGGAAAGCGCATTGAAGGGCTGCAGTTCAAGCTGACGGGAAACATCGCAAGCAAGTACGATATCTATTACCGCACGTATATTTACGGGGAAGGCTGGCTCGGTTGGGCTAAAAACGGCGCCGTTTCGGGTGGACCTGGAACCAAGCTTCCCATAGCGGCTGTTCAGGTCAAGCTTGTGGCCAAAGGCACTCCAGCGCCGAGCTCGAACGGCCGTGAAGCCGCAGTAGCCGGCCCGAGCAGACTTGACGGCATCGACATCTCGAGTTGGCAGCCTGATATCAACATCAATCAGGTCGATGCCGATTTCGTCATCGTGAAAGCGACGGGCGGCAAAGGTTATACCAATCCGTATTTCCAGCTGCAAGCCAATGCCACGTTGAAGTCTGGCAAGTTACTGGGCCTGTATCATTTCGCCCGCGAACGCAGTTGTTCCGGCACCGCGATACAGGAGGCGGACTACTTCGTGAAAGCTGCGGGTCCCTACATAGGTAGGGCGGTGCTCGTACTCGATTGGGAGGCCGATGCCCTTCTGCTCGGATCGGGATGGGCTAAGAAGTTCCTCGATCGCGTGTATAAGAAGACCGGCGTGAAACCGCTCATCTACATGAGCAAGTCGCGTATTCACAGTTATGATTGGAATGCTGTAGCCGCAAACTACAAGCTCTGGGTTGCCCAGTATCCGAATTACAACAAAACCGGGTACCAATCCGACCCCTGGACTGATGCGAGCAGTTTTGGCCCTTGGGGCGCTCCAACGATATTCCAGTATGCAAGCACAGGCCGCATCAGCGGATACGGTAGCGATTTGGACCTCAACCTGTTTTACGGAGATAGCGCGGCTTGGAAAGCCCTCGCCGCCAAGTCGTAGAGCTCGAGCCAGAGCGCCTCGATCGCAGGGTCAACCGTGATGGTGGGCATTTGGGGCAGTCGGACATCTAGGATGTGACAAAACCCCATCATCTGTCGCCGTTTTCGCTCAACTTTTACCGATGGCCGTATCGAAAACGGTCGGAATCACTTTTTTTGGTAAACATGATTTACCATAAATTGAGAAGATGGCGATTCCACCCTGGAGAGATTGATGCTCGTATCGACAAAAGGCCGTTACGCACTTCGGCTCATGATGTACATAGCAAGCGCCCCAAGTCAAAAGGTTGCTTTGCGCGAAGTATCCGAAAACGAAGGCATATCACCGAAATATCTCGAGCAGCTTGCCCGCGATATGGTCGCCGGGAAGCTGTTGAATAGCGTCCGCGGCCATGGCGGCGGATATCTGTTGGCACGGCCTGCGAAGGAGATAACCGCCGGAGACGTGCTGCGTGCGGCGGAAGGCTCGGTGTCGCCGGTGGCCTGCGCGTCGTTGGAGGCGGGAGGCCCTGGCTGCCCACGTGAGAACGTTTGCCCCACCCTCTCGTTCTGGAGGGGCTTGGACTCGGTGATCGACGCCTATGTCGACGGGGTGACTCTAGCCGACTTGCGCAACGGGGGAATGCCCTGCATCCTCGGGGAATAGGAAACGTGGCGGGGGATGACAGGGGCCCGGTTCTTGTGTCATCCGCCCCCGCCACGCCAAACCGCTTGCAATCGGCATGCCCCGAAGGGAAGGGCGCGTGCTACAATTGCTCGTGAACAATACGAGCGTTTGCAAGGAAATATCTACATGACAGCGCAATTCAAGGTGAGCGCGGCCGACGTGCGTGCCGTTGCACGTTTACGTGAGCGTTTCGAGCTGCCCGAGTTCATAGCCACCATCATGGCGGCTCGCGGCATTGTCGACGAGGCGCAGGCCGAGCGCTTCCTCCATCCGTCCCTCGACCGAGATTGGCTCGAGCCATACGAGATGCCTGGCATCGGGCCGGTAGTCGACAAGCTCGAGCAGGCCATCAGGGAGCGCAGGCACATCGTCGTCTTCGGCGATTTCGACGTCGACGGCGTATCGGCCACCACCGTGCTCACCCGCGGGCTGCGGGCGCTCGGGGGCTTCGCGACGCCGTTCATCCCCCGTCGGTTCGAGGAGGGCTATGCGCTTTCAAGCGTCGCCTACCAGCGCATCAAAACCCTCAACCCCGAGCTTATCGTCACCGTCGACTGCGGAATCGCGTGCAAAGACGAGGTGGAGGCCATTGTTGCCGACGGCGTCGACGTCGTGGTGACCGACCACCACGAGCCATCCGACCTCTGCCCGCAAAACGTGCCGCTTGTAGACCCGAAGACCGACCCGGACTGCCCGAGCGCCATACTCGCGGGCGTGGGTGTGGCCCTGAAGGTCGTGCAAGCGCTTGGCGGGCGGTTCGGATACCCGCATCTTTGGCGCTCGTATACCGACCTTGCCACGCTGGGTACCGTCGCCGACCTTATGCCCATGCGCGATGAGAACCGCGCGCTCGTGGCCGATGGCTTGAACCGCATGAACACGTCTCCGCGCCCTTGTTTGGCGGCCCTGCTCGGCCAGGCGGGCGTGGCGGGGAAATCTGTGAACGCCACCGATCTCAGCTTCTCGGTCATCCCGCGGCTCAACGCCCCCGGACGGCTGGGGGATGCGCAAGTCGCGCTCGACTTGCTGATGACCGACGACTTCGACACGGCTTGCAAGCTCGCCGCCGAGCTCGAGGCCACCAACGACAAGCGCCGCTCGATCGAGGCGGAGCTTTCCGAGGTCGCGCGTGCCAAAGCCGTGGAAGTGTACCATGGCCAGCGCGTGCTCGTGGTGGCGGGCGAAGGTTGGCACGAGGGCGTCAAGGGAATCGTCGCGAGCCGCCTCGTCCACATTTACGGGGTGCCGTGCCTGCTGTTCACGATCGACGGCGCCGAAGCGCGCGGCAGCGGGCGCACCGTCGGACAGGTGAACCTGTTCAAGGCGGTCGAAAGCGCAAGCGACCTGCTCACGCGTTTCGGCGGCCACGAGGCGGCCGTGGGCGTGACGCTGCCCGTCAGCGAGCTGCCCGAATTCACCTCGCGTCTGTGCACCTACATGGACAACCTCTCCGAAGAGGACTTCCATCCGCTGGTCGAGATCGACGCGTGCGTGTCGCTTTCGGAGCTGACGCTCGACAACGTCTCGAAAATGCAGGATCTCGCGCCTTTCGGGCAGGAGAACCGCGTTCCCTGCCTGCTGGCGCGCGACGTCATGCTGACGAACGCCCGCGCGGTCGGCGCCGAGAAGAACCATTTCTCGTGCACGCTCAGCGACGGGCGCGACAGCGTGGCCGGCATCATGTTCCACTGTACCGACATCGAGCTTCTTTCGAATACGAAAAGCCTGGTAAATGCTGCTTTCGAGGTGCAAATCGACGAGTGGCGGGGGCGCCGGAGCGTCAAGGCCATGCTCAAGTCGCTGGCCCCTGCGCAGACTTGCGCCGCCCTTGAGGCGTGCCTCGATCCCGTCAACAGGCGTTTCGTGTCGGACCTGTACGCCGCAAGCGACGATGAGCTGTGCGAGAAGCAGCCGGAGAGTCCCGAGGCGATCGAGGTCTACGAGGCCGACTGCGCGGCTAACCGCCAATTCTGGGAGCGACGTGCGGCGAGCCAGCCCGACAAGCTCAAGGCCGACATCGTCCGGGCGCTCATCGGCGAGGCTTCGCTTCACGAAAAGCAGGTGGAAGTGCTCGAGCATCTTGACGAAGGCAGCTCCACGCTCTGTGTCATGGCCACCGGCCGCGGGAAATCGCTGATCTTCCACGTGCATGCGGCCACGTTGGCCCTGCGCGACCACAAGGCGAGCCTGTTCGTGTACCCCCTGCGCGCCCTCATCGCCGACCAGGCGTTCCACCTGAACAATGCGCTCGCGCGTTTCGGAATCTCCTCCCGCGTGCTGACGGGCGAGAGCTCTCCCGAGGAGCGTCGGGCGATTTACGAGGCGTTTGCGTCGGGCGAATGCGACATCATTCTGACCACGCCCGAGTTTTTGAGCTACCACGTGGACGACCTTGCCAAGACGGGCCGCATCCGCTTCGTCGTCATAGACGAGGCTCACCACATCGGCTTGGCGAAAGCCGGGAACAGGCTTTCCTACAAGCAGCTCGACCGCATGATCGAGAAGCTCGGCAACCCGACGGTGCTCGCCCTCACCGCGACGGCCAACAGCGGCGTGGCGCGCGATATCGCGACGGTTCTGCCGATTTCCTCTTGCGTGTTCGATTTCGCCGACAGGCCGAACCTCGTGGTGGACGACAGGCGCGGATGCAAAACGCGCGAGGATTACCTGGCCAACCTCGTGGCGAGCGGCGAGAAGACCGTGGTCTACGTCAACTCGCGCACGAGCTCGGTGCAGCTGGCGCGCGCCCTGCGCCAGAGGGTGCCGCAAATCGCGTTGATGATCGGGTTCTACAACGCTGGGCTCTCGAGGGCCGAGCGCGCCCGCATCGAGGATTTGTTCCGCACGGGGCACCTGTCGGTTCTCGTGGCGACGTCGGCCTTTGGCGAAGGGGTGAACATTCCCGACATCAGGCACGTGGTGCTGTACAACCTGCCCTACAACGAGATCGAGTTCAACCAGATGAGCGGCCGAGCCGGGCGCGACGGGGGCGAGGCGGGCATCCACCTGCTCTACGACGCGGCAGATGCCGAGGTCAACGACACCATCTTGTGCGAAGCCACCCCGGACCGCGCGCGCATGGTCCAGGTGTACCGAACACTTCGCGATGCCCAGGGCAAATCAGCCGAACCGTTCTTCATGACGACGTTGGTGGACATCGCCGAGCGCGCCTCCAAAGGGGGACTGACCATCTCCCAGGATTCGGCTTCATGCGCCCTTGCCGTGTTCAGGGAACTCGGGCTCATCGAGACGCGCGGGGCTTACGCATCGGGAGAGACGGCGCGGCTGGTACGCGTGATTCCCGAAGCGGGCAAAGTCGAGCTCGAGAGCAGCGTCAGGTATCGCGAAGGCCTTGATGAACAGGCCGTTTTCCAACACTTCAAGGAATGGGCCCTCAAGGAGAAAGCCGACGTGCTGCAAGGCCAGATCCAGAAGCCGATCCTTCCCGGTTGCGCTGTCCAACAGGGCGTGTAATACGAGAGCGGAAAGCATTAAAGGGGACAGTCCCCTTTAATGCTTTCCGCGCCCGCCGCTCCCCCCGCTTGACTTGATTGTCAATAGGTCATCGTAGTACACTTCGAATTTAAACATCGACCCGAAGGGAGGCGAGCGACATGGCGTATACCGATATTATCGAGCAAGCGGCAGCGACTTCTCATGAACATGGATTCGGAGATGCTGGATCCAAGTCTCCCGATGAGCGCTTCGCCGACCTGAAGGAGGCAGCTGCAGCATACCTGCCCCCCGAAGATGTGGAGACCATCGAGCGAGCCTATCATTTCGCGAAAGACGCGCATGCCGACCAGCGGCGCAGGAGCGGCGAGCCGTACATCACGCATCCCATCGAGGTGGCCATAATCCTCACGGGTCTGAACATGGACGTCGACACCATCGCGGCGGCCCTGCTTCACGACACGATCGAGGACACGCCCGTCACGCGCGAAGATGTCGTCGAGGCGTTCGGCGAGGATGTGGCAACGCTCGTGGAGGGCGTGACCAAGATCACCAAGATCGAGGTCGAAACCCTTTCGGACAAGCAAGCGGCCACTATCCGCAAGATGCTTGTGGCCATGAACAAGGACATCCGCGTCATCGTCATCAAGCTGGCCGACCGCCTGCACAACATGCGCACGCTTGCCAGCCTGCGCGAGGACCGGCGTATCTTCAAGTCGCGCGAGACGCTGGAGATCTATGCGCCCATCGCCCACAGGCTCGGCATCAACTCCGTCAAATGGGAGCTCGAGGACCTGGCGTTCTTCTACCTGGAGCCGGCGAAATACCGCCAGGTTGCCAAGATGCTCACGGAAAGCCGGGCCGAGCGCGAGGCCTACTTGGGCAAGGTGTTGGACATCCTGAAGGCCGAGATGGACAAGCTCGGGATCGAAGCCCAAATCATGGGCCGACCCAAGCACCTCTACTCGATCTACCAGAAGATGACCAAGAAGGACAAGGACTTCTCGGAGATCTACGACCTCATCGCCTTGAGGCTCATCGTGAAGACGGTCAAGGACTGCTACTCGGCACTTGGCGCCGTGCACACCATCTGGCATCCGATGCCCGGTCGCTTCAAGGACTACATCGCGATGCCGAAGTACAACATGTACCAGAGCCTCCACACGACGGTCATCGGCCCGGCGGGCCGTCCGCTCGAGGTGCAGATCCGCACCGAGGAGATGCACCGCATGAGCGAGTACGGCGTGGCCGCCCATTGGCGCTACAAGGAAAGCGGCGGTTCGCGGCAGAAGGCGAATGACGAGTTCAGCCGCCAACTGGCTTGGCTGCGCGAGATGCTCGACTGGCAATCCGACACCCCGGATTCGCGCGAGTTCCTGAAGAGCCTGAAAGTCGACCTCACGCCCAACGACGTGTTCGTGTTCACGCCGAAGGGCGAGGTGCGCCAGCTCCGCGTCGGCTCGACACCGATTGATTTCGCGTATGCAATCCACACCGAGGTCGGCCACCATTGCGTGGGTGCGAAGGTGAACGGGCGCATCGTCCCGCTAACCTACAAGCTCCAGATGGGCGATCGCGTGGACGTGCTCACGCAGAAAGGGTCGCACCCCTCACGCGATTGGCTGAGCATCGTGAACACGCCACGCGCCCGCACGAAGATTCGCCAGTACCTGTCGAAGGTCTCGCGTTCCGACGACCTGCAGACCGGCCACGAGAAGCTGCGGCTGGAGATGCGCAAGCACGACATGGGCCTGTCGAATGCCCAGATGCAGCGTGCCTTGCGCGCGGTCGCCTCGACTCTGGGTTATCGCGACGAAGAGGACATGATCATCAAGGTCGGTGCCGGCAAGGAGAGCGCGCAGCATGTTGCGAACCGCTTGCTAAAGCTCGTCGTCGACCGTGCGAATGCCGACGACACCCGGCCGGGCATCGGGATGTCCGAGAGCTCGACGGGCAAGCTGCCGCCGATGCTCACGAGCGTCGGCCGCCCGAAGCATCACGAGACGCATTCCGATAGCGGCATCGTGGTAAAGGGCATCTCGAACGTGCTCGTGCGCCTGTCGCGGTGCTGCAATCCGGTTCCTGGCGACGATATCGTGGGTTTCGTGACGCGTGGGCGTGGCGTCTCCATTCATCGTCACGACTGCCCGAATGCCCAGCAGCTGCTGAAGAATCCCGAGCGCATCATCGAGGTGGGCTGGGAGGATTCCTCGAGACTCGACGCGGTCTACAAGGTGGAG
>JAFRGA010000093.1 GCA_017434045.1 Eggerthellaceae bacterium
AGGTCATTGACGTGTTCCGCAACCAGCTTGGCGCTGAGCTCATCTATGTTGACGCCACCGACCGATTCCTCGACCTGCTCGCTGGCGTGGCCGACCCCGAGGAGAAGCGCCACATCATCGGCGAGGAGTTCATCAAGGTCTTCGATGAAGAAGCCGCCAAGCTCGAGGGCATCGGCTTTTTAGGTCAGGGAACCATCTATCCCGACATCCTCGAATCCGAGGCTGGCGTGAAGGCCCATCACAACGTGGGCGGTCTGCCAGAGGAGCTCAACTGGGAACTTGTCGAGCCTGTCAAGCTGCTCTTCAAAGACGAGGTCCGCGTTGTGGGCAAGCAGCTCGGCTTGCCCGACAACATGGTCTACCGTCAGCCGTTCCCGGGGCCCGGCCTCGGCGTGCGCTGCACGGGTGCTATCACGCGCGACCGCTTGGAAGCGCTTCGCGAAGCTGATGCCATTGTGCGTGAGGAAATCGACGCAGCTGGCCTGGATATCTGGCAGTACTTCTGCGTCGTGCCCGACTACCGCGCAACGGGCGTCCGCGATGGCCAGCGCGCCTTCGAGTGGCCCTGCATCATCCGCTGCATCAACACGGTGGATGTCATGACCGCCGAGGTACCTGAACTCGACTGGGCGCTGCTCAAGAAGATGACCGACCGCATCCTCTCCGAGGTTCCCGGCATCTGCCGCGTTTGCTACGAGCTGTCCCCGAAACCTATTGCGACGGTCGAGTGGGAATAAAACGAAAGGCAAATCACTCTTTCGCACTCTACCCCAAAACACAACAAACCCGCAGGTCAGAAGTGGTGTGTTCGAGAATTCGGCGCACCACTTCGCTTTGAAAGATAGCACTCCCTTCGGGATTATTCGTACCGGAATTCGTACCACCCAGCGTCACTATTCACAATGCTAGGCAATGAGAGGAGATTAGAAAGACGATCAACGAAGCGAGGATGACCTCATCCTCAACGGGCGCTGGGAACGACTCGTATATCTGATGGACATCGAGGGTATTGCGCGATATATAAATGGTATGATGAACTCGACACGTAGGGCATTGGGCCTTGCGGTGACGGCTATCCAAGGGGATGTCTTTTTGGTCATTGTTCTGTAAGGAACGCTAGAGCCTAAGTTTTAGATTGGGCGCGAATGCCGCCCATGGCTCATTGTGTTCCGAATTCCTGCACACGTAACGGATTCTCACAGAACAGGACAAGATCATGAACTATCCGAAGGCAAATTCCTTCTCGCAATCCATCATGCACGCTCGCAGCATGGGGCCAAACCCGCTCAAGCTCTGTGAAGAGCTTCTCGAAATGACAAGCATCCCCGCAGGCTCCGTCGTGCTCGACCTCGGCAGCGGCGCCGGGCTCACGAGCGCCCTCATGGCGCGCGAGTGCGGTCTTACCGTGTACGCCGCCGACCTCTGGAGCGACCCCTCCGACAACATGCGCTTCTTCGAGGAGTGCGGCCTCACCAACCGGCAGGTTGTGCCGCTCAAGGCAGACGCGACTGCGCTTCCCTTCGCACATGGGTTCTTCGACTTCGTCGTTAGCGTCGACTCGTACAACTACTTCGGACGCGACCCCGCGTATTTGGGAGAACACCTGCTGCCGCTCGTCAAGCCGGGCGGCGAGCTGCTGTTCGCCATTCCCGGCATGGTGCGCGACTGCCACGACGACCTGCCCGCGTGCCTGCTCGCGTCCTGGACGCCCGAGCAGCTCGATTACATGCACGACATCGGCTGGTGGCGCTCCAACATCACGCAGGCCGAGGGCGTCGAGACCCTCGGCATGTGCGAGATGGCTTGCACGCGCGAGGCGTGGGCAGACTGGGTCGAGTGCGACAACGAGTACGCTGCAGGGGACCGCGCGGCCGTGGAGGCAGGCGCCCTCGACCACCTGAACACCATCGCCGTGAGGCTCAGGCGCAAATAGCGGGGAAATGCAAGTTAGAGAGCGATGAGACGGGCTGTGCCGCCGACGTGACGGCACGGCTCTTTCAAGGCGGTCATGTGGCGAATGCCTTTGCCTTGCCATGGGCTTACCGACGGAGAGGAGAATCGAAGTGAGAGAAACTCTGATCTGCGGTAATGTGAGCGCGAAAACATTCCCTAACTAACTGTTACTACCGAGTGGGAATAGCCCACGGAGCAGCATTAAGACAATCATGACGTTACCTATCGACGCGCCTGTAGGCGGTCGCCCGAGCCGCGCCAACCTTCTCGATTGCGCCTTCCGCCTGAAGCTTCTGCAGGACGCGCTCGACCGTGCGCTGGCTGAGCGTCGGGTTGTCGTCGAGGATTCGGCGTTTGGTCGCCGTCCCCACGAGCCCCTCGAAGTATGCCCGCAGGATGTCCTCGCTCTTGCCGCCCGAGGATAGCAGCGAGACGCGCGCGTCGAGGTCGGCGTAGCAGGCCGCCATCACGCCCAGCATGTAGGTGACGAACGGCGCGTAGTCGCCTCTTTCCTCGGCCCATCCAACGGAACTCGCCGCTAATGCCTCGTAGTAGGTTCCCTTCGTGCGCTCGACCTCGGCCTCGATGGAGACGTACTTGCCCACGTCGTATCCGCTGCGGTAGGTAAGCAGCAGCGTGAGCAGGCGGCTCATACGCCCGTTACCGTCGTTGAAGGGATGGATGCTCACGAAGTCGAAGGCGAATACGAGCGAAACGAGCAGCGGGTCGTAGGTCCCGTCCTTCGCCCAGCGCGCGTACTCCTCGCAGATGCGCTCCACCGCGGCCGGCGTGGCAGCCGCGCTCGTCGGGGCGAACCTCGTCACCACGTGGCCGTCCGCGCTGCGCTCTGCGATGATGTTGTCTGAGTCCTTCCAACGCCCTGCGAACGAGACGTCGCAGAAGCGGTAGAGGTCGCGGTGAAGCTGCAGGATGACGCCGGGGGTCACGGGGATGCTGTCGTGGCTCTCGTGGATCATGTCCAGCACGTAGCGGTATCCTGCGATCTCGCGCTCGTCGCGGGTCTTTGGCCCAACCCGGTGCTGCATCAGCTTGCGCAGGCGAACCTCGGAGGTCGAGACGTTCTCGATGCGGTTGGAGGCGCCCGTGCTCTGGACCTTTGCCACTTCGCAGAGCCTCTCAAGCGTTGCCGGTTGTAGCGTCTTGTAGAGCTCCTGTCTTCCACGGTGCTCGCGCACGCTGCCGAGGGCAGATACGACATCTGGCGTCATGAGGCTATCGAGGATCGTTCCATATTCGAATTGAGCCATCTGAGTATCCTCGCCACCTTCAGAGTATCTTAGCCATAGTAAACCGATATGGCGATTATATAATCGCATTGGCTTGAATGCAAAGGTCCCATCAGGAGTTTTCGAGCTCGCTTCGAATACCTCCAACCTGTACTCAGCTTCCGAGATGCCTCGATTTCAAACGAAATGCGGTTCAAGTCAACTATTGGTTGATTCTTTAACTGAAATCAACTGTTCATCGCTCGGCAAAACCGTCCAAACGCCGTATCCTTGAAACACGTAGAAGGAACCAGTGCAACGAGGAGCGGCTATGGGGCCCGCAATCGCAATCGGTGCGAACACCTATCGGCATCGCAAGGAGTCTCACCTGACGCAGGACGAGTCTCGCTTCGAGCGCATTATCGAGGGCCTTCGGGAGGTTGCCCGATGAAGCGCCTCGCGATATACCTCGCAGTTACGTTTGGCCTTACCTGGGGGTTGCTTATCCCGGCAGGATTCCTGCTCGGCACATTCGAGAGCGGCGAAACGTCATCGCCGGCAATGATAGGTCTTATAGCGCTCAGCATGTTCTTCCCGCTTGTCGGCGCGCTCGCTGCCAACTTCGCCTGCAGGCCCGAAGCCCGCATTGACCTTGGGTGGCGGCCGCGCATAAAGCAGAATGCGCGTACCTACCTGATTGCCTGGCTAGCGCCCGCAGCTATTGCGCTTCTCGGATGCATGGTATTCTTCGCCGCCAACCCGCACCTGTTCGATCCGACGATGCGCTCGTATATCGTAACGAGCAGCGCTGCTGTGGGGCTTGCGCCTGACGAGCTTGCGAGCCAGATGCCCCCGATTCCCGTCCTGCTAGGTACGACCCTTGTTTTGTCGCTTGCCATCGCGCCGTTCATAAACATGATTCCCGCATTCGGCGAGGAGATTGGGTGGCGCGGCATGTTGTATCCCACGCTTGCCGAGCGCATATCCAAGTGTTCGGCCGCGCTGGTCGCAGGCATCATTTGGGGGTTGTGGCACGCGCCGGCCATCGCGATGGGGCACAATTACGGCATGGGCTACGAGGGGTTTCCCATCACCGGTATCCTTACGATGATAGTGCTCTGCACTGCCATGTCCTGCTGGCTGTCGCTTCTGCGCACGTGGTCAGGTAGCGTATGGCCCTGCGCTCTAGCACATGGTGCCTTCAATGCAGTTGCCAACATAGGAGTGGTGTTCTGCTCGGCTGGACAGACGCTGCTCGGGCCCAGCCCGCTCGGCCTGGTGGCCGGCATCCCGCTGATGGCAATCGGCGTGTTCTGTTGGCTCCGCCTATTGGCTTTCTCGACGCCTGGCGCTGGCAAAGCCGATGTTCGAAACTGACTATAATAGTCGGTGAATAGGGGGTAGGTTTTGCACTTCAGCAAGGTTGAAAAGATGACGTCCGAGCAGCGGCCCGAAGCCTGATTGCGTGGCCGTACCTGTGACGGTTCTTGCTGTTTACCAGCGCACGAAAAGGGCTGCGTAGAGTACCACCCTGGCGGCGAGCATGAGCGTGTTGACGATGGCGAACTCCTTGACGAATGACGCCGCCCGCGCACCGCGCGTGTGCATGTACAACCTGAACGCGATGAGGCTTGCGAGCGAGGCGATGGGCGTGCCCAGTCCGCCCAGGTCGACGCCGATGAGCAGGGAGTGCCAGTTCTGGGTGAAGCCGGAGAGCAGCACGGTGGCGGGCACGTTGCTGATGACCTGGCTGCTGATCAAGCTCGTCAGCATGGGGTGGTCGCCCATGAGCCCGCCAAGGAGTTCTTGCATGGCGGGCATATTCGCCATGTTTCCCGAGAAGACGAAGAAGCATGCGAACGTCGCGAGCAGCGCGTAGTCGATTTCCGCGAAGATACGGCGGTCGAAGACGAACAGCGCCGCAGCCACGATGAGCAGGACGATTGGGTACGCGATAACGCGCATGACGGCAAGAACGCTCAAGGCGAAAAGCGCTGCATGAAGGGCGAAGCGCCGCATGTCGATGGCGTTTTCGTCGACTGCGAGCGAGACGCTCGCGTGCTCGTGGCTGAATGTGAGGCATGCTAACGCAAGCAAGACGAACGCAAGGCACCCGAAAGGAAGCAGGGCTGCTGCGAAGTCGGCGGTGGTCAGCTCGTACGTGGTGAAGATGAACAGGTTCTGCGGATTTCCGACCGGCGTCACCATGCCGCCGAGGTTCGCGGCAACCGCCTGCAAGACGGCGACCCGCACCAAGTCGTCCTGCCAACCCGCGCTCTCGAGGGCAAGAGTTGCCACGGGCACGAACGCGATCAAAGCGACGTCGTTCGTCACAAGCATCGATGCGAAGAACGGCATCGCGACCAACGTGAAGCACACGAGCCGTTTTGTGCGGTCGCCCGATACGAGGACCTGGGCAACGCGGGCGAGGATGCCGCTGACGCGCATGCCCGCCACGGAAGCCATAAGGCAGAAGAGCAGTGCGATGACCCGCCAGTCGATATAGGCCGGCGCCTGAACGACGTCGCCTGAAACCGCCAGAGAGGCGCAAGCGAACGCGAAGGCGATGCAGAGCACCGCCTCCTCGCGCAGAAACGTTATGATTCTATCGAGCATCGCCACCAGTTTGCCTGAGAAACCAACCTGGCATACCTTACACGATTTCCAACTCGGAATGAGCCGGGAGAACTGTTCTTCCCGTATATTATTCCAGTGGAACATCGTCTGCCCACTCGACGAGTTCGGCGAGGTTATAGGCCTGACGATGATTTGAACTGATACCATGGCATTGTGGGCTCATGGAGCTGCAAGTTCGTAGTTGCCCATCGGCAACTTGGATGCAATCCTATGCGGAGCGGGCTCGGCAAAGAATGCGACAGGCGCGGAGGGGCGATGGAGGGGTTCCCAAGGCAATTCGAGTACGTCGTGTCTGACGGCGGCTTACGCGTCGAGCGATGCTTGTCCCGCTCGGAAAGCCTCGTGATGCCGGAATTCATCGACGGCATAGCGGTAACGGCTATCGCACCGTATGCGCTCGAGGGAAACGCCGACATCCGCGACGTCGTCTGCTCACCGCAGGTGACGGAAATCGGCTCGCGCGCATTCGCCAACTGCCCATCGCTCAAGAGGATTGTCTTTCCTCCCAAGCTTGACCGCTACGACAACTCGTGGGTTGCAGGCTGCGCACGCCTCGAGGAGATTGTCCTGCCAGGCGCCGTGATTGACCTCGACCTCGTCGCGCCTGCTCCATCGGGCGTAAAGCGTGTCTGCATAGGCGAGATGACGCGCACTGTGCAGATTGCGCGTGCGTGGAAGGTGCGCCTGGAGCAAGTGGACGTGCATCCAGGTAACAGGTGGTTGAGCTCGGATGGGGCCTGTGTTTACGACGCCGGCGGAACCGAGCTTATCGTTCATGCGACGAAGGCGCCGAAGGTCGTCGTCGCACAGGGATGCCGGCGGGTGGCAGAGCGGGCGTTCGAGCTCGAGAAGCATCTCGAGCATGTCGATTTGCCTGAGGGCGTGTGCGAAATAGGGGAGCGTGCGTTTGCGGAATCCGCATTGCGCAGCTTCGAATCTCCGCAAAGCCTGCAAACCATCTGCCGTGAGGCGTTCGCAGATTGCCAGTTGCTTGAAGAAGTGCAGTTGGCCGATGGGCTTCGCGAAATCGGAGGGCGTGCGTTTTCCGGATGTTCGGCTTGTTCGAACGTGGACCTTCCCGCCAGCGTCGCCTTCGTGGGGCGCAAGGCGTTTGAGGGGGCGAACCTTCGAGCATGCGGCGAGCATCCAACGCTTAGCGTGAGCTCCCGTAACCCGGTCCTGTTCATCGATGGGGCGGGAGTCCTATGCGAGCACGGCGACGACGGTGTCGTGGTGGTCGAGGCGCTCGATCGGCAGACTGAGCGCTATCGTACTCCGGCGGGCACGGTGCGCGTGGCGGATCGGGCGTTCTTCGAACACCCATGCCTCGAACAGCTCGAGATCACCGAGGGGGTCTTGCAGATAGGGCAGGAAGCGTTCATGGGTTGCAGGCGCCTGCGAAGCGTGGCGCTGCCTTCAACCTTAAGATGCTTGGGGGCTCGCGCGTTTGCGACCACGGCGTTGAATTCGTGTGTTATGCCTGCAAGCTTGGAGAGCTTGGGGGAATGCGCGTTCGCGTTCAACTTCAAGAACTGGCATCCGACGACCAACCCTCCCGAAGCCCGCTCGCATATATCGTTGGAACCCGGCAACGAGCGCTATTTCGTGAAGAGGGGGCTGCTCTACGAGAGATGCGAAGGGAAGGGGGCGCAAGTCGTGCTGTACGTCGGTCCCGACATCGATTTGGAGGTGGGGCAAGACGCACGCGGCATCGCGCCCTATGCCTTCTTCGGGGTCCAGGGCATCAGGGAGTTGCGCCTTCCTGCGAACATCCCAACCGGCGAGGCGACATTCGCTATGCGCAAGCCGCCCGAGCGCATCACTCTGCTGGGCGACGACGGTATCGTGTTCGAGACGATGCACGATTGGCGGGGCGTGTGCGCATTGCAACGTTCGTTTGCAAGTGACGGCACGACGAATGCGCGTCTTTTGTGCTCGACATTCGACGAAGAGGCGCTGAGCGCGCAGGTTGATTACGAGGCGTATCGGTACATGATCACCCGCCTTTTGCATCCTGAGTACCTGGAGCCAACGGTGCGGCAGACGTTCGAGCGCACCTTACGGGAGCGCTTGGATGACGCATGCGTCACGTTTGCCCGCCACGATGACAGGGCATGCATCGATGGGCTGGTCGATCTTGGGGTGATTTGCGCGGAGAACATCGACAAGGCACTCGAGACGGTGTCCAATGCCGACAGCGCGCCGATCACGGCTCGCCTGCTCGAGCTCAAGCGCACGCGATTCTCGTCTGCCACCCGAGATTACGGGCTGTAGGGGATGCGGTTATGGGCAATGGCGGAATCACAGGGGGAATCGCCCGTGCGCAGGACGAATACGCTCAAGTCGAGGCTCTCGCGCTCGAGATGCTCGAGCAGACGCGCGAGACCCTCGCCATGACGTTTCGCTACCTGGACGTAGCTTTATGGCATATGCCCATCGAACCGCGTACGTTCGATGCGCCGCTCGCCACGGACGGCGTCACGCTGTTCTTCGACCCGTACCGCGTCGTCGTACGCTTCAGGGAATCTCCCGACGACCTCTTACGCGATTACCTGCACCTGCTTTTGCACTGCATTTTCCGCCAGCCGTTCCAGGTGGGATTTCCCGACTGGGAGTCCTGGTCGACCGCTTGCGACGTGACATCCGAGCTGACCGCATGGGAGATGTGCGCATCGCGGTTCCCCTGTGCGCACGACTTCGAGTTGGAAGACCTCTTCGCCGCGCTGAAAGGTTCGCTCGGTGCCATCACGCCCCTAAAAGTGTATCGAGAGCTGGTCGCTTACCGGCTTGGCATCGGCTCGTCCGCTTTCGACGGCATTCCGAAAGACGTGGTCCAGCGATGGCTTGGCGAGCTGGTGGTGCGCGACAGCCATGTGGCATGGGAGCGGGGCAAGCATCACAACTTGTTCGAGAGCGGGCACTCCGTTCAAGAGTCGGCTGGCGACGAGCTGAGCGAGCATACGGGGATCGCAGATGTCATGAACGCAGATGACGGCGGTGAACGCCACGACACGGACGGTTCCGACGAGGTATATGAAGGGGATGGGGCCGACGGCGATTCGGGGAGCGGGGAGGACGAATCCTCGTATGATCCGCGCGACAAGTACCACATGTCGCGCATCTCCGAACAGCAACGGGCTGCCGCGCAAGAAGAATGGGATGGCATATACAAGCAGATCGAGATGGATATGCATGCTGCGGCTCTGCAGGAGGCGGAGACTCCCGGCATGTTGGTCGCACAGATACAGCTTGCAGCGCGCAAACCCGTCGACTACGAGGCATTCCTGCGCAGCTTCGCATCGACCGAAGAGGATTTGCGCATCAACGACGAGGAGTTCGACTACATCTTCTACATCTTCGGGTTCGATACGTACGGCAATATGCCGCTTATCGACCCCCTCGAATACCAAGAGGTCAACTGCGTGCGCGAATTCGTCATAGCCGTCGACACGTCAGCGTCGTGCAAAGGCGAGCTCGTCACGGGCTTCCTCACCCGCACCTGCGAGATCCTCCAGAGCACGGCGCAGTTCGGGCGGGATGTGAACATCCACATCATCCAGTGCGATGCGCGGGTGCAAGACGAAATCGTGGTCAACTCGATTGACCAGATAGGCGACATAGCCAGCAACCTGCAGGTGAAAGGATTGGGCGGGACGGATTTCCGTCCCGTGTTCGAGCACGTCAACGCCCTCGTCGAGGATGGGGAGTTCGAAAACCTCCGCGGGCTCATCTACTTCACGGACGGCAAGGGCACCTATCCCGAGCACATGCCGCCCTACGACACGGCGTTCGTGTTCTTGGAGGAAGATGGCGTTCCCGTCCGCGTGCCGCCTTGGGCCATGAAGGTGGTGCTTGACGAGGAAGGCATCCGCGCGCTCTAAACAGACACAAAGAGCGTTATCGCTGTTGGAGCAGTGTTATCCTAGTAACCTGGCAATACGACCAAATGGGGCAACGATGAATATCGCAGACGCAAAGCAGCAAGTGAAAGATACGGTGGAGGCATATCTTGCGGTCGACGAGGTCGGGATGCACCGCATCGAGCCCGCAGCGCAGCGTCCCTTGTTCCTCAGAGGGGCGCCGGGCATCGGCAAGACGGCGATCATGAGCCAGGTTGCCGACGAGCTGGGAATCGGGTTGGTGTCGTACTCGATGACGCACCATACGCGGCAATCGGCGCTCGGGCTGCCGTTCGTGGTCGACGGCTCGCATGGCTCTCTCTCGTACAAGGCCACCGAGTACACCATGAGCGAGATCATCGCGAGCATCTACGATTACATGAAGCAGACCGGTCTTGAGCGAGGCATCCTGTTCCTCGACGAAATCAATTGCGTCTCTGAGACGTTGTATCCCTCGATGCTGCAATTCCTGCAGTTCAAGACGTTCGGGCGCCATCGCGTTCCCGACAATTGGATCGTCGTATGCGCTGGCAACCCACCCGAGTACAACAAGTCGGCCAGGGAGTTCGACATCGTCACGCTCGACCGCGTGCGCAAGATCGACGTCGAACCGGATTTCGAATCGTGGAAGGCATATGCGGAAGGGGCAGGCGTCCATCCCAGCATCCTGTCGTTCCTCCAGATCGAGCAGGATTGCTTCTATGCAGTCGAGTCGACTCCGTCGGGGAAGAGGTTCGTCAGCGCACGCGGTTGGACCGACTTGTCCAGGACGCTCACGACCCTCGAGGAGATGGGCAAAGCCGTGGACGTCGGGCTGATCGGCCAGTTCGTCCAGGATTCAGCCATCGCGGAGCGCTTCTCCGTGTACTACGAGCTGTTCAGCAAGTATCGTTCCGATTACCAGATAGGCGAGATCCTGCAAGGGTCATGGACGCCTGATGTGGAGCAACGTGCCCAGAAGGCCGCCTTCGACGAGAGGCTCGCCGTGCTCAACCTCCTGATCGACGCGGTCGAGACCCGGGCCGCCGAGGCCCTCGAGCGCGAGGGCGTCGTCATCGAGGTGCGCGATGCGCTTCGGCAGGCGAAGGAGCGCATCGTCGGCGGGGAGGCGGCAGGTGCGGTGCTCGACGAGCTCGCGGCTCAACGTATGGACGATCTGGAGGCGCGCAGGTCCTCTGGGACGGTAACCGCCGGCGAGGTCAGGTTGCGCAAGCTGGTCGTCGAACAGCTGAGGGCGCTCGAGCTGGTCGGTGCTTCGGCGGGCAGTGGCAGCGGGGCGTTCGACGCGCTTGGAGAGGCGTATGCGCAGCTGGTATTGGAGATGGGTCAGTTTGCAGACGAGTCATCGTCGCAGCTGGAGAACGCGTTCGCCTTCATCGCGCAAACGTTTGGCAACGAGCGCGAGATGCTCGTGTTCGTATCGGGGTTAAGTACGCGCCCAACGTCGATGCGTTTCGTGAGCTCCTTCGGAAGTGAGGGATATGCCCGCTACAGCGAGCGGCTTGCCGTGCAGGAACGCCGCAACGACCTTCTCGATCGAGCGAAGGCGTTGGCGCTCTAGCGGCTGGCGCCCGTGGGAAGCTTACGTTGCCGCTTCCGGGGTCGAGCACGATGGGGCCGGCCGAGACGCCGATGCCGTCGAGCGGCTCTCCGCGGAGTTTCAAGGGATTGGCCCATGCGTCCCGCGATGTGCGCAGTCTATCGCTGCTTTGCGCTAGTGGCCTATACTTACTTGATGAGCGTTTTAGCGTAGTATCGCATGATGAGGCGGTTGCAGGGAGCGAGCGTGATGCGTTATGGCTGACCAGACGGAATACATCGAAGTGCGCCCGTTCACAGGGGAGGAGATCTACCTGCCCATATGGGAGGAAGGGTCTGTTCCGCTCGAGGTTCAGCTGGGATGCAGCTGGCACCGCTGCAAGTTCTGCGATTTCGCAAACGATCCCCGGCATGTGTTCTCGCTGCAGGAGGTGGCGGCGAAAGCGCAGATGCTCGCACCGTACATGCAAGATAGGCCACGTGCGTTCCTGCTTGGCGAGAATGCGCTCATGTTGCCGACGAACCATCTGCTCGAGGTGTTAGACATCATCGAATACTACCTGCCCAACGTGTACCAGGTCTCCTCGTATGCGCGATTCGACGATGTGATCAGGAAGAGCATGGGAGAGCTCGAGGAGCTTGCCGGCAAGGGGCTTTGCGAGCTGCATATCGGTTTGGAATCGGGCTGCCAGGAGGCGCTCGATTTCATGGACAAGGGAATCGACCTGAACGAGGCGCTTCAGGCATGCGAGCGCTTAAGGCTGCTGGGTATCGACTATTCGTTCACGATGATCGCAGGCCTCGGTGGCGTGGAGCTTTCAGATCGCCACGCACGCGAATCGGCTGCGTTCCTGAACGCCGCTCAGCCGAAGCGCATATGGATAACCGGTTTGCTCCTTTGGCCCGATACGCCGCTGTTCCAAATCGCGGAAGCGGGAGGTTTCGCGCAGCTCACCTTTCGCCAGAGACTTCGCGAGACGCGCGACATGGTCTCCGGCCTCGATTTGAGAGACTGCACGTTCGTGGACTCCACCGTGCTGGGAGACTGCACGGTTCAAGGACATCTGCCCGACCAGAAGGATGCGATCCTCGCCGCAATGGACAAGCTGCTCGAAGCAGAGGGCCCGTACGACGAGGTGCCCCCGATACCCGTGAAGCGCTAGAGCAGGTGCTCAGCCCGGCTTGGAAAACGCAGCGGGAGCGGCACGCTTCCTATTTCGCCCGCTCGGGTATGAGCCTGAGCCTGTAGGCCTCGAGCAGGCGCTCGAGGTCGGCAATCTGGGTTTTCAGCTCTTTGCCCGTATCGGTGTCCGCCACCTGGGTCCGGTCGAGGAACCGGGTGATCACGCGACGCGACGAGTGGATGTCGACCTCGTCGCGCACTGCGGTCTCCGCCGATTCGAGCGGATCGTGCGAGGCGAGGACGAACCCGTACGAGTTCGAGATGAGCGTGAAGCCGGCAATGCCCGTCGTAGACTGGTAGGCGCTCGAGAAGCCGCCGTCGATGGTGAGCACCCTTCCCCCGCATTTCACGGGATCCTCGCCGTCCTTGACCTTGACGGGCACGTGGCCGCAGACGATCCGAGACTTCTCCGGGTCCATGCCGAAGCTCTTGAATATGCCATCGACAACCGACTCGTCTTCCAGGAGCGTGTAGAAGGGGTTCTTGACTTCCTTCCTTGCGGCCTTGTCGGCGATGAGGTAGAGCTCGAACGTGGCCATCTTGCTCTTCGCGAACAGGGGAGAGCCTTCGCCGAGCCAGAGCCACCACATGAGGTCTTGGCCCCTCTTCTTGACGATCGGGTCTTCGCTGAAGAACCCGTCGCGGACATATTGCTCGAGGATGTCGTAGAGTTCCTTGCCCTTGTACTTCTTGCCGTACACGTCGACTTCCTTGAGCGAGCCGTCGGGGTTGAGCGGCGAGCAGGCGTGGAACAGGAGGTTGTTGTTGCTGATCTTGTACAAGCTGCCCTTGTCCAAGAAGAAGCGCATGTGGCGTTGCAGCTTCTCGCTTCCCGTGAACGCCTGGACGAGGCGCTGCATGACCTCTTCTTCCTGTTCGGTGAGCTTATAGGGGTCGTTCGGGTCGATGGTTGGGAAGACCTTGTCGATGAGCTCGTACTCCACGCCGTCGACGACGACGGTTCCCTTCTCGTAATCGAT
This sequence comes from Eggerthellaceae bacterium, assembly GCA_017434045.1. Lineage (GTDB taxonomy): Bacteria > Actinomycetota > Coriobacteriia > Coriobacteriales > Eggerthellaceae > UBA9715. The sequence goes on from JAFRGA010000093.1 coordinate 13,418, forward strand.
GTGGTGGAGCAGGTTGCGGTCCTCCATCTTGAACGTCGGGTTTTCCTCGATCAGCTTCGCCTCGACCTTGAACTGGATGATGGCCATGGCTTTCTGGATCTTCATGTTCAGCTCTATGTCTTGGGCATTGAGTTGGGGGTTGCCCTTGAGGCCGAACGCGACGCACGGGTCGTCCTGGTATGCGTCGAGGGCGAATGTGGCAAGAGGCAGGATGTTGATGCCGTAGGCGTCTTCGAGGATCGACAGGTTGCCGTACCGTGCGCAATTGCGGACGACATGGGCGATGCAGCCGCGTTGGCCTTGCGATGCGCCCATCCATACGATGTCGTGGTTGCCCCATTGGATGTCGAGCGAATGGAACGTCATCAGGGTATCGACGATCAGGTCCGGTGCGGGGCCACGGTCGAACACGTCTCCCACGAGATGCAGGTGATCGATGGCGAGCTGCTTGATCAGCTTGCACATGGCCTCTATGAGGGTCTCGGCACAGTCGGTGCGTACGACAGCGTCGATGATGGCGTTGTAGTACGCATGCTTGTCGACCGCGAGGTTGCTCTCGGTGATGAGCTCGTTGATGATGTAGGCGAAGTCTTCGGGAGTCGCCTTGCGGACTTTCGAGCGGGTGTACTTGCCCGCCGCGATCTTGCAGACCGTCGTCAGCTGGAGGATGGTTTTCGAGAACCATTCCTCTTGGTTCTCCACATTAGGGAGGATGAGCTTCATCTTCTCGCGCGGATAGTAGATGAGGGTGGCAAGCGAGTTCTTCTCTTTATCGGTGAGCGTATGCCCGAATGCGTCGTCGATTTTCATGCGGATGTTGCCCGAGCCGTTGCGCAGCAGGTGCGTGAAGGCCTCGTATTCGCCATGGACATCCGATGCGAAAACCTCGGTGGCTTTCGGCAGGTTCAAAATAGCGTTAAGGTTGATAATCTCGGCAGCAGCTTTTGCCTGTGTTGGGAACGATCGGGAGAGCAATTCCAGGTACTTGAGATCGCCGGCGTCCATTCCTATCCTCCTTGCGAAATAGGGGATTGAATCCGATTTTCTTATTCTATATGACCAGCGATGCTCGTCTCTAGTCACAAGTGCGCATGAACAGGTATAAACGGTGAATGTCCATGAGATGACGGGTAGTTAGCAGGAGTTGCTTTTTTCAAGGCGCTCATATATTTTACCGATAATACCAACCGCAGCGAATCGGTCTTGAGGGCCGAGCTGCCAATCATGCGAGGTGAATAACATATGCTCGAATTGAAGAACCTAGTATTCGAAGTACCCGTGAAGGAGGGGTCCAAGGAGACGAAGCGGATCATCGACGACTTGACCCTCGCGATTCCCGACGACACGTTCACGGTGATCACCGGCCCGAACGGGGGAGGCAAGTCGACGCTAGCCAAGCTCATCATGGGCATCGAGTCACCGACGAGCGGTCAAATACTCCTCGACGGGGAGGACATCACCGAATACTCGATAACCGAGAGGGCGAAAGCCGGTATCGGCTACGGGTTCCAACAGCCGGCGCGCTTCAAGGGCATGAAGGTGAAGAAGCTGCTCGAGATCGCCGCCGGCGAGAAGCTGCCGATGCTCTCGTGCAACCAGTACCTGTCGAAGGTCGGCCTGTGCTCGGCGGACTGGCTCACGCGTGAGGTGGACAAGAACCTCTCGGGCGGCGAGGTCAAGCGCATCGAGATCGCCACGATGCTCGCGCGCGACCCGAAGCTCGCCATCTACGATGAGCCGGAAGCGGGCATTGACCTGTGGAGCTTCGACCGTCTGACCGAGACGTTCCGCTCCATCCACGATGCGGGCAACGGCCGCTCGATCATCATCATCTCCCACCAGGAGCGCATCATCCGCTTGGCAGACAATATCGTCCTGCTCGAAAACGGCAAGATCTCGACGACGGGAACGCCCGAGGAGATCATGCCGAAGCTCGGCCTCGTGCGCAAGATGGCCACCGGCTGCACGCTCACCGAGCCCACGCGCCTGCACATCACCGAGATCCCCACGACCTGCTAGAAGAAGGAGGCTTCCATCATGGCAGTAGACCTTTCCCCAATCGATGAGAGCCTGCTGGCTACCATCGCCAACATCCACGGCATGCCCAAAGGCGCTTTCAACATCCGCCGCGACGGGCAGCTGGTAGAACGTCACAACTCCGCGTACGTAGAGATTTCGACCAAAACGGACAATCCCGGAATCGACATCAAGGTGAAACCGGGAACCAAGGGCGAGTCGGTGTTCATTCCCGTGATCGTGACGCAATCAGGATTGAAGGACGTCGTGTACAACACGTTTTACATCGGCGACGATTGCGACATCGACATAATCGCGGGATGCGGTATCCATAACGATAGCCATGCGGCAAGCGAGCACGACGGCATCCATTCGTTCCACATCGGCAATAACTGCCGCATAAAGTACATCGAGAAGCACTACGGCGAAGGCGAGGGGACGGGAGAGCGCATCCTCAACCCGACAACCAACGTTTTCATGGGCGAGAACTCGTTCTGCGAGATGGAAATGGTTCAGCTCAAAGGCGTTTCTTCAACCGTGCGCGACACGAACGCCAAAATCGGCGCCGGCTCGAAGCTCGTGCTCACGGAGCGCCTGCTGACCCACGATGACCAGACCGCCGAGTCTAATGTGGTCATCGAGCTCGAAGGCGAGGATTCGAGCGTTCAGGTCGTCTCGCGCTCGGTTGCGCAGGACAATTCGGTCCAGATTTTCAATCCGCTGGTCATCGGGAAGGCAGCGTGCCGTGGCCACGTGCAGTGCGATGCCATTATCATGGGAAATGCGCGGGTGAAGTCGATTCCCGGCATCGAAGCCGATTCCCCCGACGCCATCCTCATGCATGAGGCCGCCATCGGGAAGATCGCCGGCGAGCAGATCACCAAGCTCATGACGCTGGGCCTTACCGAAGAGGAAGCCGAGCAGGAGATCCTGGACGACTTCCTGAGCTAGCGAGAAGCCTTAATAACGAATCGAGGCATGCATGTCCGAAGAGAAGAATCAACGGAAACTCGTGACCGTGGCCGAGGCGGGGGCGCCAATCGGCTCCGGTTCGAGCAATCCCAAGCAAGGCGAGCGGATGACCGGCGCGCAAGCCGTCGTCGCGTCGCTTGAGGCTGAGGGCGTCGATCTCATCTTCGGGTACCCGGGTGGCCATGCCATCCACATCTACGACGCCCTGTTCGATTCCAAGACCATCCGACATGTGCTCTCCCGTCACGAGCAGGGTGCCGTCCATGAAGCAGACGGCTATGCTCGCGCATCCGGCAAAGTGGGCGTCGCGCTCGTGACGAGCGGTCCGGGCGCCACGAACACCGTGACGGGCATTGCCACTGCCTACATGGACTCCATCCCCCTCGTCGTCATAACGGGGCAGGTGCCCTTGGCCATGATCGGGACCGATTCCTTCCAGGAGTCCGACATCTTCGGCATCACGATTCCCATCGTGAAACACAGTTTCCTCGTGAAGTCCGCTTCCGACATAGCGCGCAGCATACGTGAGGCGTTCCACATCGCCAAAACCGGGCGACCAGGTCCGGTGCTCGTGGACATCCCCTCAGACGTTGCGCGTCAGGAAACCGTGTTCGAGTACGCCGATCAGGTCAACATCGCGTCGTACAAACCCACGTACCGCGGTAATGCAAAACAGGTGAAGGCGGCAGCCGCGCTTATCGGCAAGGCGCGCAGGCCCGTGCTCTTCGTGGGCGGCGGGACCATTTCATCTGGCGCCTCCTGCCTCGTGGAAGACCTTTCGGAGCGCTTGAGGATCCCGATAGCCACTTCGCTCATGGGGCTCGGTGCAATTCCCGCTTCAAACCCGCTCAACGTGGGCCTCGTCGGCATGCACGGCTCGAAGTACGCCAACATGACGCTTAACCGCTCGGACCTCATCATCGCCTGCGGCGCACGCTTCTCCGACCGCGTCACCGGTAAGATCAGTTCGTTCGCGCCCGATGCGAAGCTCATCCACATCGACATCGACCCTGCCGAGATCGACAAGGTCCGCATGGCCGACATCCCCATCGTGGGCGACCTTCGAAACGTCCTGGGGCAGCTGCTCGACCAGTTCGATGCCGACGCGCAGGTTCCCGATACCGAGGAATGGCTTTCCGACATCGAGCTTTGGCGCGAACGTTACCCCATGTACGACAAGCGCCTCGACGAAAACACCGATTACATCGTGCCGGAAGAGGCCATGAGGTTGCTCTCCGAGATGCTCGACCAGGATTCCTCGATCGTCGCAACCGATGTGGGGCAGCATCAGATGTGGGCAGCCCAGTTCATCAAGCGCACGAAACCCCGCAGTTTCATATCGTCAGGCGGTTTGGGAACCATGGGCTTCGGCCTTCCCGCTGCCATCGGCGCCTCCTTCGCCTGCCCCGACAAGACGGTCGTATGCGTGGCAGGTGACGGGTCGTTGCAGATGAACGCCCAGGAGATGGCCACGGCGACCATCAACGAGATTCCCGTGAAGGTCGTGGTCGTCGACAACAGCGCCTTGGGCATGGTGCGCCAGTGGCAGAAGCTCTTCCTCAACCAGCGCTATTCCGCTACCGAACTCCACGACGTCCCCGACTTCGTGAAGCTGGCCGACGCCTATTCCTGGGAAGCCGAGCGGGTGGAGTCACCCGAGGAGGTGCCCGCCGCCTACGAGCGCATGCTCGCTTCCACCGGTCCCTATCTCATTGACTTGCGCATCCCGCGTGACCAGAGCGTGTTTCCCATTGTTGCTCCGGGCAAGGCCCTTTCGGAGGCCGTCGGCGCAATCGACCTCGACGAGGGCGTCGTTCGCATCGTCGATCAGCCTGAAGCCGATGAAGAGGGGGGTAAGGCACTATGAAGCACGTGCTTTCGGTACTCGTCGAGAACAAATCGGGCGTCTTGTCGCGCGTAGTCGCCCTCATCGCACGCCGCGGTTTCAACATCGATTCCCTCTCGGTCGGTCCTACCGAGGATCCGACGCGTTCGCGCATCACCATCATCGTGGACGCCGAGAAGGTCGCCTACGACCAGATTACCAAGCAGCTCAACAAGCTCGTCTGCGTTTACAAGATCCAGGACCTGACGAACGACGCCTATATCGAGCGCGAGCTCGTTCTGTTCAAGGTAAATGCCCCGGCAGAGCGTCGCAGCGAGGTGATCGAGATAGCGAACCTCTTCCGTGCGAGCGTCGTCGACGTCGGTGCCAGCTCGTTGACCATCGAGGCCACGGGTTCCGAGAACAAGCTCAAGGGTATGGAGGAGCTTCTAGAGTCCTACGGAATCAAGGAGATAACCCGCACCGGCAAGATCGCCATCTCGCGCAACTCCAAAGAAGCGTAACCAAAACTCGACACGAGCTTTTGTTTGGTTTCCTATTGGGCCGCCTGCCCGACCCGCATTCGGCCCCCTTCGCGCTTTTCCCCGCCCCAACCGCGCAAACGAAGGCGGCGTCCAGAGCGACTACCTGGCAGTGCGCCTCGATGTCCCCCGCGCTTGCGGGTATAGCCGCCTTCTTGAATGCGCGGTTGTTTCGGGGGCGCTCAGGAAAGGGCCTCATGCGGGCCGGGCGGGGGCTTAAATAAGCAGGCAAGAAGCTTTCCTTTAGGCCTGCAAACCCGAAGGGGTGAGCCGCTTCCGAAGGCGGGCAGCGACGCCGCGTGTGGGTAGAGCCATTGCCGCCGGAGGGCTGTAGGCGAACCCCTTCGGGCTTGCAGGTCTACCGAAGATATTGGAACCCGATAATGGCTCGGACTTGGGGTGAAATCTTCAAATGTGGTAATGTTTCGAGCAATTGGAACCACAATCTAGCGGTAGGCTAGGGTTATGTGGTACTATCCGTTGAACGGTTTAGGCCGTTGCACTACCATAGCTTTCGTTCTTGGAAAGTGGGCATGTCCCGCTTTCTTTTTATATGAGGGCCCTTTGGTGGGCAACGCAGGATGAAGAAGGGGTACGGACGTGCTGACGAAAAAGGAGCAGGCATTACTCGATGCGCTGGAGACGCAGGCAGCTGCGCAGGGCATCGAAATCGTCACGCTCGAAATCGTCGGGGCGAAGAAATCACCGACCATCAGGGTCTATATCGACACGGAAAACGGGGTGAGCTTCGATGAGCTCTCGAGCGCCCAGGCTTGGATTAACGACATCATGGACGAGATCGATCCATTCCCAGGCGCCTACATGCTCGAGGTCTCCTCGCCGGGCATCGACAGGCCGTTGCGCACGCTCGAGCATTTCGACCGCTTCGCCGGCGAGACAGCCGTCGTGAAGACGACGTCACCAATTGACGGGCGCTCGAACTTCACCGGGGTGCTCAAGGGCGTCGAAGGTGACGATGTGGTAATGAGCTGCGACGAGGTGACCTTCAAGATCCCGTACCAGGCTATAAAACGAGCACATGTAAAAGGAACTGTAGACTTTAAATAGGGTTACGCGAAAGGAACGACCGTGGCAACATCTCAACTTATCGAAGCGCTTCAGGAACTTGCCCACGAGCGCAAAATCGATGAATTCTACCTGATCGAACGTCTTGAGGAATCACTGGCGTCCAGCTATCAGCGCATTCTGGACCTGGAATGGGACGCACGCGTGACCATCGACCGCCAGTCCGGCAAGATTTACGTCTACGAGCTCGTCCCCATCGGGGAGCCCGACGAGAAGACCGGCGAGTACTCCGAGTTCGAGGAGCGCGACGTCACCCCCAACGACGTGAGCCGCATCGCCGCCCAGAACGCCAAGAGCGTCATCGCGGCCATCGTGCGCGACGCCGGTCGCCAGTCCATCTACGAGGAGTTCTCGGGACGCGTCGGCGACTTGGTCACCGGCACCGTGCTGCAGGGCACGCCCGATTTCACCATCATCAAGATCCGCGACGGCGTCGAGGCGGAGCTGCCGCATTACGACCAGAAGCGCAACCCCAACGAGCGCAACGAGCGTCCCAACAACGAGCATTACCGTCACAACCAACGTATCAAGGTCCTCATCATCGAGGTGCGCGACCCGTCCTCGGATGCACCGCGCGTCCGCGGCGACCAGCAGCGCCCCCCGATCGTCGTCTCGCGCACCCATCCCGACCTCATCCGCAGGCTTTTCGAGATCGAGGTTCCCGAGATCTACGACGGCCTCGTCGAGGTGAAATCGATTGCCCGCGAGCCGGGCGTTCGCTCGAAGGTCGCCGTGGCCTCCCGCGAGATGAACCTCGACCCGGTAGGCGCCTGTGTCGGCCCGAAGGGCAGCCGCGTGCGCATGGTCGTCGAGGAGCTGCGCAACGAGCGTGTCGACGTCATCCAGTGGTCCGACAACCCCGCGGTCTACGTCGGCAACGCGCTTTCGCCGGCCAAGGTGAATTCCGTGACCATCGACGAGGAGAACCACTACGCGACCGTCGTGGTCTCCGACGACCAGCTCTCCCTCGCCATCGGCAAGGAAGGGCAGAACGCGCGTCTGGCCGCGCGTCTCACGGGCTGGCACATCGACATCAAGAGCGCCTCGTTCGTGGGCGGGCCGGTCGACGAGGACGAATCGTTGATCGACATCGATGAGGAGGAATCGGAGTTCTGCGCGTTCGTGAGCGAGGACGGCGTCAAGTGCCGCAACCACGCACGTCCCGGAAGCCGTTACTGCGGTATCCACTCCGATATGGAATAGGAACAACATGGCCGAACCGAACGTCAAGAGGATCCGCACTTGCATCGGCTGCCAACGGCAGGCGGGCAAGACTGCGCTCAAGCGCATCGTGCGCTGCCCGGACGGATCGGTTCGCTTCGACGCAACCGGGCGTCTTCCCGGTCGTGGTGCGTACGTTTGCAGCGTCGAATGCATGAACGCCGCCTTCAAGGCGAAGAAGCTTCAGCGGGCTTTGAAGGCCAACGTTGAGAAAGACGATGCCGAGCAGATTGCAGCTCAGCTGAGCGCGGCGTTTGCAGGCGACGAAAACGATAGGAGTTAGTATGCCGAGCATGCGAGTAAACCAGCTTGCAAAGGAATACGGGCTGTCCAGCAAGGAGATGCTCGATAAACTTCGCGAGCTCAAGGTGCCTGCTAAGAGCCATGCCAGCGTTCTTGCCGAGCCTTATGTCGACAAGATTCGCAAGGCGCTTGGGGACCCCGTTCCCGCCGACGCCGAGGAGAAAGAGGCCGCACGTCCGCTGACAAAGGACGAGATCGAGGCGAAGCAGCGCGAGGAAGAAGAAGAACGCGCCCGTCGCGAGGCCGTCGAGCAAGAATATGCCCGACGCGAGGCCGAGCGCGCCGAACGCGAGGCCGAGAAGTCCCTCGAGCCCGAAATCGAGGAGCCTGCGCATGACGAGCCGGTCGTCGTGAGCCCCTTCGCCGATTTGGAAAGCCAGATCATGAGCGAGCGGGAGAGGGTCGAGCGTGAAGCCGCCGAGGCGAAGGCCCGTGCCCGCGCCGCCGCCATCGCGAAGGACGTCGCGAAGAAGCAGGCAGTCGAAGAAGCCCTGAGGAGCCGCTCCGGCTCGAAGAAGGCGCCTGCTGCCGAGCAAGCTCAGCCGAAGAAGGAAGCTTCCCCGGCAACCCAAGCGAGGAAGTCGAACTTCGGGTCGCTCCTCGACCAGATCGAAGCCGAGAAGAAGCGCATGGACGAGCAGGCGAAGCCTCCCCGCGAGCAGAAGAAGGGGAAGAAGAAGCACACCCGCAACGAGCAGGTGGTCCCGGAGCTCGAATCCGAAAGCCCCAGCGAGGACCGCTATGCGAAGATGGCCGTCCAGGTCGAGAAGCTCCAGCGCGACAAGGTGCTCGCAGACGCGCGCGCCGCGGTCGCTGCCGCATCCACCCACGAGGGGGAGGGCAGGCGCAAGAAGCGCAAGGAGAAGCGTCAGGCGGAAGCCCGCGAGCGCGCCGAGCTGGAAGCCATCGAGAAGGGCCTCGACCCCGATCTCGTACTCGACGAGTCCGTCGTCGAGGTGCCGCAAGGCGCCACGGTCGCGAAGCTCGCAGAGGTCCTTGCCGTTCAGCCCAACGACATCATCAAGCGCCTGTTCATGCTCGGCCAGGTGCTGACACTCACGCAGTCGATGGGCGACGACCTGATCGAGCTCGTCGCCGATGACCTAGGCCGCAAGGTGCGCGTCGTCTCTCCCGAAGAGGAATACGCCGTCGTCTACAACGACACCGAGGCCGACTTGCTCCCGAGGCCGCCGGTCGTCACCGTCATGGGCCACGTCGACCACGGCAAGACGTCGTTGCTCGACGCCATCCGCCACACCGGCGTCGTCGCGAGCGAGGCGGGCGGCATCACGCAGCACATCGGCGCATCGGTCGTCGACATCAACGGCAAGCAGATCACCGTCATCGACACGCCCGGTCACGAGGCCTTCACCGCCATGCGCGCCCGCGGCGCCCAAGTCACCGATGTCATCGTGTTGGTCGTGGCCGCCGACGACGGCGTCATGCCGCAGACCATCGAGGCAATCAACCACGCGAAAGCCGCAGACGTGCCCATCGTCGTCGCCGTCAACAAGATCGACAAGCCCGGCGCCAATCCCGACCGAGTCCGCCAAGAGCTGACCGAATACGGCGTCATTCCCGAGGAGTGGGGCGGCTCGAACATGTTCGTCGACGTTTCGGCGAAGAAGAACATGCATATCGACGACCTGCTCGAGACGATCATCCTCCAGGCTGACGTCCTCGAGCTGAAGGCGAACCCCAATGCGCTCGCATCGGGCTTCGTCATCGAGGCGAACCTCGACAAGGGCCGCGGCCCCGTGGCAACCGTCCTGGTCCAGCGCGGAACCCTGCATCCGGGCGACTGCGTCGTGGCGGGTACTTCCTACGGACGCGTCCGTGCGCTCATCAACCCCCGCGGCGACCAGGTCAAGAAGGCTCTCCCGGCCGATCCGGCCGAGGTCCTGGGCCTTTCGAGCGTGCCGGTAGCCGGCGACGAGTTCCGCGTGTTCGAGGACGAGCGCGACGCCAGGAAGCTTGCGGAGGAGCGCGCGTTCCGCGAGAGGCTCGCCGCGCAGGAGACCAAGTCGCACATGAACCTCGACGACCTCTTCAGCCGCATCGAGCAGGGCAAGCAAACCGACCTGAACCTCATCGTCAAGGCGGACGTCCAGGGCTCGATCGAGGCACTGCGCGACGCGTTCGAGAAGATGGACCAGTCCGAGGTCCGAATCAACATCGTACACTCCGCCGTCGGCGGCATCACCGAGACCGACGTCACTCTCGCGAGCGCATCCGACGCCATCATCATCGGCTTCAACGTGCGTCCCACGGGCAAGTCGAAGCAGCAAGCTGAGAAAGAGAAAGTCGATATCCGTCTGTACCGCGTCATCTACCAGGCAATTGAGGAGATCAACGCTGCGCGTGTCGGCTTGCTCTCGCCGGATATCGTCGAGGAGGACACGGGTATCGCCGAGGTGCGCGAGCTGTTCAAGGTCCCGAAGGTGGGCACCATCGCCGGCTGCTACATGATCGAGGGCGAGATGAACCGCAACGACCACGTGCGTATCGTGCGCAACGGCACCGTCATCTACGACGGCACTCTTGCCAGCATGCGTCGCTTCAAGGACGACGTCAAGTCCGTCCGCTCGGGTTACGAGTGCGGCCTGGGAGTCGAAGGATTCCAAGACCTCAAGGTCGGCGACACGATCGAAGGTTACGTGATCAAGGAAGTCGAGCGTACCGAATAAGGCAGTTCCGCCGTTCTACGAACGGCGGAACGGTCGACGCTGCGGCCGCCTGTGGCACCCGATCTTGCCCCTCAAGCCGGCGCGCAGGGCCTGTAGGATGCCGATGGCCTGACGGCCATCGGAACCGCCGATGCTGCGGCCGCCTGTAGCACCCGATCTTGCCCCTCAAGCCGGCGCGCATGGCCCGAAGGCCAATGCGCTTGGCTTTCGGGGCAATCTCGAGCACCACAGGCGTCCTCGCTGACTGCAGCGCCCACATCGGCGTCGACGGTTGTTGAGACAGGAGTATTTTGGCGCGCAGATTATGCAGTTCATGAGGCAACTGGCCGCGGTGCCCGCATCGATGATCTTCGTTGCCGACTGCGGCATCCATATCGACATTGATGGTTGTTAAAACGGAAAACCTGAACCGATGTCCATGCGGTTCTCTTGAGAAATGAAGATGCTAGGGAAGATAGTATGAAGCAAAACAATTCCAGCAGGCGCGTCAACGAGCAAGCACGTCAGGTCATAGCCGAAACGCTCATGTTCGAGATTTCGGATCCGCGTCTGCGCATGGTGACGGTTACGGGTTGCGAGGTCAGCTTCGACCGGAGCGCCTGCAACGTGTACTACACGACCTCTCCTGATTTGTACGAGGAAACCCAGGAGGCGTTTGCCAAGGCGAAAGGGCACATCCGCTCGGTTTTGGCCAAGAAGCTGAGCTGGAGGACCTCGCCTGAGCTGCGCTTCTTCGTCGACAAGACCGTCGACGAGGCCGAGCGTATTGCAAGGGCGCTCGAGGTGGAGCGTTCCCGTTCGGGCGTCAACGCGTCCGAAGAGAGCGAATAACGTGTGCTTATGGCCGTAACGCCGCAGACAAACGCCACTATGGAGGAAATCGCGCAAGTTATCCGCGAAGGATCGTCCTTCGTGCTCTGTGGGCATGTCGGTCCTGACGCCGACTGCATCGGAAGCCAGCTTTCGCTGTGGCATGCCCTCAAGGCGCTTGGCAAGCAGGCCACCTGCGTTCTCGTGAAGGACGTGCCGCTTCCGGCTGGTCTCAGCTTCATGCCGGGCGCGGAGGAAATGATTCCAGCCGAACGCTACCAGGGAACCCCTGATGTCTTCTTGGGGATCGACGTTCCCGTGCGCGGGCGCATTGGGGAGGCTGCTTGCTCCATTCTCGATGGTGCTGCCACCTCTATTACCATCGATCACCATTCTTCGAACGAGCGCATGTGCGATTACGCCTACATCGACCCCGACAGCGCCTCTGCAAGCATTCTCGTATGGGAGGTCGTCAAGCTCCTTTGCGAGAATCCGCCGGTCGAGTCGGCTTACTGCGCATATGCGGGGCTCGTGGGCGATACCGGGGGATTCAGGTACCAAAACAGTGACGCTGTTGCATTCAGGGCGGCATCCGAGCTCGTCACATACGATTTCGACCCTGCATCGGTCGCCTCGCACCTGTACCAGAGCCGAACGCTTGCTTCCGTCAAGTTGGCGGCGCCGGCAATCGAGCACATGGTCATAAACGCTGAGGGCACCTATGCGTTGAGCTGGGTAACGATTGAAGATTTGCAAGCTGTCGAGGCGCAGGAAAGCGACACCGAGCCCTTGATCGACGTTCTCAGGTCCCTAGCGGGCATCCGCGTGGCCTGCATGATGCGCGAGAAGGAGGACGAAGTGCGCGTGAGCTTGCGCGCGAAGGACGATACCGACGTCTCGGTGCTTGCCCGGGAACTTGGAGGCGGGGGACACTGCGCCGCGGCGGGGCTCACCTTGCATCTCCCAATCGACGGGGCGATCGCCCTCATGCTCGAGAAGCTCGACGCGCTTGTAAAGACAGGTCCGGAGGACTAGATGAAACGTGGCCAATCGGGTTTGTCGCTGCTGGTAGCGGTGAACAAGCCGTCGGGGATGTCGTCGCATGACGTCGTGAATACGTGCCGACGCATTTTCGAGGAGAAGCGGGTCGGCCATACTGGAACGCTCGATCCCCTGACGACGGGCTTGCTTCCGATTTGCATCGGTCCTGCGACCAAGCTCGACCGGTTCCTGACCGGCCATGACAAGCGCTACATTGCCAGGATTGGGTTCGGTTACGAGACGACGACCGACGATCTTGCGGGCTCGGTCACCGTTCGAGGGGAACTACAGCCCCACTTGCTCGATGGACGCTATGCGCAAACGTTCGTGGAGAACCTCCGCGGTTCGCACGAGCAGCTCCCCCCGCAATACAGTGCAATCAAGGTGAACGGCCAGAGGGCGTACGATGCGGCGCGCAAGGGAGACCATGTAGACCTGGAGTTCAGGACAATCCAAATACATGAGGCTCGGCTACTCGGTGTTCAGGAAGATGAAGAATCGGGGCTTCTGTGCTGGGATGTTGAGTTTTTCGTCTCAAAGGGAACGTATATCAGGTCGCTCGCGCGCGACATCGGGCGCATTGTCGGCACGCCAGCGCACCTGCGGTCGCTGTGCAGGATCTCGGCGGGCAACATCGATTTGGAGGATGCCGTCACGCTCGACACGCTGCAAAATCTCAAGGCTTCCGCAGCCCTCGACCCGGTTGCTGCGCTCGGCTTCCGCTACGCTTTCGCAGACGCATACGAGCGTTTCGTCGTTTCGGGAAATGCCTTGCGCGAGGATCAGGTGTCATTGATGAGCCCCATCAGCTTGAAGGGTGGATTCGGCAGTTGCTCCTGCATGGGAGGGAATGTCATCGAAAGCGATGAGGCGCCAGCCGGTGGCGAGATAGCTTCGATCGTAGTGGGGAACCGCTTGAAAGCGCTTTACCGCTACGTGCTTCCGGATCGCCGCTGGAAGGCGGAATGCGTTTTCCAGACTGGAATAGTACGCGGATAGCTCCCAATTGGGGGCATATCGCCCCATTCGGTTTGGTGAATTTTGTCTAACTAAAGCCTTTCAGCGTAAAAAACGCACGTTTGACTAGCATATGCATACCGTATCCCGTATAATCGGAAGGCTTTTGTTTTTGTGCCTACATGCCCGGCACAAAGGCAAAACAGAGGATGTTAGTGGAGTTAAGGAGGAAACACGTGACTACATCAGTAGCATGGATGGCCCCCATCTGCGCCTTGATTGGCATTTGCGTGGCGGGCTATCTGGGAAGCTGGGTCTTGAAGCAGGATCCGGGTCCCGACAAGATGAACAACATTTCGCTCAAGATTCAGCAAGGTGCGCAGGCGTTCCTGATGGCCGAGTACAGGATGCTCATCATCTTCGTGGTCGTCGTTGCCATTATCATGGCGATTGCGCTCAACCCCTGGACGGCTGCCGCGTTCGTAACCGGCGCCATCCTCTCCGCAGCCGCTGGTTATGTAGGCATGTTCGTGGCTACGCGCGCCAATACGCGTACCACCCATGCGGCTGAGGAAAGCGTTGCGAAGGCCCTCAACGTCAGCTTCAAGTCCGGCCTCACCATGGGCCTCTGCGTTGCGTCCTTTGCTCTGCTCGGCCTGTCCCTCTGGCTGATCCTGCTCGTCTTCGGTGTCGACACCACGCAGCTCATGCACGAGCATGTCGGCATGGTCGAGGGATTTGCCACCGGCGCTTCTGCCGTAGCTCTGTTCGCCCGTGTTGGTGGCGGTATCTACACCAAGGCTGCAGACGTGGGCGCTGACCTCGTCGGCAAGGTTGAGGTTGGCCTCCCCGAGGACGACCCGCGCAACCCGGCCACCATCGCCGACAACGTAGGTGACAACGTGGGCGACGTCGCGGGCATGGGCTCCGACCTGTTCGAATCCTACACCGGCTCCATCCTGGCTCCGACGATTCTCGCGGCCACCTTTGCCGAGCTTGGTTACTTCGGCGCTTTTGGCAGCATCGATATGATTTGGGCTGTTGTTACTCCGGTCATCATCGCTGCTTGCGGCATCATCACGTCGATCATCGGCCTGTTCGCCGTTCGCGCCAAGGAAGGCGCCGAGCTGCACAAGGCTCTGAACCGTGGCACCTACCTGGCGGCCGCGCTCGAGATCTGCGCGATCTTCGTGATCTTCGTCATTTGGAACGGTCAGTCGCAAATCGGCCCGCCGATCTTCCTGTTCGGCTCTGTTATCAGCGGCCTTGTTG
>JAFRGA010000094.1 GCA_017434045.1 Eggerthellaceae bacterium
CGTAGCTTCCTGCAAGGTCGAGCACAACCTGCCGAATGGCCAGAACGGCATCACGATGTTCGGTGATGGCCCGTGGAAGGTCGACGAGGAATATTGGAACTACAACTGGTACGCCCTGCCGACCGACCTGTGCGATATGTGTGCAGACCGCACTGCAGCTGGCCGCGAGCCGATTTGTGTGCACCACTGCCTGGCGAACGTCATTACGTACGGTCCGATTGACGAACTTGCTGAGCTTCTGAAGAAGAAGGGCAAGCAGATGTTGGTCGTTCCGACCTACAAACCGCGCACAGCATACGGCGACTTCGTGCACAAGCACAACAAGACCGACGATCACGTGGCCGCACATCTCGAGGTGTCTGGTACGGGTACTGCCGAGTTTGGTGCCCATCGCCACGACGGCCGCGTGGGCGAGTACACGAGCGAAGGCGCGACAATCGAGGACGAGCAGGCGTAACGCCCAGCATTTTGCTGCGTATTTCGCAAGGTTTTGGTAATTGAAGGGTGGTGCCCGCTTTGGCGGGCGCCACCTTCGCGGGTTTTCAGAGACGTGCTGTCTGGCTATGCCAGGCGACACGCTGAACGGAGCTTTCTTATGGACGAAAAGGTCAAAGACCGCATGGGCAGGGTTGCCTACATCCGCTACAAGGGCGGGGTGCCAGGCGACGATGAGCTCTTCGAGGACCATTCGACTGGGAATCCCGTTCCCGTGACACTTGGTGCCCACCGAGTGCCGAAGGGAATCGAGAATGCCCTGTTCGACATGGAGGTCGGCGAGCAGCGTGTCATCCAGATTCCCAGCGAGCTCGGTTTCGGCGTGTACATCGAAAAGGATGCCCAATGGTATCCACGCACGCTCATTCCGCACGGGTACGAGATGAAGGTCGGTGAATTCCTTCCCTATACCGATCCGCAGAACGGGCTGAAGAAGCTCGTGCGTGTCATTGCCGCCACAGAAGATGGCGTTAAAATTGACTTTAACCATCCGTTCGCGGGCAAGGACCTTGAATACTGGATCGAGCTCGTCGATTTGAAGTAGGGGAGTGACTATGTGCTATCCATGCACGATGTGCAACGGCTGCGGCAAGTTGAACCCTGGAAGCCCCTTGTACGTTCCCAAGGTTGTGGTCAAATGCCTCGAATGCGGAGGCGATGTCGACGAGATGAGTGGCAAGTGCCTTGGGTGCGGCAAACAAGTTATGATACCGCTCGTTGACGAAACCGCCGATGGGGCTACTGTTGAAACAGCCGATGAGCCTGTCGCCGAGACAACCTGTGAGTCCGTTGCCGAATCGGCTGAAGGTATTTATGTCGACGCAGTTGGCGAGACGGGCAAAGTCGACAGCGCGTTGGATTCCGTCGCATAGAGGCCTGCGCGAAGATGTGTGGCTATGTATGCATACAGTGCGGACGTTGTGGCAAGGTTAAAGGTGGCATGCCCCAACGTGAGATACGCTGTCTATCATGTCGTACGATGATTCCCGTTGGCGAGTCCGTGTGCCCGAACTGCGGGTTTTCTTTCGCCAAGCCGGGGCAGAGGCCTTCTTCGACAAAGGCGTAATGACAGTCATGAGGTTTTTTATCTAGAGGTTACGAAAGTCGCGTTTCGTCGGGCTTCGTTCTTCGACGAAACAAAACGAAGCGGACCTTTCGGCCCGCTCCGCATCAAATCAATGTGTCAGTCGCTCGTTTAGCGGCAGATCTCCGCGAGGAACATGGCCTCGAGGTACAGCTGAATCGAAACGCTGCCGGGCTTCTCGGCGTTCTTCTTCTCGATGTAGGCGAGCAGAGCGTCGGAAATGTGGCCCTGGTCCTCAGCCTCGATAACATCGTATGCCTCGGCGCCAGCTGCCTTCAGCTCGTCCCAAGACATGTCAAGCTGCGTGAAGCAGTAGAAGTCGGGCTTCATGCCGATCGGCACACGTGCCATGCCCATGACCTTGGTGGTCAGCGTGCAGCTCTCGGGAATCATGCACTCGTGGCGCATCTTGTATTCGGCACCGTGCTTGACGATGTCCTGCAGGCGCTTGGCGTCGATGTCGATGTAGTCGTGCCAGCTGCACGAACCAGAACCAGTCGGCATGAGC
>JAFRGA010000095.1 GCA_017434045.1 Eggerthellaceae bacterium
ATGACGGCTGACGAGCGTATTGATGCAACCTCCCTTGTCGATGCCGTTCGGGTCAGGGTCGTACCAACCGCCCTCGGGTAGCGCAACGGCACCAGGCACGATGCGGTTGGTCACCTTGGCCAGGATGCGCACCTCGCCACGGTCCGTGACCACGCTCACCGTATCGCCATCGGCGATCCCGCGCGGCTCGGCGTCGGCGGGATTGATCCACAGCTGATGCGTCGCGCTCTTCTGAATGACCTCATTGTTGGCGTAGGTCGAGTGCGTGTGGGCGCGGTAGTGGAACGAGACCAGCTGCAGCGGACGCTCGTCGGTCTGGGTTCCCGCGCCTTCGAAGCCGGCAACGTACGCGGGAATCGGCACGATGGCGTCGCCCTCGGGCAGCTCCCACTCCTTTGCCAGCTTCGCCAGTTCGGGCGAGTACACCTGGATTTTGCCCGTTTCGGTCGCAAGCGGATTCTTCTCAGGATCCTCGATGAACGGATCGGTGCTCGCGTCGATGTCGACCTTGCGCTTGTACATGCCCATCGCCACGCCCTCGTCGTAGGTGGGAAGGCCGTCGACCTGTTCGCGCAGTTCATCGTAAAGCTTGCGACACCAGTCCTCGCGTGTCATGCCACCCTCGGAGTACTCTTCGTAGACTCCTAGGCGCTTGGCCAGTTCGCCGCACACCTCGTACACTTCGCGGCGCTCATACAGCGGTTCGCGGATGGGCTGGCCGAACCAGATACCCAAGCTGTCGTTCATCTCGCCGGCGGCTGAAAGCGAATAGGTCTCTTGAGGCGTCAGATCGGGCAGAATGATGTCGGCGAACTTCGCCGAAGGCGTCATCATCACGTCGTAGCATAGGATGAACTCACACAGGCTATCGTCGCGCAGGATCTCGGCCGTGTAATTGATATCGCCATTCTGACCTGCTGGCATGTTGTTGCCATAGTTCACGAGGAACTTGATGGATGCGGGCAACGCATCCGCGCCCTTGATGCCATCCTTCTTGGCGGTGAGCGCCGGACCGTCCTTGATGGCCTCGGGCCACAAATAGTTGGGAAACTGAGCCTGTATGGGATTGTCACCGGTCGGCAACGAGGACAGAGGGAAACCCGCATTGCCCTCGTGGGTGCCTGCGTTGGTGCCGGGCTTGCCCACTTGGCCTACCAACTGCGGTAGCAGCATGACGGCGCGCGCCGCGAAATCGCCGTTGGCATGACGTTGCATGCCCCAACCCTGTGCGACGAACAGCGGTTTCGCCTCGCCGATTTCCTTGGCAAGCTGTTTGATGCGAACCTCGGGGATGCCGGTTATCCCGGCGGCCCAGGCAGGAGTCTTCTCGACCATGTCGTAGCCCTTGCCCATGATGTAGGCGTAATACGACGAGTTCTTCGGCGCGCCCTTCGGCAGCGTGTCTTCGGTGTAGCCCACGCAGTACTTCTTCAGGAACTCGCGGTCGGTAAGGCCCAGCTCCTCGAGTTCGTGTGCGATACCGGCCACGAGCGCCGCGTCGGTGCCGGGGCGGATGGGAATCCACTCGGCGCCCTTGTTGGTGGCGACCTCGTTGCGGCGCGGGTCGATCATGATGACGCGCACATTCTGCTTCTCCATGGCGACGTTCAGGTCGTAACCGGCACCGTCACCGCCCATACGCATATCCATGACCGAGTCTCCGAACAGCACTACGAGCTGATTATTCTGTAGCGACTTAAACGAGCGACGACCCCAGCTGTCACCGTAGGTGAACGGGTTCGACCCGAAGTTGATCGCGCAGTTGGAGTAGTTGCCGTAGCGCGTGACCTCGCCGCCCAGAAGGTTGAACAGGCGGAAGAACGGGTTGTTCATCATGATGTTCTGCTCGACGCCCGAGCATTCCTGGATGAAAATCGCCTCGTTACCGTAGGTCTCCTTGATGCGCGTGAACTCGCTTGCGATGGTATCGAGCGCCTCGTCCCACGTGATCTGATCGTAGACGCCCTCACCGCGCTTGGTGCCCTCACGGCGCTTCAGCGGGTAGTTCAAGCGGTCCGGATGGTCGAGCCAACGTCGGATCGAACGCCCGCGCAGGCACGCGCGCATCTGGATGTCACCGAATTCTGCGCTGCCCGTGTTGTCGGACTCCACGTATTTGATGGTGTCGCCAACCATGTGGAAACGCAGCACGCACGCCCCGCCGCAGTTCACGTGGCAATGGGACCACACGATGCGCTCGTCGGAGCCCTCGTCTGCAAGCGCTTGCCCGACGGCACCAGACGCTTGAGGCGCTACGGCACACGCGCCCACCCCAACTGCGGCAGCAGCGCCGACCGCACCCGTTGCCTTCAGGAAGGTC
>JAFRGA010000096.1 GCA_017434045.1 Eggerthellaceae bacterium
ACGTCGGTCGCTTCTAACGAAGCAGAGGTATCCGAAGCGCTCAAAGCCTCTTCCGAGCTGCTACTGGCTCCGCTCGTCGTTCCGCAACCCGCCAACAGGCAGACGCAGAACACGGTCGACGCTGCAATAAGGGCAAACCTCGTCAGACCAGATTCCTCCCGATGTCCGATTTCTAAGTCGTAGGTTTATGCATTATTCGCATATATAACGATACTCTTTCGTGAATAATAAAGCACCGTTCTGACAAACTCTCCCTTATGGTTTTATTTCATAAGCAAGCACGTCAGCACGCTGTTCGGCCCGCTCAATCAATAATCCAGAGGCGAATAATCGTTACGAAACAACGGACATGAGTTGCTTCTTCCGGAAAACCGATTTGGGGAAACCTCGCAGGACGACCAGCTTCTGTCCGTTATACGGCGACGGCCTCCTTCGGAATAACGGACAAAAGTTGGCGAGCTGTTAAAACCGACCAGGGAAAACCCCCCATAGTTCCGCAGCATAGAATCTAGATTTCTTTCGGAAGCCCCAGTTCAGGGGCTTTTTCCATGTCAAATTATATGAATGTTATTGCTAGCGGATTCTCGCGTACTATGGTATAATCGCAGGTGGACGAAGGAGGAGCCGTGCACCTGAAGCAGACGCGCCAGAAGAGCGGGAAGACCAACCTCTCGATAGTGGAGAGCTGGTGGGACCCGGAGAGGAAGCGGTCGCGCCAGAAGACCGTGGAGAACCTGGGGTACCTGGAGGACCTGCTGGCCGAGCACGACGACCCCGTGGCCTGGGGCAAGGCCCGCGCCGCCGCGATGACCGAGGCCAAGAGGGCCTCCGAGCAATCCGTGGCCATCGAGATCCACCCCGCCCAGAAGATCGACAAGCGCACGGACAACGTGAAGAACATCGGGTGCGCCGCGGCGCTGGCGGCCTACGCCGCGCTCGGCATCGAGCGGCCGCTGCGCAACCACATGCGCGGATCGGGAGCGGAGTACGACCTCAACGCCGTGTGCAGGCTGCTCGTGTGCGAGCGCGTCGTGGAGCCGGGCTCGAAGCTGGCGGCGTTCAGGAACAAGGGCCGCTACTTCTTCAGGGCGGACTTCTCCGAGGACGACGTCTACCGCGCCCTCGACGAGCTCGCCGCGGCCAAGGGGGCGATCGTCTCGGCGATGAACCGCTCGATCGCCGCGGCGGGCATACGCGACATGTCGGCGGTCTACTACGACGTGACCAACTACTACTTCGAGATAGACGACGAGGACGAGCTCAGGCGCAAGGGCGTGAGCAAGGAGCACAGGAAGAGCCCGATAGTCCAGATGGGGCTCCTGCAGGACGCGAGGAGCATCCCGATCGCCTACCGCGTATTCCCGGGCAACACCGCCGACTGCCTCACGATGATACCCGTGCTCTCCGACATGAAGCGCGACCACGGGCTCGGGCGCGTGGTGGCCGTCGCCGACAAGGGGCTGAACTGCTCGGATAACATCGCGGCGGCGCAGGCCTCCGGCGACGGCTTCGTGTTCTCGCAGTCGGTGCGCGGCACCAAGTCGGACAAGGCGCTCAAGGCCTGGGTGCTCGACGGGGCCGGCTACGCGGCGAAGACGGAGGACGGCTGCAAGTTCAAGTCGAAGTCGAAGCAGGGCTACAAGACCGTCCACCTCAAGGCCGGGGACACGGCGAGCGGAAAGGCGGAGGACGTGCGGGTCGACGTCAAGTACGTCGCGTTCTGGTCGGAGAAGTACGAGCGGCGGGCCCGCCACGACCGGGAGGCGGCCATCGAGAAGGCCCGCAAGCTCATAGCGAACCCCGGCGCCTACACCAAGGCCACCAGCCACGGTGCGGCCCAGTACGTCAAGAACCTGCGCTTCGACAAGGAGACCGGCGAGGTCGCCGACGGCAGCGCTCTCGAGCTCGACCTCGAGGCCATAGCCGAGGCCGAGAAGTACGACGGCTACTACCTCATCGTCACGAGCGAGACGGGCTGGCCCGACGGGAGGGTGATCGACACGTACCGGGAGCTCTGGCGCATCGAGGAGTCGTTCAAGGTGACGAAGTCCGAGCTGGAGACGCGGCCCGTCTACGTCTGGACGCCCAATCACATCGAGGCGCACTTCCTCGTCTGCTACGTCGCGCTCGTCATCCTGCGCCTGCTGCAGCTGGCCACCGGCCTTCCATGCAGCCGGATACGCGAGGAGATCGCTGCCATGAGCGGCGTGAACTTCGATGCGAACTGGTGGGCGTTCGGGCACCGCACCGACGAGTCCGACCTGATCGCCGAGGCAGTCGGACTAGAGGGGCTCAAGCTCAAGAACCTCACCACGGGCAAGGCGATGGATATCCTGGCCGATGCTGCCAAGTGGAAAATACCGCAGGGAAAATAATCATCGGATTCTGAGCATATCAGCAGCTCAAATGCCGATTTCCCTGAAATCTGCTGCGGAAGTCAGG
>JAFRGA010000097.1 GCA_017434045.1 Eggerthellaceae bacterium
CGATCCTGTCTGTTCAGAGTTCGCCAAAGGGGTTGCTCCAATGGCATTCGGCTGCGGAGGCGGGGCGGCGGGGGATGAGCGATTCTGCAGGCACCATCTTCATGTTTTTCATAGGTGTAGCCGAAGCCAAGCGAATACCCCGCCGCCCCGCCTCCGCAGCCGAACGCCATTGGAGATAAACGTTAGATTCATGTCCACTGGGGCAAGTCTTGCAACGCCACGATCCCGAGACCTTCGTCGCAGGCGACTTCCATTGCGGCGGCGAACGCTTGAGCTGCCGCGATGGTCGTGGCATACGTCACCCCGTGACGCACGGCAGCGAGCCTGAGCACGTATCCGTCGCCACGCGGCCCGTGTCCGAACGGCGTGTTGATTATGAGCTTGATCTCTCCATCGGCAATCATGTCGACAATGTTGGGATGGCCCTCGCTGATCTTCTTGACCTTCCTGCATGCAACGCCCGAAGCGGAAAGCGTCTTGGCCGTGCCACCCGTGCTCACCACTTCAAACCCGAGTCGAGCAAAGTCACGCGCGATAGCCGCGATCGAGCGCTTGTCCCGATCGGCAACGCTGATGAACACGTCACCCGCACGGGGAAGCTCGTAGGAGATCGCGAGCTGGGTCTTGGCATAGGCGGCGGGGAACGTGGGGGCGATGCCCATCACCTCTCCCGTCGACTTCCTCTCGGGACCCAAGACCACGTCCGATCCGGGAAAGCGCCCGAACGGCATGACGGCTTCCTTCACGGCGCAGTAGCCGAGCTCGCGGCTGTCGGGCGGTAGCTCCATGTCGGCAAGCTGCTCGCCTGCCATCACGCGCGCCGCCACCTTTGCCAGGGGGACGCCAGTGGCCTTCGAGACGAACGGCACCGTGCGGCTTGCGCGCGGATTAGCTTCGATGACGTAGACCATCTGGTCTTTTACGGCGAACTGGATATTGAGTAAGCCCCGCACGCCGATGCTGAGGGCAAGCCGCCAGGCAATGTCACGCAGTTGGTCCACGAGGGTGTCGGATAGCGAGAATGGCGGGATACAGCAGGCCGAATCGCCTGAATGGATGCCGGCTTCCTCGATGTGCTCGAGGACGCCGCCGATGTCGACGTCTTCTCCGTCGCATATGCAATCGAGGTCGACTTCCACTGCCGATTCGAGGAACTTGTCCAGATATACAGGGTGGTCGGGGGAGATCTTGGCGGCTTCTCCCATATAGCGGCGCAGCTGCTTCGTGTCGTAGACGATGGCCATGCCGCGTCCGCCGAGCACGTAGCTCGGGCGCACGAGCAGCGGGAAGCCTATGCGGCTCGCCACGCGCTCGGCTTCGTCCAGCGTATGGGCGTCGCCAGCGGGCGGGTATGCGATTCCCAGGCTGTCGAGGAGGGCGGAGAAGCGGTCGCGGTCCTCGGCTAAATCGATTGCGTCCGCTCCCGTGCCCATGAAGGGCACGCCTGCCTCCTCCAGGGCGCGTGCCAGCTTCAACGGCGTCTGCCCGCCAAGCGTCGCAATGACACCGTCAGGATGCTCGACATCGATGATGTCCATGACATCCTCGAAGGTTAACGGTTCGAAATACAGCTTGTCCGAGGTGTCGTAATCGGTTGAGACCGTCTCGGGATTGCAGTTGACCATGATGGTTTCCCAGCCCACCTCGTGAAGCGCGTAGCTGGCGTGCACGCAGCAATAGTCGAACTCGATGCCCTGCCCGATACGGTTGGGCCCGGCTCCCAAGATGAGCGCTTTCCTGGTTCTGCCGGCCTGACGGCCGTCGGCATCCGCCTCAGTTGCCGTACCGCCGTCCCAAATTCGTTCTGCCTCGCCATCCTGGGCCTGCCTCATTCCGCCATCCTGAGCCCGTCCCGTCCTGTCACCCTGAGCCCGTCCCGTCCTGTCACCCTGAGCCGAAGGCGAAGGATCCACGTGAAGCGATAACCCGGACGACCCGCTTCGCGGAGATTCTTCGCTTCGCTCAGAATGACAGGGCGTGAAGCCAATCGGGGTTTCAATCTCGTTCTTTCGGCCTGCTCTGTGGTCAAAACAAGGGGCCTCTGCGCCGCCAGATGTGGCCACAGCGGACGGGGAGTCCCCGTTCGTCAGAACGGGGACTTCGTACGTTTTATAGAAGTAGGCAGTCGAGCTTTCGAACTCCGCGGCGCAGGTGTCCACCACATTGAATACGGGAACGACGCCAAGCGCTTTGCGACGGGTGCGCACGATGATCTCGGTCGAATTCGTAAGATAGGCACTCTGCACGTCGGAAAGGCCGTAGCGCTTGGCAATGCGGAACGCCGCGGCATCCATGTCGTCAACGCG
The DNA here is from genome assembly GCA_017434045.1 of Eggerthellaceae bacterium. GTDB lineage: Bacteria > Actinomycetota > Coriobacteriia > Coriobacteriales > Eggerthellaceae > UBA9715. The sequence goes on from JAFRGA010000097.1 coordinate 2,307, forward strand.
CGCCCCACGTAAGGCTTCCTGGACGGCAACAACGTCGGCCATGCGATTGAGGAAGAAGCGGTCGATGCCCGTCAGGTCATGAATTTCAGAAGGCGTCCAGCCGCGGCGGAGTGCACAGCCGATGTAGACGATGCGGTTACGCGTCGGCCGCTCAAGCAGGGGCGCGTATCCTTCTTTGGTTTCCGAGGCGCGCGTATGGCCGTCGACGCCAAGACCTGCTCGGCCGGTCTCCAGAGAGCGCAGCGCCTTGCCGAGCGCTTCCTCGAAGGTGCGGCCGCATGCCATGACCTCGCCGACCGCCTTCATGCGGGTCGAAAGCGTGTCATCCGAGTCCTTGAACTTCTCGAACGCGAAGCGCGGCGCTTTCACGACGCAGTAGTCGATGCTCGGCTCAAAGCAGGTCGAAGTGGTTCCCGTGATGTCGTTCACGATTTCGGGAAGGGTGTAGCCGACGGCTAGGCGCGCGGCGACCTTCGCGATGGGAAAACCCGTCGCCTTAGAAGCGAGCGCCGACGAGCGCGAGACGCGTGGGTTCATCTCGATGATGACCATGCGTCCGTCACTCGGGTTCACGGCAAACTGCACATTCGAGCCGCCCGTCTGCACGCCCACCTTCTCGAGGACGGCGAGCGATGCCGTGCGCATGCGCTGGAATTCGACATCAGAGAGCGTCTGGGCGGGTGCAACGGTGATGGAATCGCCTGTGTGCACGCCCATAGGGTCGAGGTTTTCAATCGAGCAAACGATGATGCCGTTACCTGCCCGATCGCGCACGACCTCCATCTCGAATTCCTTCCAGCCCTCGATGCTCTCCTCGACGAGGACCTCCCCGACCGGAGACAGTTCAAGCCCCTGCGAGACAATGAGATCGAGCTCGTCCAAATCGTGCGCTATACCTCCACCTGCTCCGCCGAGGGTGAACGAGGGCCGCAGTACGACGGGAAGCCCTATTTCGTCCACGATGGCACGCGCCTCGTCAACCGAGTACGCATATCCAGACCGAGCCGTCTGCATACCCAGTTCAGCCATACATTCGTTGAAGAGCTTGCGATTCTCGCCCCGTCGGATAGCCTCGAGACTGCAGCCGATCATCTCGACGCCATACCGGTCAAGGACACCCGATTCGGCGAGTTCGACGGCTACGTTGAGGGCGGTTTGCCCACCGAGCGTGGGTAAGAGCGCCTCGGGGTGTTCCTTGCATATAACCTTCTCGATGAATTCAGCCGTGATGGGTTCAATATAGGTTCGATCGGCGAGGCCCGGATCCGTCATGATGGTAGCTGGGTTGCTGTTGACAAGCACGACCCGATACCCCTCTTCGTGCAATACCTTGCACGCCTGTGCACCCGAATAGTCGAACTCGCACGCCTGTCCGATAACAATTGGACCCGAACCGATGACGAGAATCGTTTGGATATCAGTCCTTCTCGGCATGACTAGAACCTCCAACCTTCCAGGCGATCATGTGCAATGTCTATGTTCAGGTAATCTTCTCGGCCATCCATGAGCCGGGCAAATGCGGTGAACAGATAATGGGAATCCGTCGGTCCAGGAGAGGCCTCGGGATGATACTGAACCGAGAAAGCAGGAATATTCTCGAATGCGATGCCTTCGGCCGTGCCGTCATTTAAGTTAACGTGCGTTAAGCGAACCTTTCCGTAACGCCTATTAACCACATATTGCGCTGGGTTTTTATCGTCTAGCGGCTCGCCGAGGCTTGGAAACACGAGATCGAAGCCGTGGTTTTGCGCCGTAATCTCCACGCGTCCCGTCAGCAGGTTCATAACAGGCTGGTTTCCGCCATGATGGCCGAATTTCAGCTTCTCAATCCGACCGCCCGCCGCCTTGCAGATCATCTGATGACCCAGACAAATCCCGAATACCGGTATCTCTCCGAGCAGCCTCTCGACCTGCTTGTATGTACCCTCAACTGCATCCGGATCGCCTGGGCCATTCGAGAGGAACACTCCGTCAGGCGCCATTGTCAACACCTCAGCCGCCGGCGTATCCCACGGAACGAGGGTGACTTCGCAGCCTGCGCGCACCAACCCCTCAAGGATCGAGCGCTTGATTCCGCAATCGTAGGCGACGACGCGATGGCGCGAAGATACGGGAGATGCAAGGGCGAATGTCTTGGAAGCAGCTAAATCGTTTTGGCCAAACGTATGCGGCTTTGCGCACGACACGGTTCGCACCAGGTTCACGCCCACGATTGGCTCGCTTGCCCTTGCTTTGCTCGCAAGGCTTTCCACGCTCAAATCCTCTGTTGACATCACGGCGCGCATTGCTCCGCAGTCGCGAACATGCTGGACAAGTGCGCGTGTATCGATGCCCTCGATGGCAAAAACGCCCTCGCTTATAAGATAATCCGGCAACGTCATATCGCTGCGCCAGTTTGACGGTGTATAACACATGTCGCCAACGACAAGCCCCCTCAGTGCGGGACGATCCGCCTGGGCGTCTTCGAGGCACACTCCGTAGTTTCCTATCTGGGGATACGTCATCACGACGATTTGGCCCGCATACGACGGATCGGTGATAATCTCTAGATAGCCCTCGACTGAGGTGTTGAAGCACACCTCTCCGAAGACTTCGCCCGAAACCCCGCATGTGCGTCCGCGGAAACACGCGCCGTCCTCCAATACGAGGAGTGCCTCTTTGGTCGGAGGCTTAGATGTTGCCGCCAACATGCGCATAGATAATTCGCTCACGCTCTCCTCCATCCAAAATTGATTACGGGAGTGGGCCATCCCCACTCACAGCATCGAGACACGCCTTCTGTCGGAGTTGCCCGGGAATTGCCACGGGATAGACTCCACTGAAACAGGCATCGCAGAAACCATCATGATCGGAATGGATTGCCTCGTGCAGACCATCCAAGCTGATAAATGCTAGCGAATCGCAACCGATGTGCCGACACACTTCATCATGCGAAAGATTCGCTGAAATCAGCTGGTCACGCGTGTCGGTATCAATACCGTAAAAGCACGGCCACATGACCTCGGGACTCACGATGCGCAAATGCACCTCAGCTGCGCCTGCGTCGCGCAACATTTCGACGAGTTTCTTAGAGGTGTTGCCGCGTACGATGGAGTCGTCGATAACCACGAGCCGTTTGCCCCGAATCATCGAAGGCAGCGGATTCAGCTTTATGCGGATACCCATTTGGCGCATTTCTTGGGTGGGCTGGATGAAGGTGCGCCCGACGTAGCGGTTTTTCACAATACCGTCTCCGTACGGGATGCCGCTCTTCTCGGCATATCCCAGCGCACAAGGCACGCCCGAGTCCGGGACGCCCAAAACCATGTCGGCTTCGACTGGGGCTTCGCATGCCAGAATGCGCCCCATGCGACGACGCGCATGGTATACCACTTCGCCGTCAAACACGCTGTCGGGCCTGGCAAAGTAGACATATTCGAATATGCAAAACGCCCGCTTAGCGGGCTCGATGCCCTGCTCCGATTCCAACCCAGCAGAGCTCACCTTCACGATTTCGCCTGGTTCTACATCGCGTACGAATTGCGCGCCCACCGCATCGAGACCGCACGTCTCGCTCGCTACAACCCATCCGCGCTCATTGGGCAACCTGCCAAGTGAAAGTGGACGAATGCCGCATGCGTCGCGAAACGCGTAAAGAGCCGTCGGTGATGCAAGCACGATGGCGTATGCCCCATGCAGCTGTTGCATCATGAGCTTGATGCCACTGCGGATGCGACCTGCACGTCGTATGTCAACGCCGATTGTACGCGCCGCCACCTCGCTATCGGTGTGGCCATACAGCTGCACGCCCTCGTTGGCAAGCCATGCGCGCTGCGGAGCCGTATCGACAAGCGTGCCGTTATGCGCGAGCGCAATGAGCTCGTCATCGATAGCCGACACGTGCGGTTGCGACTCCTTCCATCCGCCGCCGCCCGCAGTAGAGTAGCGCGTGTGCCCGATGGCGATATCACCTTTCAAATGCGCTAGCTCCTCCTCGTCGAACACCTGGTCGACAAGTCCGAGATCCTTGTGGATGAGGATGGTATCACCGTCACCCACGGCGATGCCTGCGCTTTCCTGCCCGCGGTGCTGGAGCGCCTGAAGCCCAAAGCACGCAAGGCGGGCGACGTCTTCCCCTGGCGCATATACGCCGAAGACCGCGCACGCCTCCTCTGGTCTATCGGGCCTCTCGCCCGCGAACAAGCTCGTCGTCACCTCTCCCCTCCGTATCGTCAATCCAGCTGGAGCAGGGTGTAAATAGGGCGCCGCCCTCGTACCTCATCTTCTCATCCCGACATAACCTTATTGTCAGAACCCATTTTCAGAAGCCTTCGTTACAAGCGGGTTTCGAAGACAGCATGAAAAGCAATCGAAACATTTTGGCCCTATCGTTTACAGGAAATACCGCGAAAAGCATCAGGCGAAAGGACCTCCGTGCGATTCACGAAAATGCAGGGCATCGGCAATGACTACGTATACGTGAACTGCCTGGAAGAAACCGTGGAGAACCCCGCATCGCTCGCGCGTATGGTGAGCGACAGGCATTTCGGCATCGGGTCTGATGGACTCATTCTCATAAGGCCGTCGGAGAAGGCGGATTTCTTCATGGAGATGTTCAATGCGGACGGTACGCGCTCGGCGATGTGCGGAAACGGCATCCGCTGCGTCGGCAAGTATGTGTACGACCACGGGCTCACCAACGAAGAGGAGATTACCGTAAACACGCTGGCAGGCGTGAAACGACTCAAGCTGCACATCGAGAGCGGTAGTGTCGCAGCGGTTACGGTCGACATGGGCGCGCCCGTGCTCGATGCCACCCTCATACCTGTGGCGGCAGACGCATCGCCTGTCATCGCTAAACCAATTGAAGTCGCGGGACGTCGCTTCGAGATGACGTGCGTTTCAATGGGGAATCCACATGCAGTCGTGTTCGTTGAAGACACAAGTAGCTTTCCTGTCGAGGAGGTCGGAAAGCCCTTCGAATTCCACCCCGCCTTCCCCGAACGCGTAAACGCCGAGTTCGTTCAAGTGCTCAGCCGTTCCGAGGTGAACATGCGCGTCTGGGAACGCGGTACCGGTGAAACACTCGCCTGCGGTACCGGCGCCTGCGCAAGCGCTGTCGCTTGCATCCTTAACGGATTGACCGACGACGAAGTGACGGTTCACCTGCTCGGCGGTGATTTGCACATCCGCTGGGATCGCAGATGCGACCAGGTGTTTATGACCGGTCCCGCCGCAACCGTTTTCGAAGGCGAGATCGACGTTGCCGCATGCCCTCATGATGACCCGCCCCATGCGGTCGATCCCGAGTGGTAAACGAGATACGTGCTCCAACTCATCCTAAGGAGGGAAAGTGTTCAGGGCAAACGAAAACTACCTGAAGCTGCCGGGAAACTATCTGTTCTCGACAATAGCATCTCGCATCGACGCATATGGAAAAGCGTACCCCGACAAGGCAGCGGATATAGTTCGCCTGGGGATAGGCGACGTCACCCAGCCACTTGCACCCTCTATCGTGAAGGTGCTGCACGATGCAGTTGACGAGATGGCGAACGCTGCAACCTTCCGAGGCTATGCACCTGACTTGGGATACGGTTTCCTACGTGAGACCATCGCCCGTTGCGACTTCGAAGCACGCGGTGCGGAAGTCTATCCCGATGAGGTCTTCGTGAGCGATGGAGCGAAATCCGATTCTGCCAACATCCAGGAAATCTTCAGCGGTGAAGCGCGCATCGCGGTGTGCGATCCAGTGTACCCAGTTTACGTCGATTCCAACGTCATGGCAGGACGCACCGGAACCTACAATGCGAAATCCGGCTTATGGAGCGATGTGACGTACATGCCTTGCACGCAGGAGAACGACTTCGTAGCCGATCTTCCCGGCGCCGACGCCGACATTTCGCTGATCTACCTGTGCTTCCCGAACAATCCCACCGGTGCCGTTATAAGCAAGCCGCGTCTTCAGGCTTGGGTCGATTACGCTAACGAACACGGCGCTGTTATCGTCTACGACGCCGCGTACGAGGCGTACATCACCGATCCGGAACTGCCGCATTCCATTTACGAATGCAATGGGGCGCGCACCTGCGCCATCGAGATACGCAGCTTCTCGAAGAATGCAGGCTTCACTGGGACGCGCTTGGGATACACCGTCGTGCCGCGCAATCTGAAGGACGAGAAGGGCGTTGCTCTACGTGATCTGTGGGCGCGTAGGCACGGTACGAAGTTCAACGGGGCACCCTACATCGTCCAGCGTGCCGGCGAGGCCGTCTACAGTGAAGCTGGGCAGCGCGAAACGCATGATCAGATCCGTTATTACATGGATAACGCACGCGTCATCCTCGACGGATTGGCTGCTGCGGGTTTCCAGGTGTTCGGCGGCGTGAACGCGCCCTACATCTGGCTCAAGGTTCCCGATGGCATGAGCTCGTGGGAGTTCTTCGACATGCTGCTCGAACGCGTGCAGGTAGTGGGAACACCGGGTTCGGGATTCGGCCCGAGCGGCGAGGGCTACTTCCGTCTCACCGCCTTCGGCACTCGCGAAGACGCTCTTGAGGCCGTATGCAGGATCAAGTCGCTGTAGTCGAGTCTAATGATGGGTCGGAGACACGCTCTCCAACTCTTTTTCGTAGAGGCAGCACTGCTCCCGATGGGTTATTTCGAAAAGTAGTCAGAGATACGTTCTCCGACCCGTCCCCGTACACTCTTGACGGCATGACCTAAACGAGTATACTTGCAAGTATACTGAAAGAAAGGAGGGCGTTATGCCGCAAGTTTCGTTGTACGTTGACGAATCGCTGATGAAAACGCTTCGCGCTGAGGCGGCCTCCGAAGGCATATCCCTCTCAAAGCATGTTGCCAGACGCTTGACGAACGCAAGCCGCTGCGCCACTGCATCGGGCTTACCAGATGGGTATCTCGAGACGCTCTATGGGTGCTTGATAGACGACGACACGTTCACAAGGCCTGAGCAACCAAGATTCTCCCTTGACGCCTCCCGGCTTGCGTTTGACTAGGTGCGGTCATGTACGTTTTCGACACGAACATCATTATCGAGTTTTTGCGCGGCCGACTGCCAATGGGGCTTGAGCTGCTGAGAAACACCGATTGCAGGTTGATCAAGGTTCCTGCCATCGTGGAAGCCGAACTGCTGATCGGCGCCCTGAAAAGCCAGAACCCCGAGAAAAGCCGGCTTGCCGTTGAAAGTTTGCTCTGCAACTACGAGGTGCTGCCGTTTGACTCGGCCTGCACTCGCATCTACGCGCGGGTTCGCGCCGACCTCGAGGCCGCTGGCCAGGTCATCGGCCCAAACGACCTCATCATCGCGGCAACCGCACTGGCCCACGACGCCATCTTGGCCACGAACAACGTGAGCGAGTTTCAGCGCGTCCCCAACCTCAGGATTATGTCATTGCGCGAAACCGATATCTAAATGAGTCACACATACGTTCCCCGGCTCATTATCTATATGACGAAATGATTTCCTGACCGTTAACAGCAAGTTTCGTAATGCGGGTGAAAAGCATTCGAAACAAAGCCGCCCTATCTTCGAAGCAGTTCGAGCAAGCTATTATGAGGAAGGGGCAATCCACATGGGACGAATCGCTGAAGAATACGGAACCCTCGTCTTTAACGACCATACGATGCAAGAGCTGCTGCCGTCAGCTACCTACAAGGCGCTTGCGAAAACGTGCAAGCAAGGTGAACCGCTCGACCCGGATGTGGCCAACGTGGTCGCGCACGCCATGAAGGAGTGGGCCGTCTCCCTCGGGGCGACGCACTACACGCACTGGTTCCAGCCGCTTTCGGGTATTACATCCGAGAAGCACGACGCTTTCCTCGATCCGCAGAAGGATGGCCGCGCCATCATGACGTTCTCGGGAAAGGCGCTCATCCAGGGCGAGCCCGATGCGTCGAGCTTCCCCTCAGGCGGTGTGCGCGCGACGTTCGAGGCGCGTGGCTACACGGCGTGGGACCCCACGAGCTACGCCTTTATCAAAGATGACGTGCTGTGCATCCCCACCGCATTCTGCAGCTACACCGGCGAGGCGCTCGACAAGAAGACGCCGCTGCTGCGCTCGATGGAGGCAGTTTCCCAGCAGGCCTGCAAGGTTCTCTCGTTCTTCGGTCAAGACGTCCCCCGCGTGACGACGACGGTCGGTGCCGAGCAGGAGTATTTCCTCATCAAGGAATCCGACTACGAGCAGCGTCAAGACCTCATCCTCACCGGTCGCACGCTCTTTGGCGCGCCTCCGTGCAAGGGGCAGGAGATGGAGGAGCATTACTTCGGCGCCATCCGGCCTACTGTGAGCGCGTTCATGAAGGAGCTCGACGAAGAGCTCTGGAAGCTGGGCGTGTCTGCCAAGACCAAGCACAACGAAGTGGCTCCCTGCCAGCACGAGCTCGCCCCCATGTACACCATCTCCAACGTGGCCATCGACCATAACCTGCTGACGATGGAGCTCATGCGCACCATTGCAAGCCGCCATGGCTTGGTGTGCCTGCTGCACGAGAAACCCTTCGTGGGCATCAACGGATCGGGCAAGCACAACAACTGGTCGATTGCCACCGATCACGAGAACTTGCTCGACCCTGGCAAGACGCCGGCTTCCAACCTGCGCTTCCTCGTGTTCTTGACGGCTGTCGTCGAAGCCGTCGACGATTACCAGGATCTGTTGCGTATTTCGGTGGTGAGCGCGGGCAACGACCATCGCCTCGGTGCGAACGAGGCTCCGCCGGCAGTCGTCTCCATGTTCCTGGGCGATGAGCTCGGTCGCGTGGTGGACGCCATCATCGCCGGCGAGGAAAACCAGACGGTTGAAGCAGTCTACATGGACCTGGGCGTCTCGGTGCTGCCGAGCTTCGAGCGCGACAACACGGACCGCAACCGCACGAGCCCGTTCGCCTTCACCGGCAACAAGTTCGAGTTCCGCATGCCGGGTAGTCAGGTCAACCTGGCCGACGCCAACACGATCCTCAACACGATCGTCGCGAAATCGCTCAAGGGGTTCTGCGAGGTTGTCGAGGGTGCCGATGATTTCGAGAAAGCGGCATTCAAGTGGGTGCGTGAGACGCTGACGGCTCACCAGCGCATCATCTTCAACGGTGACGGCTATACCGACGAATGGATCGAAGAGGCGGAGCGCCGTGGCCTCATGAACCTGAAGTCGACCGTCGATGCCGCACCGCACATGCTCGATCCGAAGAACATCGCCCTGTTCGAGGAGTTCGGCGTGCTCAACGAAGTCGAGAACCACAGCCGCTACGAGGTCAAGCTCGAGACATATGCCAAGCTCATCAACATCGAGGGCCAGACGATGAGCCACATGACCAAGCGGAAGATCGCTCCAGCTGTTAACGCTTTTGCGGAGCAGGTCGCACGCACCGTGAACGCCAAGAAGCAGGCGAACCCCGGCTTGCAGCCGACGGCCGACCTCAAGCTCCTGGACAAGTTGAACGAAGGCGCAAACGAGATTTCCGATGCAGTCGACGCGCTCGACGAGGCGCTGGCAAAGGCGCAGGGCACTGAAGATGCGCTCGCGAAGGCGCGCTCTTACCACGATGACGTGCTCGCTGCCATGGGCCGCTTGCGCACCGCATGCGATGCCATGGAGGGAATCGTGAGCACGGAAGCTTGGCCGATTCCCACATACAACAAGATCCTGTTCTACTGCTAGGAGGAATGCGCTTCGTTAGCTGTCATTCTGAGCGTCAGCGAAAGGCCTCGCTCATTTCAACGTGGCAAGAGGTCTTTCGCCTTTGGCTCAGGATGGCAGCTCCTAGCTCGGCAAAGAGCAGGAATTGGATGTGGGCACATCGTGCCCCTTCGTCATATAAAGACCCGAAGACCGAGAGGAGCGCCATGACTGCTTTCGATAGAATCGAATCCGGCATCCCCACGCTCGACCCCGTGTATGACAACATCCGTTTGGGCGATAACGTGGTCTGGCAACTGACCAGCCTTGACGATTTCCAATACTTCTACAAGCCGTTCGTCGACCAGGCGCTGCGCGATGGGCGCAACCTCATCTACATCCGGTTCGCCTCGCATGAGCCGCTGCTCGAGCCAACCGAGGGTCTGAAGATTTACGAATTCGACCCGAACGAGGGTTTCGAGACGTTCACGGTGGCGGTTAGGCGCGTGATCACCAAGGAGGGAATCGACGCCTTTTACGTGTTCGACTGCCTCAGCGAGTTGCAGGTCGCCTGGTCATCGGACATGATGATGGGCAATTTCTTCCGCGTGACCTGTCCGTATCTGTTCGAGCTCGACACGGTAGCGTACTTTCCCATTTTGCGTGGCAGGCATTCGTTTTCCGCCGTTGCCAAAATACGCGATACCACCCAGTTGTTCACCGACGTCTACCAAGCGCCCAATGAATTGTTCATCCATCCGCTGAAGGTGTGGAACCGCAGCTCTGCGACGATGTTTCTGCCCCACAGCTTCAACACGCGCACCGGCATGGTGGAAGGCCTCACCGACGGCGTGGGCATGAGCCGCTTCTATGCGCAGAAGGAGGAAGAGGAGCAAGGCGATGCCGGCGAGCGCAACATCGACTCATGGGACCGCTTCTTCATCGATGCGCGGCGCGAGCATTCGAAAGGAAGTCTCGACGAGAACGCCTGCGTGCGCATGTGCCACATGATGATGACGAAGGACGAGCGCATGCGCCCGATGGTCAACGAGTACTTCGGGCCCGAAGATTACTTCGCAGTGCGCAACCGCATGGTGGGCACGGGGCTTGTGGGCGGCAAGTCGTGCGGCATGTTGCTGGCGCGCAAGATCGTCGAGCGTGACCTTCCCGAAGCCCGTGAGTTCATGGAGCCGCACGATTCCTTCTACGTGGGCACCGATGTTTTCTACACCTATATCGTGTACAACGACTTGTGGAAGCTGCGCATCAGCCAGCAGAGCGGAGAAGGCTTCATAGAAGCGGCCCCCGCCCTCCAAGAGGGCATTCTCAAGGGTACGTTCCCGCCCGATATCCGCGAACACTTCATGCGCATCATCGACTACTATGGCCAGGTTCCCATCATCGTGCGCTCGTCGAGTTTCCTGGAGGACGGCTTCGGCAACGCTTTCGCGGGGAAGTACGAATCGGCTTTCTGCCCGAATGTGGGGGATGCCGAGACGCGTCTCGCCCATTTCGAGGATGCGGTGCGCTACGTGTACGCCTCGAGCTTGGACCGCTCTGCGCTGGAGTACCGCGTGCGCAACGGGTTGGATGCACGCGAGGAGCAGATGTCGCTTCTGGTGCAGCGTGTGAGCGGTTCTCATTTGGCGGGCGGGTATTACCTGCCCACGGCCGCGGGTGTGGGGTATTCGCACAGCGCCTATTGCTGGATGCAGGGCATGGATCCAGCCGCCGGCATGTTGCGTCTCGTCATGGGTTTGGGAACGAAAGCGGTTGACAGAACTGGCAAGGATTACCCGCGCATCGTGAGCTTGGATAGGCCCACGGCCACGACGGCAAAGACCGTGGCCGAGAAGCACCGGTTCTCGCAGCGTTACGCGAACCTCATCGACTTGAACGATGCCGCGTTCGCAGAGAGGTTGTGCACCGACCTCGCACCGCTGCTTTCCGAGAAGGCGCGCGCCGCAGTCATGGAACATGACCGCGCAGCCGAGTCGACATTGCGTGCGCGGGGTGCATACCAACCGGTGCTGTTCGCCTCATGCGAGGGATTGGTGAACAACCGCACGTTCGTCACGCTGATGCGCAACATCCTAACAACGCTTCAGAAAGCCTATGACAACCCGGTCGACATCGAGTACACCGTGAACGTGGGCGAGGATGGCTCGTTCGTGTTGAACCTCTTGCAATGCCGTCCACTTCAAGCGCTGGCGGGGCAAAACGCCGTGCAGATTCCCGAAGCCGACGCAGCCGGTACCGTTTTCCATATCAAGGACGCCTCTATGGGAAGCTCGCGTGTCGTGACCATCGACACGATAGCCTATGTGGATCCCGAGGCGTACTACAACTGCCCGTATCGTAAGAAACCGCAAGTGGCAGCTTTGATCGGCATGGTGAACAAAGAGCTTGGAAACGACGGGCTGAAAGGCCTGCTGCTCGCGCCCGGGCGGATCGGCACGTCGTCTCCCGAGCTGGGGGTGCCGGTGAGTTTCGCTGACTTGTGCAATTTCGAGGGGCTTTGCGAAGTGGGCTATTCGGGAGCCGGCTATGCACCCGAACTCTCGTACGGGAGCCACATGTTCCAAGACCTCGTGGAAGCCAACATCTACTACGGTGCGCTGTTCGAGGACCCGAGGACGATTCGCTACAACCCCGACAAGCTCCGCGAATTGGATTTCCGCGCCGTGGAAACCGATGATCCCGAGCTGCAGAACATCGTGTTTACGGTCCAGCCGAAAGCCGCGACACTGAAGCTGTACCACGACACCATGAGCAACGAGACTCTCTGCGCATTTGCCAATTGACGCAAATCGCATATGAACTAATGCCGAACGGTCGGAAACGTGCTTCCGATCGCTCGACTGGCTGTCCTCCAAACACGGTAGGTTATCAGGCCCTCGGTAGCAGGGAATCGGCCAAAATGAGTCGCAGGACAGTCCTGCGACTCATTGCCATCTTTTGCATAAAGCTGCCATCCATCAGTGCTCTTGACAGCGGATTTGAAATGAGTCGCAGGACTGTCCTGCGACTCATTTTCCTGCGACTCAGCGGCTATCATCAGTGCCCTTGACAGCGCGCAAGGAAGGGCCGCCGGGTTGGTCAGGAGGATCCGGCGGCCCAAAGCCCGGCGCTTGTGTGCGCGGGCTTTCGAGGGGACTTCGCTTTAGGCGAGCAGGTCTTGGGCGATGCGTCCAGCCACTTCGAGGGCATCTGCGATGGCGGCGACCACCAATGTGGAGCCGAGTCGTGCGTCACCTGCCAGGAATACGTTCTTGTAAGCGGAGAACGCATCGATGACGGGCTGCTCTGGTCCCGTGAAGCCTTTTGCGATCAACACGAGCTGCGCGGGAACTTCCCGCACATCATCGGAGGGGCAGGCGACGGGACGAACTTGGACGGCTGTCACGGTGCCGTTTCCGTCATCTGCGAATCCGACAGTGTCGGTGGACCACAGGCGCGGATCCTCGCCCAGAAGGTCGGCAGCCTCGCGCTGTCCATACGCCTGAGCGAACACATTGCGCGGACTGGGCCATGCGGTTAGCGCGTCGAACCCTTGTGGCGGGCATGCGGCGCGGACGATTTGGCGTACGCTGCGGGCGCCCTGGCGAAGCGCGGTGGCCACGCAGTCGACGCCGGTATCGCCGCCGCCTATGACGGCGACGTCCTTCCCCTCAGCCGAGATAGCGGCCGCGCGTCCTTCCAGCAAGGCTCTCGTGGCCTCGCTCAGGTAATCGACGGCGAAATGGATGCCGTTCAAATCGACTCCGGGCACATCGATGCGTCTTGGCGTGCGCGAACCGCATGCCAAGACGACCGCAGCGGATCCCGCGGCGATCTCCTCTGCCTTTTCCGTAGCGTCAACGCCGCAGAAAAACCCGATTCCGCTTTCCTCCATCAGCTTCACGCGGCGCTCGACCACCCATTTCGGCAGCTTCATGTTGGGGATGCCGTACATCAGAAGGCCGCCGGGTTTCTCGTCGCGTTCGTAGACGCGAACGCGCAAGCCGCGACGTGCGAGCTCCCAGGCCGCAGCCAGACCTGCTGGCCCCGACCCGATGACGCTCACGAGCGGCGCTTTTGCGTCTGCGGCGGGAAGTGGGTTCACCCCGCGTTTCCAGGCGTAGTCCGACAAGCTGCGCTCGTTGTCGTGAATGGTCACGGCATCGTCGTGTAGTCCTAGGTTGCAGGCTGTTTCGCACGGGGCAGGACACACGCGTCCGGTGAACTCGGGGAAGGGGTTCGTCAGCGCCAGGCGGTTTGCCGCATCATCCCAGCGACCTCGGAAGAGCAAGTCGTTGGTCTCGGGAATGAGGTTGTGCAAAGGGCAGCCCGTCGCCTGCCGTGCCCCATTGAAGCGCAGGCCGCTCTGGCAGAACGGAACGCCGCAGTACATGCACCTGCTAGCCTGCTCGCGCTGTGCGTCAGCTGTCAAGTTGACGACGAAGTCCTCGAAATCGCGCACCGACTCCGCGGCGGGCCGAACGCCATGCTCTTGACGGCCCACTTGAAGATATGCACCTGGTTTACCCATAATCGCCTTCCATCTCGCGCGTTGTGATGATCCAGAGAGCGCGTCCCCGATTCATCATGCGTTTTGCAATTCCTCGAAAGCCCTCTCCACGGCCTCGTCGTGCGTGCATCCCGCCGCCTCAAGCTTCTCGGTCAGGGCTATCATCTGCGCATATTCGCGCGGTACGACTTTTACGAAGTTCTGGCAGATGTCGCCGAACTGGTAGAGCAGCTTCACGCCCAAGGGGCTTCCCGTGCGCTGAGCGTGCTCGTCTATCAGCCGCCGTACGAAATCCAGCTCATCGCGGTCGGGCGCCATCAGGTCGACCATCTCGCGGTTGCAACGGTCCTCCAACGTGTGCTCAGCGTCGTAGACGTAGGCGACGCCGCCGCTCATACCCGCGGCGAAATTCAACCCCACCTCGCCCAGCACGAGCACCACGCCGCCGGTCATGTACTCGCAGCCGTTGTTTCCCACGCCTTCGACGACGAGCGTAGCACCCGAGTTGCGCACCGCGAAGCGCTGGCCAGCCAGACCGTTCACGAACCCGCGGCCGCCTGTCGCGCCGTAGAACGCTACGTTGCCGGCCACGATGTTCTCCTCGGGTCTGAACGTGGACGCGCGGTTGGGTGCGACCGTCACGATGCCTCCCGAAAGGCCCTTGCCGAAGAAGTCGTTCGCCTCTCCCTCGATGTTGAGCGTGATGCCGGCGGGCAGGAACGCCCCGAAGCTCACGCCTCCCGATCCGGAGCAGTTGATGGTGAGCGATCCGTCGGGGAGCCCTTCCGCATGACGCCGCGTCACCGTCGAGCCGAGCATCGTGCCCACGCAGCGGTTGACGTTGGCGATGTCGACGTGGAACCGTTGGGTTGCCAGCGAGCTGCGCGCGTCGCTCGTATAGGGCACGAGCAGCGTGGCGTCGAGCGTTTGCGGCAACGTGTCCTCGGGCGCGCAGGATTCGAGCGAATGGGGGCAGTTAGCCCCTGGAATCGAGCGCCCATACTCGGCTTGCGCCACGACGAGCAATTCGGAAAGGTCGACGAGGCCCGCCTTCCAGCTGTGCGCGCTGGGGCGTTGGTACAGGCACTCGGTATGACCGACCATCTCCTCGACGGTCGCGAAACCCAAGTCGGCCATGATGTGCCGCAGCTGCTCGGCGACCATCGTCATGAAGTTCACGACGTACTCGGGCTTGCCGCTGAAGCGGTTGCGCAGCTTGCAGTTCTGCGTGGCGATGCCCACAGGACACGTGTCTTGCTGGCAATCGCGTTGCATGAGGCAGCCCATGGCGATGAGCGGCATGGTTGCGAAGCCGAACTCCTCGGCGCCGAGCAGGCATGCGATGGCGACATCGCGTCCGTCCATCAGCTTGCCGTCCGCCTCCAGGACCACGCGCGAACGCAGGCCGTTGCGCAGGAGGGTTTGCTGCGTCTCGGCCAAGCCCAGCTCAAGGGGCAGGCCCGCATGGTAGATGGAGTCGCGGGGCGCTGCGCCCGTGCCGCCGTTCGAACCTGAGATCAGGATCTTGTGCGCGCCGCCCTTCGCAACGCCCGTCGCGATAGTGCCCACGCCCGCCTCGGCGACGAGCTTCACCGATACGCGAGCCTTGGGATTCGCGTTCTTCATGTCGAAGATAACCTCGGCCAAATCCTCGATTGAATAGATATCGTGATGTGGAGGCGGCGAGATGAGGCCCACGCCCGGCGTGCACCGGCGTGCGCGGGCGATCCACGGCCATACCTTGCCGCCCGGCAGGTGGCCGCCCTCGCCGGGCTTGGCGCCCTGGGCCATCTTGATCTGGATCTCGTCGGCGCTCACGAGGTAGCGGCTCGTCACGCCGAAGCGTCCCGAAGCGATCTGCTTGATGGCAGACCGCCTGCTGTCGCCGTTCGGGAGCAATGTCTCGCGGGCGGGGTCCTCGCCGCCCTCGCCGCTGTTCGAGCGGCCATGGATGCGATTCATGGCGATGGCCAGGCATTCGTGTGCCTCTTGCGAAATGGACCCGTAGCTCATCGCGCCGGTGTTGAACCTCTTCATGATTTCGCTGGCGGGCTCGACCTTGGCAATCGGTATGGGATTGCCCGCAGGCGAGAGGCACAGCAGGTCGCGCAACATGATGGTACGGCCGGGAATGTGGACCGACTCGCTGTACTCCTCGAACAGCGCCGGGTCGTTTTCACGCACCGCACGCTGCAGGAGGTTGATCGTCACAGGATTTATGAGGTGCTCTTCGCCGCCGACGGGACGCCATGAAGTTATCCCCGAGCTGGGGAGCTGGTCGGGCGACGGGCTCGTCTTGAGGGCCATGACCTGGGCGTGACGTTCGTCGCATTCGCGCTGCAGGTCGTCGATTCCCAGGCCGCTGATGCGGCTTACGGTTCCTGCGAAATGCTCGTCGACGAGCTCGGCCGAAAGGCCCACGGCTTCGAACACCTGCGCGGCGTGGTAACCCTGCATGGTCGAGATGCCCATCTTGGACATGATGGACACGATGCCCGCGACCATTGCGTGGTTGTAGTTGCGAATAGCCTGGTCGGCATCGAGTGCGATGGCGCCGCGTTCGCTCAGGCTCCGAATCGTGTCGTGCGCGAGGTAGGGGAACACGCCCGAAGCCGAAAAGCCTACGAGGGCGGCGAAATCGTGGGGGCTCAAGGCGTCGCCGGTCTCCACGATGATGTCGGCATGCGTGCGCAAGCCGGTTCGCAACAGGCGGTTGTGCACCGCGGCCACGGCGAGCAGCGATGGGATGGGGATTTCGCCTTCACCCACGCGATCGGAAATGACGATGAGGTCGGTTCCGTCGTGAACGGCATCTTCCGCCTGCTTGAGAAGCAGCTCCAAGCCCTTATCGAGCGATCCTGCGCCACCTTGTGCGGGGTAGACGGCGCGAAGGACCGACGACTTGAACCCGTGGCGGCCGATGTGGGCGAGCGCGTCGAATCCTGCCTGGTCGAGCAAGGGCGTGTCGAGCCTCACGAGTCGGCAATTCGCACGCGCGTCCTCCAGGAGGTTTCCGTGGTTTCCCACGTACAGCACTGTCGACGTGATGAACGATTCGCGCAATGCGTCGATCGGCGGGTTTGTTACCTGGGCAAACAGCTGGTGGAAGTAATCGAAGAAGCTACGGGGATGCTCTGAGAGGCATGCCAGCGGCGTGTCGACGCCCATTGACGCCAGGGGCATGGCCCCGCTCCGTGCCGAGGGGATGATGGCTTCCTCGATGTCGTCGAAGAAGTATCCGTGCTCTGCTTGGCGTTCGTGCAGAGGAATGCCGGCGTCGGGATGGGTTAGACGATGTGCCTGAGGCGCGTTTCCCGGTACGTCCAGATCGTCCACCAGGTTGCCCAGCGTCAGCATCTCGGCGTCTATCCAGCTGCGATAGGGTTTCTCGTTGGCAAACGCATCCTTGATCTCGTCATCGAAAAGCACGCGTCCCTGTTCGGGGTCGACGAGCAGCATCTGCCCTGGCCCCAGGCTGCCGGAGATGAGCACCGCGGCGGGATCCACGTCGAGCACCCCGACCTCGCTCGACAGGATCAAGCGGTCGTCGGAGGTCACGTAGTAGCGCGCGGGACGCAGGCCGTTGCGGTCGATGGCCGCGCCGGTGATGCGCCCGTCGGAAAACGCGATGGCCGCCGGCCCATCCCATGCCTCGGTGAGCATGGATTGGTATGCATCCCATGCGCGGCGCTTATCGGAAAGGTTTCCGTTGTTGTCCCACGGCTCGGGTAGCACCATCGACACCGCGCGTGCGAGGCCTCGCCCGTTCATCGAGATAAACTCGAGCAGGTTGTCCAGCATCGCCGAATCAGATCCCTCGCCGTTCAAGATGGGCAGGACCTTTTCCAGGTCTTCGCCCATGATTGGTGAGTACAGGTTGGATTCGCGCGCGTGCGTCCAGCTGACGTTGCAGCGCAGCGTGTTGATCTCGCCGTTGTGGACGATGTAGCGATTGGGGTGAGCGCGTTCCCAGCTCGGGGTGGTGTTCGTGGAGTAGCGCGAGTGCACGAGCGCTATCGCCGTTTCCGTCGATGCGTCGTTCAAGTCACGGAAGAAACGTCTCATCTGCGTTGAGACGAGCATGCCTTTGTACACGATGGTGCGCGAGCTCATCGAGCAAATGTAGAAGATTCGTCCTTCCAGCCCCGGATCGGCATCGGCTGTCTTCTCGATCATGCGGCGGCACACGTACAGCCGACGTTCGAAGCGCTCGCCTGCAGGCACGTCGTCGGGTCGGCCCAGGAAGGCCTGTTTTATAGTGGGCATGCAATCGCGCGCCGTCTCGCCCAGGTCATGTGGGTCGATTGGCACGTCACGCCAGAACAGCAGGGGTATGCCGTTTCGGGCGCAGCTCTCTTCGAACAGGCGGATTCCGCAGGCGACGCCCTGCTCGTCGCGCGGCAGGAACAGCATCGCGACGCCGTAATCGCCTTCGGCGGGAAGCAGGTGCCCGCACTTCTGGGCTTCCTTGCGGAAGAAGCGGTGGGGTACTTGGAACAGGATTCCCGCGCCATCGCCCGTGTTCTTTTCCAGCCCGACGCCGCCACGGTGCTCGAGGTTGACCAGAACCGAGAGCGCATCGTCTATCATCTGGTGGGATCGCCTGCCCTTCAGCTGCGCTAACGCGCCGATGCCGCAGGCGTCGTGCTCGAACTCGGCACGGTACAAACCCGTCCCAGTCGGCTTGTTTGTCGTCCTCTGCGTCATGTTGCCCCCTAATCGGAATTCCAAAGGTAACCCACACCGCGCACTGTTTCCAAACGTTGTGCCAGTTCGGGGCCGATTTTCGACCGTATCCTGCGCACGTGCACGTCGACGGTGCGTGAACCACCGTAGTAATCGAATCCCCATACGCGCTGCAAGAGCACGTCGCGTGAGAAGGTGTGCTTGGGATGTCGTACAAGAAACGAGAGGAGCGCGTATTCCAGGTACGTGAAGTCCACGGGCTCTCCCGCGACCGTCACCTGGTAGGTATCCAGGTTGATGGTCATGTTGTCGTATTTGATAACGTTGATCTCGGTGTGCTTGCCCCCGTTGCCCAGCAACCGCCGTATGCGTATGGAGCATTCGGAGTGTCCCGCGCCGTGCATGATGAAGTCGCAGGGAATATGCGTCGGGAGCTCGAGATCTCTGACGGATACCTCGTCGACGATGAGCAACAGGGCGTACCTGCGCTCTTCGGCGAGTGACTCAACTTCCTCCAGGAAAGCGCATGCTGTTCCGCGCGCTTCGAATATGACCAGATCAAGATCATCCCGCGGCTGCATGAGCTTCCGCAGCTTTATCGTCGACCCAGCTGCAACCTCCACGCCTTGTTCTGCAAGCGCTTGCTGGAAGCCACGCGCGTTGTCCAGGGTATCGGCTATGTAGAGGGCCCTCTTGCTCATCGGTGTGCCTCCACATGGGAAAGGGGGTGCATCCTTGATGAGCGCAAGATAGCAACCACGACGCTATCCGTCGCGAAACAAAGGGCGAGTCGTAGACACAATCTGCAACCCATAATCTCAAATGCCCTTTCGGCTGCGCAGCCTGACCAGGGCAGACCGCGAACGCATTCCTGACCAATATGAGCGAAGCGAGAAGTCGCTCGTGGCTCTAAGCCACCATCTTGGTGAGCCAGTCTAGGGAAGGAAGGTGTCACGGTCGTTTCCGCCGCGTTTCAGAACGATTAACTTTTGGCCGCTCCAATTGGGTGGGTTGGAGAAAACCGTCTCCGACGTGTTCTTGAGTTCCCTGATGGGGCAATGTGTTTTCACAAGAGCGAGTCAGAGAAACGCTCTGCAACCCGCCCAGCCCAATACCCATCTGCTTGGCGTATGCGGTCACGCGGTTGCGGCCTTGTTAAATCGGGGACGGCTCGCCGCCGCCTTCGCGTTGCCGTCCTATAATCGAGAAGCGTTTGGAAGATGTTGCGTAACGCGCAGTCATCTACCAGGCGCTTTTTTCATGCTCGAGAGATGAGGGGGCATAATGGCAAAGCACATCTTCGTAACCGGTGGCGTCGTTTCCTCGCTGGGCAAGGGGATTACCGCCGCCTCACTTGGGCATCTCCTGCGGGCACGCGGCTATAAAGTGACCATGCAGAAGATGGACCCGTACCTGAACGTCGACCCCGGCACGATGAGCCCGTTCCAGCACGGCGAGGTGTTCGTCACCGACGATGGTCACGAAGGCGACCTCGACTTGGGCCATTACGAGCGTTTCATCGACGAGAGCCTGTCGCGCGAATCCAACTTCACTCAGGGCAGCGTCTACCAATCGCTGGTCGCGCGCGAGCGCCGCGGCGATTTTCTGGGTGGAACGGTGCAGGTCATTCCCCATGTGACTGACGCCATCAAGGAGCGCGTGCTGCGCGCGGCTTCGCAGACGGGCGCGCACATCGTCATCTCCGAAATCGGCGGCACCATCGGCGACATCGAAGGGCAGCCCTTCATCGAGGCCGTGCGCCAGCTGCGCCACGAGCTGGGTGCCGACAACGTCGTGTTCGTGCACGTCAGCCTCGTTCCTTACATTTCCGCGGCCCATGAGGTGAAGACGAAGCCCACGCAGCACTCCGTCAAGGAGATGCGGTCGATGGGCGTGCAGCCTGACTTCATCGTGTGCCGCTCCGATCACGAGATCAACGACGCCGTGCGCGCGAAGATCGCTCATTTTTGCGATGTGAACGTCGATGACGTCTTGAGCTGCGTGGATGCGGCGAGTATTTACGAAGTTCCGATTGATTTGTTCAACCAGGAATTCGACGTGAAGGTGCTGCGCCGGCTGAAGCTTCCCGAAGGCGAGCTGAAGAAGGCGCCCCTTGCAGACTATGTGGAAGCTGCCGCCCGCTGTGAGGGCGAAGTCGACATCGCGGTGGTGGGCAAGTACACGAGTCTGCCGGATGCCTATCTCTCGGTCGTCGAGGCGCTCGGACACGCCGGCGTGGCCAACGGGGTTCACGCTAACGTGCACTTGATTAACGGCGAGGAACTGAACTGGGAAAACACGAGCCAGGTTCTCCAGGGTATGGACGGCGTCCTCGTGCCCGGCGGTTTCGGTCAGCGCGCATTCGAGGGGAAGATCTGCGCAGCTCGCTATGCGCGTGAAAACGGGATTCCGTATCTGGGCATCTGCTTAGGCCTGCAGGCCGCCGTGTGCGAGTTCTCCCGCCATGTGATCGGACTCGACGGCGCGACGTCCGCCGAGTTCGCCGACGAGGGGACGCTGGAAACCGACGCCGGCATGCCGCCGCTCGTGATCGACCTCATGCCCGAGCAGGAGGATATCGAGGACAAGGGCGGAACCATGCGCCTTGGCGCCTATCCCTGCAAGGTGACGCCGGGTACGCGCGCTTTTGACGCCTACGGAAGCGAGCTCATCTACGAGCGCCATCGCCACCGCTACGAGGTGAGCAACGTCTACCGCGACCAGCTGTCCGAAGCGGGCATGGTCATCTCGGGCCTCTCGCCCGACGAGCGTCTGACCGAGATGATCGAGTTGCCTGACCATCCCTGGTTCGTGGCTACGCAAGCCCATCCCGAGTTCAAGAGCCGTCCTGGCAAGCCACATCCCCTGTTCCGCGACTTCATCGCCGCCGCAAAGAAGTGAGCGATCGCCTCAAAGCTCGCCCATTGACGCACGAGAAGCCTGCCCGTCGCGCAAAGCCCCTGATGAGAATGCGCTCCGGCTTGGCTTCGCTGCGCTGCAGAATCGCCGGAGTCACGCCCCCGTCAGGGGCTTTGCCCGTTCGCCGGGATGGGTGAGACAAAGGGGCCCTTTGTCTCATTCTCCGAAGAAGACCTGATACCACAAAAGGAACGAGTAGACGATCCAGATGCGGCGTGAGTTGTCGATTGTGCCAGTACGGTGCTCGTCGAGCAGGTGGACCAACTCGCCTGTATCGAAGAACTGTGTGGCCTCATCGCTGGTGAATGCCTGTTTCACCCGCTCGTAATAGCGGTCTTCACGCAGCCAGCCGGCGATGGGCACGGGGAAGCCGAGCTTTTCCTTCTGCGCCCAGTCATGGGGGATTGCGCGTTCGGCTGCTTGGCGCAAGACGATCTTGGTCTGATGCTCGCTTACCTTCTGCGAGACGGGAATCGTGGCTGATAGCGCGAAGACCTCGCGATCGAGAAAGGGTACGCGCGACTCGAGCGAGTGGGCCATCGACATCTTGTCGGTCTTCAGCAGGATGTCGCCGACAAGCCAGAACCACAAATCGACGTACTGCATGCGCGTCGTCTCGTCCAGCTCGGCGACCTCGGCGTATACGGGCGCTGTCAGCTGCTGGGGCGCGGGCAGGCTGTCAAGGTGCTCACGCAGGTCAGCGGTGAGCAGGCGATTGCGTTCGTCGGGTGAGAACGCTACGGCGTTCGCGTTCGTGTAGTACCAGTCCTCAACGTTCTCGGAGGCGCGTTCCAGGTAGTTTGCGCCGCGCCGATGGGTGGCGCGCAGCACCTTCGAGCCGACACGTAGCAACGGCTTCGGCACCAGGTGAACGTGCTCATTCGCAAGTGGCGTCTGGTAGATGCGGTACCCCGCGAAGAACTCGTCGGCACCCTCGCCCGAGAGCACGGCCTTCACGCGGCGCGCGGCAATCTTGTCGACGAAGTACAGGGCCACGGCGCTCGGGTCCGCCGAGGGCTCGTCCATATGCCACTGCACGAGTGGCAGCACCTCCCAGTATTCCTCTTCCGAGATGTGCTTGAAATCATTTTCGACCTGAAGCTTCTCGGCCAGCTCGCGCGCCCAGCTCACCTCGTCGCGCTCGCCTGAGTACTCGGCGAAGCCCACGGTGAACGTCTTGATGGCGGGATTTTCCTTCGCCAGGCACGCGGCCAGGTAGCTGGAGTCGATGCCGCTGGAGAGGAACGAGCCCACCTCCACGTCGGCCACGTTGTGGTAGTGCACCGACTCGCGCATGGTGCGGTCGACCGCCTCGACGGCATCTGCTTCGGATCGGGTCTCGTCGAAACGATACTCGGGTTTCCAATACCGCTCGATTCGCGGGACGCCGTCGGCGCCTACGCGCAGGCAGTGACCTTGCGGCAGCTTGTAGATGCCCTTGAAGAAGGTTTCGGGCAGGGCCGAGAACTGGAAGCACAGGTATTGCGCCAGCGCCTCCTCGTTAAGCTCGCGCGTGTAGGCGGGGTGTTCTAGGATGGACTTGATTTCCGATGCGAAGATGAACTGTCCGTTTTGCATCGTGTAGTAGAAGGGCTTGATTCCGAAGAAGTCGCGCGCGCAGAACAGCTCGCGCGCGTCGGCGTTGTAGATGGCAAAGGCAAACATGCCGCGTACGCGTTGCAGGATTTCTTGCGACCAGGCGATATAACCTACGAGAAGGACCTCGGTGTCAGAGTCGGTCGCAAATTCGAAGCCGAGTTTCACAAGCTCGTCGCGCAGTTCACGGTAGTTGTAGATCTCGCCATTGAACACGATGGACCATTGTCCGCGCCTCATGGCGGCGGGACTTGCAGCTACCGCATCATCTGCAACCCGAGCTGCCTCGCCGCGCACGTGGTCGAAGGAGACGGCCGTGTTCCAGACTTCTGCCACATGTCCGCCCGTTGCCCGCATCATGGGCTGGCCGCCGCCTGACAAGTCGATGAGCGCCAGCCGCCTGTGCCCGAGCGCGATGCCGTCGGCGATGTAGAGCCCTTCGCCGTCTGGGCCTCGATGGGCCATCGCAGCGCACATTGCCCTCAGCGTCGCGTAGTCCTCAGCCCCGCCCCTCGCTCCGGTAAAGCCGCATATGCCGCACATAATGACCCCTTATCATCTCCGAGTATTCTATGAAACGCGACCAGCCCGTAAGAATCGCCTGCCCTAGAGTTATGCAAACGGAAACACCGATTTAACTCCTTTGAAATGTGGGTGGCGTATGCGAAGAAGCAGCGGGAAGAAACCTTCAACGCCAGCGGTAATTTGTGCGATATGCGCAATTTAACCTAATAGCAGCTTGTTTCAAGACGGAGCTATCCCTTCTTGCCTATAATGATTGCACATCGAACTGAGAGAGACAGCGCAATTCTGCATATGCGGATTCGCTGGGGAAATCGGGTGAGAATCCCGAGCAAGGGCCATTACTGTAACGCTTTGCGAAGTCAGGGTACCCAGCCTGTCTCTGAAGCTGGCAAGCCGTGAACCCCGGCGTTGCGCATGCATTGCACTCCGTTGTCAGGAGGCGGGCGCGAAACGTCGCATATCCCGTCCGGCTTTCCAATTGAATGGTTCATGTAAGGGGCGTCGTCTCGCTTATGCGAGAAGGGAGCCTGCAGCATGATGGTCGAAACGGTGAGGATGGAGGGTGCGATGGATAAGGGCATATTATACGGCGTGAGCGTGGGCCCGGGTGACCCTGAGCTCTTGACGCTGAAGGCCGTGCGCGTGATGCGAGAAGCCGACGTGATTGCAGTGCCCAACATCGGCCATGGCCGCCAGACGGCACTTTCCATCGCAGAGGAATACATCCAAGGCAAACCCCAGATCGAATGCTCGACGCCCATGACGCGCGACGCGTCGGTCCGTCAGGCTGCTTATGCCGAAAATGCGCGGTTGATCTGCGAGTACTTGGCTGCTGGGCGCAGCGTCGCCTACCTGTGCTTGGGCGATATCGGCGTGTATGCCAGCTTCGCGCCTGTGATCGAGCATGTACGTGCCGCCGGCTACGACGTGATCATCGTCCCGGGCATCACGTCTTTCGCAGCGAGCGCGGCTCGCCTGGGCACGGTTCTGTGCGAAGGCCCCGAACGGCTGCTCATCGCGCCGGTGATGTCGGGCGACGTTGACGAGATCTTGGACGTGCCGGCGAACAAGGTGTTCATGAAGAGCGGTCGCGAGGTCCTAGCCCTCCGCGACAAGCTGGCCGAACGCGGGGAGCTCGAAGGCGCGTCGATGGTGGCCAATTGCGGTCTTCCCGACGAGAAAGTGTTCCCGCACTTAGCTGACGTCACCGAAGAGGACGCCGATTACTTCTCGGTCGTTATCGTGAAGGGCGCAAATGCATAGAAGGGTCTAGCCCTTTTCAAGCATACAGGTAACCGCGCATGATAGAGATACGCAACCTCACAAAGAAGTTCGGCGACTTCACGGCTGTCGATCATCTGAATCTGACCATCGAGACGAACGAGTTCATGGGATTGCTCGGGCCTAACGGCGCCGGCAAGACAACGACCATCTCGATGATGTCGACCGTGTTGCTGCCGACCGAGGGCGAGATCCTCATCGATGGCGAGCAGCTCAACCGCAAAGCCGCCGCTGCCAAGCGTAAGCTGTCCGTCGTGACGCAGGAGTTCTCGATGCGGCAGGACATGACCATGAACGAGGTCATGGAATACCAGGGGCGTCTCTACTACATGCGGAAGAAGGAAATCCGCGCGAAAACCGAGGAGCTGTTCGAGTTCGCAGGTCTTTCGCAATTTGGGCATCGCGTCGTCCGCCATCTCTCCGGCGGCATGAAGCGCAAGCTCATGATCTGCCGCGCGCTTATGGTCGAGCCCGAGGTGTTGCTCTTAGACGAACCGACGGCGGGCATGGATGCGCTTGCGAGGCGTCAGATGTGGGATTTGCTGCGCAGCTTGAAGGAGCGCAATCTCACGATCCTGCTGACGACGCATTTCATCGACGAGGCCCAGGCGCTGTGCAATCGCGTGGCATTCATCGATGGCGGAAAGTTCGACGTCGTGGACTCGCCTTTGGCCCTCATCGAGCAGCTGGGTCCCTTCGCGGTGGACATATTGGAAGACAACAAGCTTCAGAGCAGCTATTTCCCCACGCGTGAAGCGGCCATCGAGCGGCTGCGCGAGTTGCCCGATGACACGGTGTTGCGCGCGACTACACTGGAAGACGTTTTCGTAGAAAGGGTGGGACACCGCCTGACACGCGGCTAGCGGATTGCGAAACACGGGGCCAGGCGCCCTGTTGCAGTGAAAGGCGTCATCTAAGCTATGGGCATCATCACGGTATTATGGGAGAAATGGGCGGAGTTCAAGCGCGACTTCTACAAGATCACGGTCGCTGCCATGATCTCTCCGCTCATGTACCTGCTCGTGTTCGGCCTGGGTATCCAGACCACTTCCCATGGCGAGCCATACCTTAACTTCCTCATCCCCGGGATTGTGGCCATGGTCACGATGACGGGCAGCTTCTCGGCGGTGTCGCAGAACATGAGCGTGCAGCGCCTTTACGAAAAGGCGCTTGACCAGGTTATGGTGTCGCCTACACCGCTGTGGCAGTTTATTGTTGGGCAGATCGTGGGCGGGGCTCTGCGTGGCATGTATGCGGCGGTGGTCATCCTGCTGCTGATCTCGCCCATTCGCACATCGCTTGTATTCAGTCCGCTGTCATTCGCCATCCTGTTTTTGAACGGCACGGTGTTTGCCACGATCGCGGTGACGCTGTCGTTCTTGGCGAAGAGCTACACTGACGCGCCCCGCTTCAACACCTACATCATCATGCCGATGTCGTTTTTGTGCAACACGTTCTTCTCGACCGACCAGATGCCACACGGCATCAAGGAGTTCGTTTCGGCGCTGCCCCTGTCGCAGACATCCGACATGGTACGCGCCATTGCTGGTGGCGGCGATCCCAACTTGATGGGCATAGTGATATTGCTGGTGTATCTGGTGGTGTTCTCGGCGATATCGTTCATGTTCATCTATAAGAAGAAGAACCTGTAGGAGTCCGTAAATGTCATCTTTTACCCTTGGGGCATAACTTCGACATCTTGAAAGGAGCGGAACGTGAAGGCTTTGCTATCTGTGAGTTTTGGCACGTCATATGAGGAGACTCGTGCAAAGACGATTGACGTTGTCGACGGAAAGCTTGCCGCCGACTTCCCGGACAGGAAGTTTTACAGCGCGTGGACAAGCGGCATGATCGTCGCGAAGGTCCGCAAGGAACGCGGCGAGATGCACTACACTCTCGACGAAGCCTTCGCGCGCTTGGTGCACGACGGCGTCGATGACCTGCTGGTAGCCACGATGTGCCTCATGAACGGCCATGAGATGAAGAAGATCGCCGAGTATGTGGAAACATGGCTGCATGGGGGCGAAGGACGTACGGCGTACCTTGCCGAGCCGATCTTGACATCGGAAGAGGACCGAAAGGTGATCGCTGCTTCCCTCGTCGATGAATTCGCCGACGTTCCCCAAGATGAGGCCGTCCTGCTCATGGGTCATGGCTCTCCGGGCGGCCCGAACGAGGTGTATTCCCAGATCAAGGATGAATTGTCGGCGCTTGCCGGCGCGAAGTTCTTCATGGGCACCGTCGAAGGCGAGCCAACGTTCGAAGACGCTCTGAACTTGCTCAAGGCAAGCGGCGTCCGCCGTGTTCACCTGGCTCCTTTCATGGTCGTGGCGGGAGACCATGCTCGTAATGACCTCTCGGGTGCCGACGATGACTCCTGGAAGAACATGCTCGAGGCACAGGGCTTCGAGACCGTCGTCACGCTGCGCGGCCTCGGCGAGTTCAAGGCGTTCCAAGATCTCGTCTGCGTGCACGCCCGCAAAGCTCCCATAATGGAATAGGCGGATTGACGCGTGGCTTTGTCGTTTAGAAAGATCGGCGTGTTCTGGGCGGTGCTTGCCATAGCCTGCCTGTGTGCGTGCTCATTTGTGTTCTATCCCACGCAGATAGCCTGTGCGGACCAGGGGCACAACAAGGTGGCGCCGCCCGAGCAGATGGCGTCCTCCAAGGCGCTGACGCTTGAAGGCATGAAGCCCATCACCGCCGACCAGGTCAAAGAGGGCACTTATGACATCACGGCGGAATCGTCGTCGTCGTTCTTCAAGATCAAGGGCGCCAAGCTGACCGTGCGCGACGGCGCGATGACCGCGGCTATCTCCCTTGACTCGAAAAGCTACCCGCTTGTCTACATGGGCACGGGGGAAGACGCCGCTGCGGCGCCCGCCGAGGATTATATCGAGTTCGATGGCGATTCCTGGACGTTCACTGTTCCCGTGAACGCGCTTGACCAGGAGATTGATTGCGCCGCGTACAGCAAGCGCAAGAAGCAGTGGTATGATCGCAAGCTCATGTTCTACGCTGCGACGCTTCCCGAAGGGGCGGTGCTCGTGGACTTGCCGGAATACGGCGATCCAGTTGAGGCATCGGGCGCGAGCGCTGCGAAGGCTGCGACGGATATCGCCCTGAACAAAGTGGGTAACGAGAATCCCGAGACAGGCGCCGTTCCCATTGACTTGCCCGACGGAGAATACTCCATCGAAGTGAACATGACCGGCGGCAGCGGCAGGGCATCGGTTAGCTCGCCGACGTGGCTCATTGTCAAGGACGGCTATGCGTATGCGAGGCTTCTGTGGTCGAGTTCGTATTACGACTACATGATTGTCGACGAGGTGCGCTACGACAACCAGACCGACGACGGGAGCAATTCCACGTTCGTGATACCGATTCTGGCGATGGACGAGGAAATTCCCGTCGTCGCCGACACCACCGCCATGGGCGATCCCGTTGAAATAGATTACAACCTTACGTTCTATTCAAACACAGTCGACGACAAGGACGCCATTCCCCAAGAAGCAGCGGTGAAGGTGCTCATCCTAGCGCTCATCATCATTGCGGTCGGAGGCGTGTTGAACTACGTGCTCAAGAAGAGGCGCAAGCAGTAATACCGAAAAGAGGATTAGGGGCTTAGCCGAGGAGAATTCTGGAAAAGCAGCGTGGACAGGGAAAGTGCAAGCATGGACGAAATCACGAAGCGCAAGAACATTATCCGCATGATCGGCACCGATCATAGTCTGGCTTCGGCAGACGTACGCTCGGCATTCTCATTGCCAAAAGAGGTGAAGGAAGCGGTTGTCTCGCTTGCGCGTGCCAAGCTCGGCGCGTCGGGCGTAGTGTTGCTGGCAACGTGCAACCGCACAGAGCTTTGGGCGAGTTTCGACGATGTCGAGGCGCCCGCCCGCTCGATCGTCGGTATGGGCAATCCAAATCCAGATGACCCAATGCTCCAGGTGATGTGCGAAATGCACATGGTCGATCCAGAAGAGTATGCGCAATACTTCGTCTGCCGCTCCGGAGATAAGGCGGTGAGCCATCTGTTCAGGGTTGCATGTGGCCTTCGTTCTGCCATCGTTGCAGAAGACCAGATCGTTTCCCAGGTGAAACAGGCTATAGCGTATTCGCGCGAGATAGGCGTCGCCGATAGCGTCCTCGAGGTGCTGTTCAGGCAAGCGGTGACGGCGGCAAAGCAGGTGAAGAGCGGCGTGCGCTTCACGCGCGCCTATGCGACGGCGGTTGACCAGGCTATAGAGCTTATCGGGGACAGCGGTTTGGATTTGAAGGGCACGACCTGCATGGTCATCGGCAACGGCGAGTACGGCCGGCTGGCTGCCACGGCGTTGGCGGAACAGGGGGCCGAGGTGCTCGTCACCGTACGACAGTACACGCATGGCGCCGTTACGGTTCCCCAGGATTGCACGGGCGTGCCGTATGCGGACCGCTATGAGTACATCGATCGATGCCGGGTCATCATGAGCGCAACCACGAGCCCCCATTACACGCTCGAGCGCGAGTCGTTCGTCGAATGCCATGAACCAGGCTGCGAGCTCTTCTTATTCGATTTGGCCATCCCCTGCGACATCGACCCGGAAATTGGAAAGCTGCCCGGTTGTCACCTCAGGGATATCGACAGCTTCTCGACGCAGGTGGGATCGGAGAACACGCAGGCGATAGCCGCTGCGCAGAAACTGTTGGATTCGGGGATGGAGGAGTTTTGGGATTGGATGAGCCGGCGTCAGGCCCACAAGTCGGCGCGGCCGCCCTTTGGGGCGATGTTCCCGCTCTTCGTCGACATCAGCGACAAGCATGCCGTGTTCGTCGGGGGAGGGACCATTGCGCTCAGGCGCGTGCGCACGTTGCTTCCGTTCGTGGGCGATATAACGGTGTATGCTCCTGAGTTCACTCCCGAGCTCGAACGGTTCGCGCTAGACGGCGCCATCACGCTTGTGCGCAAGAAGTACGAGCCGGAGGTGCTCGAAGGCGCCGACCTCGTGTTCGCATGCACGAACGACCGGGACTTGAACGAAGAGATCTGCGACGAATGCAAGCGTCGCCATATACTGGTGAACGTTTGCAGCGACCGTTTCAAGTGCGATTTCCATTTCCCAGGCGTTGTTATGAGCGAGAACATGGTCGTGGGCGTGAGCGCGGGCGGCAAGGACCATCGCCGCGTGAAGCAGCTCCGCGCCCGCATCGAGCGCCTAATGGAAGAAGAGGATGTGTAATGTGGAAAAGGGTCAGACCCTTTTCCACATTCTAAGGAGAGCGAGAGCATGAAGATAACGATTGGTAGTCGGGACAGCAAGCTGGCCGTCGTGCAGAGCGAGATGGTCATGGCGTTTCTGCGCGAGGCGCATCCCGATGCGGAAATTGGCTTGGCCACGTTCAAGACGACCGGCGACAAGATTCTTGACCGAAGGCTCGACCAGATTGGCGGCAAGGGGCTTTTCGTCAAGGAGCTCGACATCGCCCTCCGCAACCGCGAGTGCGACTACACGGTGCACAGCTGCAAGGACCTGCCCATGGAGATCCCCGAGGACTTGCCGCTCGTGTGCTTCTCGGCGCGCGAGGATCCAAGGGACGTGCTGGTCTTTCCCAACGGCGCAGCGGAGCCCGATTTCTCGCTGCCGATAGGTACGTCGTCACGCCGTCGCGAGGTGCAGCTCAGGAAGCTGTTCCCGCAAGCGACGTTTACAAGCGTGCGCGGCAACCTGCAAACGCGCTTGCGCAAGCTCGACGAGGGCGGTTACGGCGCGTTGGTGCTGGCGGCAGCCGGTCTGAAGCGCATGGGCCTTGCGGATCGCATCGGTCGTTTCCTGGAGCCAGAGGAGGTCATACCCTCAGCTGGGCAGGGCGTCTTGGCAATCCAGGGCCGAGTGGACGCAGAGCCTGCGCTGTTCGACGGGTTCGCGGATGTGACGACGGGTATTGCGGTTTCAGCCGAGCGTGCGTTCGTCACGCGTTTGGACGGCGGCTGCTCTTCGCCCATTGCGGCGCACGCCCGCGTGAGCGGCGAATCGATTGAGCTGATGGGCTTGTATTACGACGAGGACAAGCAGCAGGCCCGACGCGGCAGGGTTGAGGGCGCGGCGGCGGACGCCGTTGCCTTGGCATACGATTTGGCAGATCAGTTGCTTGCTGGTGGCGGTGACGTCATCTAGCGGGCTATCGAACGATAGGAGCAGGACATGGGTGAGAAGGTCGGTAAGGTTTGGCTCGTGGGCGCGGGCCCGGGCGATGCGGGGCTGTTGACGCGTAAGGGTTTCGATGTGCTGCAGGCGGCTGAGGTCGTCGTGTACGACGCGCTCGTCGGCGACGGTGTGCTCGCGCTCGTGCCGAGCGCTGCCCGCAAGATCGACGTCGGCAAACGCGCTGCAAATCACACCATGCGGCAAGAGCAGATCAGCCAGGTCCTGCTTGACGAAGCGCTTGCGGGGAACCTGGTCGTCCGGCTGAAGGGCGGCGATCCGTTCCTGTTCGGGCGCGGAGGTGAGGAGCTCGAGCTTCTCGCTGAGCATAACGTGCCGTACGAGGTCGTCCCCGGCATCACGTCGGCCATAGCCGTACCTGCCTACAATGGCATCCCCGTGACGCACCGCGATTTCACGTCGTCCCTGCACATCATCACGGGCCACAAGCGCGAGGGAGCCGACTACGATATCGACTTCGAGGCGCTTGTGCGCACGAAGGGAACGCTCGTGTTCCTGATGGGCGTGCGCTCGCTGCCCGATATCATGGCGGGCCTCATGGGCGCCGGCATGGACCCCGCCACTCCGGCGGCGGTGCTGCAGGAGGGTACGACCGCAGGTCAGAGGCGCGTTGTCGCCACGGTGTCCACGCTTGCCGAGGAGGCGCAGCGTGCGGGCATCCAGGCGCCGGCAATCATCGTGGTCGGCGGCGTGTGCGGCTTGGCCGACCAGTTCGCCTGGCGCGAGAAGATGCCGTTGCAGGGCTGCAAGGTCCTGGTCACTCGTCCCGCCGAGGTCATCTCCACGATGTCGGAGCGCCTGCGCAAGCTGGGCGCCGAGGTGCTCGACTTGCCGGCTATCGCGACCGTGCCTTACGGGATCGATTCCGAGAAGGCGCAGACGGCCGAAGGCGACGCGAAAACTCCGCTTGCTCAGGCGCTCGACCAACTCTCGTCCTACGATTGGATTGCGTTCACGAGCCCCTCGGGCGTGCGCATCTTCTTCGACCAGCTGCTCGAAGCGGGCAAGGACCTGCGCGCCATCGCGGGCGTGCGCTTCGCGGCGCTAGGCCAGGGAACCGCCAAAGAACTGCTGGGGCGCGGTTTCGTGGCCGACCTCGTTCCCGTCGACGCAACGGGCGAGGCGCTGGGCAAAGCGCTTGCAGATGCGGCAGAGCCGAACAGCAAGATCCTGATCCCGCGCGCCCTCATCGGCGGCAACTTGCTCGTCGAGGCGCTTCTTGCCGCAGGGCATGAGGTCGATGACGTTCCCACGTACGATACCGTCCCCGTTTTCCACGAGCTCGTGGACGTGGCCGGCGAATTCGAACAGGGAAAGATCTTCTGCGTGGCGTTCACCAGCTCGTCGGGCGTGCGCGCTTTCGCGAAGGCCAACCCGAATCTCGACCTGGCGAACGTTCGCGCCGCCTGCATCGGCGAGCAGACGCGCAAGACGGCCGATTCGCTGGGCATGCGTACCTGGACGGCCGACTATGCCACGATGGACGACCTTGCCGACTTGATCGTGAACATGTACCAGAGCAGGTAAACGGGGTTTTTCAAGGTAGCCGAGGCGATTCGAATTACGGCAAGGGCCCGAAGGAGGCTTTTCCTTCGGGCCCTTGCATTTCGCCGCGCCTTTTCATATTGGCGCCTTATCGCCCGTATGAGCTATTCCGACGCTTCCGTCCCGTTGGGTTACTTTGGAGTTGCCCTTGCGGCTACAGTTTCTCGCCCATGATCTCTTCGGTTTTCGTGCCGCGCGCCTTGGAGCAGCGCACGACCCATCCGGAGAGCGCGAACAGGGCGATGGCGTTGGGGATGACCATCAGCTGGTTGAACATGTCCTGCAGCTCCCACACCAAGTCGTTCTGCAGGAGCGAGCCCATCAGCACGAACGCGATGCCGACGATCGAGTACACGAGCACGGCCGCTTTGTCGCTGCGCTTGCGGAACAGCCACTGCACGTTCAGCTTGCCGAACAGGTTCCATGAAAGTATCGTCGAGAATGCGAAGAACAGCAGGCAGACGGCTACGAAGATGTTGCCGGCCCCAGTGGTGAAGAATGTGCCAAATGCGAGCTGCGCCATGTTGGTTTTGGAGATGCCCACGGCCTTCGCGAGCGCCGCTGGATCGGACATGTCTTCGTCGGTGAGCACGGCGTCTCCGTCTGCGTTGACGAGATTGCCCGAAGCGTCCAGTGCGAGCCCCTCGGCGATGGCGCCGTCTTCTGCGGCAACGAACTCGGCAACGGTTTCGTACTTGCCGGCGTTTTCGTAGACGGTGGCCAGCGGGCCGTCGCCCACGTAGAGCACGCTGATGACGACCAGGGCGGTCATGGTGACGACGACGATCGTGTCGACGAACACGCCGATCATGGCGACGACGCCCTGTTCGTGGGGATCCTTCACGTTGGCAAGCGCGTGGGCGTGAGGCGTGGAACCCATGCCTGCCTCATTGGAGAACAGGCCGCGCTTGGCGCCCTGCGTGAGGGCCGCTATCAAGCCGAAGAAGGCTCCACCGAGCGTTGCGGAGGGATTGAGCGCGCAACCGAAGATGAGACCGATTGCAGCGGGCAGGTTGCCAATGTTCATAATGAGGACGACAAGCCCCCCGATGAGGTAGATTATGGCCATGATGGGCACGAGCTTCTCGGTCACGGATGCCAGGCGATGGAGGTTGCCGATGAAGACGAAGCCTGCAATCGCTGCGATAATGATGCCGACAGCCCAGCCGGGAACACCCGTGGCGTTGCTCATGGTTTCCGCAATCGAGTTCGATTGCACCATGCAGCCGATGAAGCCGAGTGCCAATATGATGGCGACCGAGAAGAAGCCTGCGAGGAAACGCCCACCGGCGCCTTTGAACGCAGTGGTGATGTAGTACGCGGGACCGCCGTGAACGGTGCCATCGGAATTGACGACCCGGGTCTTCTGGGCGAGCGTGGCCTCGGCGTAGTTCGTAGCCATGCCGAGGATCGCGATGATCCACATCCAGAAGATCGCGCCAGGACCGCCGATGAGGATGGCGCCGCAAGCGCCGACGATGTTGCCAGTGCCGACCTGCGCTGCAACCGCCGTGGCGAGCGCCTGGAACGAGCTCATGGCACCGCCGTGATCGCCGCCGCTCAGCGAGAAGCCGCCGAACATGCGCCTCCAGCCTTCTCCGAAGCAGCGGAACTGCACGAACCGGGTGCGGATAGTGAAGTACAATCCCGTGCCGATGAGCAAGATCAGCAAAACGTAGTTGGATAGATACGAGTTGATGGTCGAGACGATGTCGAGCAATGCCGCTTCCATTAAAAGGCCCCCTTCAGCCAGTCGGTTACCAACTCCGAAGAAGACCCAGATGGACGCAGAAACCATTGCGTTCCGTTGTCGCCTCTGTTCGTTTGCCTGAGAGATTCGGTTCGCCCGATCGGCTTGCCTTGCACCTTCGGCACTCACTTAAGAGTTCTCCAGAGTTTCCTCCGCTTCCGGTTTCGGCGCTGTCAGGTCGATTCCGAGAGCATCGCGGGAAATGCGCATGGGTCATTATGCATAAACGTTCGGACGAATGCAACTATTGAAGAGACACAGACATATGATTAATCAGAGTGCTTCTTCATGGAGGGGGTCTCATGATGTACTTCACGGAATACGAAACGACCATTATAGGCGCGCTAACGTTGGCTAGCGATGCCGAACGCCTCACGTGAATACTTCGACAAGGCACACGAGATGGTCCGCTCTTCTCCTTATGGAAGCGTGGCCAGCCTGTATCTATAGGCCATCTCGCACATGGACGTCCCTGGTTACGACCGCGATTACGCTCCGAAGCCCGAATCCAGCTAAACCTGGCAGAATGCCTGTCCCCGCATCAGGTTCGATATACTTGGATACATGAGCGTTTCGAAGGGAAAAGCGATTGGAGTTGCCATCGGCCTCGTGCTGGGAGCGGGATTCATGATTTACCAGAACGCCGTCTACCTGCCGACGTCCTCCTTCGTCGACGACCAGTGCCGCCTCTGCCAAATGACTGGTTTTAAGCGCGTCGCGGCCTCTCATGAAAACACGGGGTTATTCAAATGATTGCGAAAATCGATGACGATTTCGATTTGGAGAAGATTGCAAAAAGCGGGCAGTGCTTCCGTTGGCATCCTGTAGCTGATCGGTCGTTTCGCATCATACACGGTGCTAGGTGCGTATACGTCGAGCAGCTCGATTCCGGATGCTTTCGCTTCGAATGCGATGAGGAGACATTCAATGAGGTCTGGCAAGGATACTTTGACTTAGACGAAAACTACAGCGCTATCCGAGCGAGGGTTGATGCGGAATCCGACCCGTTCCTTTGGCGTGCGTCTGAGAACGAGAAGGGGATTCGCATATTGTGCCAAGACCCTTGGGAGACCCTGATCAGCTTCATCATCTCTCAGAACAGGAACATTCCCGCGATTTGCCGCTCCATCGAAATGCTTGCGGAGATTGCTGGCGAGAAGGTGGAAGACCGACGAGGTCGAATGTACTACTGTTTCCCGTCGGCGGAAGCAGTTGCGTCCCTTTCCCAAGATGAGCTGTTGCAATGCAAGCTCGGCTACCGTTGGAAATACGTGAAGGCTGCAGCTGAAGCGGTCCTCAAAGGCCTCGTCGACCTTGAGGTGCTCAAGAGCGCCGACAGCGAGGAAGCGATTGCCGCCCTAACGCAGCTGTCCGGTGTAGGGCCCAAGGTGGCGAGCTGCGTGGCGTTGTTCGGGCTGCACCAGCTCGATATGTTTCCCGTGGATACGTGGATAAGGAAAGTGCTGTCAAACGAGTATCCGCACGGATATCCGTTTGAGAAGTACAGCCCCTACAACGGTGTCTTTCAGCAGTATATGTTCGCTTACTACAGAAACCGGTTGCCCGAATCTATGTGATGGCCGGCAAACCGAGTAGGATCGTCTGGCCTTTTCCGCAAGGCTGTCAATGACCTGCGTGTTTCTTGATTATGTGAATGCGGTATGACGATGCCGTGCCTTTCGCGTGCCGTCTGAATGACCAGGTTGTGCCGACCTCGTGACCTTCACAAAGCCTTCGCGATTGCACGATAGCGTAGTGAGCCGAACCCACGTTTTGGGTGAAAGAAGGTGATATACATGAAGAACAAACGCAATACGAACTTGATAACGAACACTACGCATCCGATGGCGAAAAAGGCCCGTTTGGCCGCTCGGCGCACTTCGAAACGCCGCGGGTGCAGGGGGATCGATGCCCTGGCAAAGGGCTTGAAGCAAACGATTCGCCGACGCCGGCTCCGTCTGGAAAGGCGCCGTCTGACACCGCTCCAACACACGGCGAAGCTTCGGCGGTTGGACCGCGAGCGCCGCGCGGCGCGCTTGCGCGCAGCAAGCCTGCGCCAAAAAAGGCTTGCGCGCAAGAAACGGATAGCCGCCAAGCGACCCAAGCATTACTCATACATCGATTGCCTTCGCGACGAGGTGCCCGAACCGACCGGCAACAACGGCACAACGCTTTACCAGACGCTCATGGTGGGCGGCATGACGGCCGTCACATTCACGGCTAGTGGCGTCTACAGCGATGGCGTCAGCTTCCTCATATACAACCATTGGCTGTACCCGATGATGTTCAGCATCTCGTTTCTGGTGCGCATTTACATCAGCGGGCCGCTTACCAGGATCCTTGGGCGAAGGCTCATCGACGGACGATTGCAGGGTGCAGGGCGCAATATGGCCAACGTGGCGCTCGGCACGGCTGTGTTATCCCCCGTCACGGGAGCCATCACCACCCTGCTGTTCGCCAAGGCAGATAGTCCCGATGATTATGCAGATGCGTACCTGGAGACGCTTTCGACCACGATGCCGATTTCGGTGCTGGCAAGCCTGTTCGTGGTCGGCCCCCTCACGAAGCTCATCTTCAACAATCGCGTAAAGCCCGCTGACGGCCTGCGCGTGCTGAAGATCCTCTCCGACCACGCCTGCTCGTTTGCCCGCGTGTTCGGCTTCTAGCGAGAACCTGGCACGGTGCCTGCGCCAGGTTTACCCTCGTGTCAGGTTTTACGCCTCGGCGTCGGCGAGGAATGCCGTAAGGCGGCCCCAGTCGCGCACGATCTGCGCGTAGCCGCTCTCGAAGTTGCGCCACATCGCGTCGTAGTCGCGCTCGTAACCCGTAAGCGTGAGGTCCTCGCTGTAGAATACGTAAGCACGCCCTTCGCGCTCCCATTCGTCGAGCAGATCGCAGGCGGCGTTGTAGCGTGCGTTGCGGGTGAGCATGGCGTCGCGCATTTCGGGCCGGCGCCAGAAGAACGCGCGCGCCCATTCGTTGCCGCCCGCAGGTTTGCGGTAGCCGCGCTTGCGCGTGCGCACCACGAAGACCTTCTGGAAGCCGTCGCGCTCTATCTGCTCGAGCGGGAGCCCGCCGCCGACCGCGAAGCCGCCGTCGTAGCAGTAGCGCCCATTCACCTTCGGGGGCGGCATCATGAGGGGCACGGTCGAGCTCGCGCGCACGCGCCTCATGAGCTCTGCGGTCGTGCGCATCTCGTCTTTGCGGAAGAACAGGTCGCGTCCTGTGTCGCGCTCGAACGCCGCAATCGTCGCCTTGGCGGGGCTGGCGTTGAACGTGTCGATGTCGAAGGGGAGGGGCCCGGTGGGAAGGCCTGCCCGCTCGTAGATGTACTCCGCGTTGAACAGTCCTTTGTGCATGAGGAAGGTCTTCCAGTCCCCGATGTTGGGCAAGGCGATGAACTCCGTGAACGATCCCACGGCGCGGTTGATGTCGCGCGATACGTAGTTCACGGCGTTCGAGCTGCCGGAACTGACACCGTAGACGTTGTCGAAATACACGCCCTGCTCAAGCAGGTACGCCGTCACAGCGCAGGTGTAGGCGCCGCGCATGCTGCCGCCCTCGAAGAGGAGGGCGGTCTTGAACACGTTGCTTTCGAGCTTTTCAGTCATGGTTGCATTATAGGGCATTGGACAAGGTGCGGGCAGAACGCCTCCACGGCGACAACCAAGCGGCAACCGATTCGGCCTCTTGCCCGGCCAGGGGCCTTCGGTTATCATGCTTGCCCGCTCGATAATTCGAAGGGAGGTGAAGGGCGTGGCTGGCAAGAGGAAATGCTCCGTGCCGAAGAACGGGCCGGTGTGGCGTCAAAGCGCCGAAGAGGCAACGCTTGCGCGCATGCCGAAGTACAACGCATACGCATGCAGAGCTGGAGCGCATGGCGATGCGAAATACAACCGTGCACGGCAAAAACAGGCATGGATCAGAGAGCTCGACAACGAAGGCCCCGCGAACCGCGGGGCCTTCCCTTTCGACAATGATGAATGGGGACGGGTTCGGTTCGTCATCCGTCTCGAACGGTCGTCCCTTTGCGAACGGCCCCATTGCTGGATGACGGATCGGACCCGTCCCCAATTTGCTTTTCGTCCATTGCGGGATGACGGACTGGGCCTGTCCCCAATTTGCTTTTCGTCGCCGGATGATGGATTGGACCCGTCCCCAATTTGCTTTTGAAGGCTTCGCAAACAGGGTGCTTGGCGTCTCCTCCACCGTGCTTCAACTGATATACTGAACACAGGTAAACAAAGCGGGCAACGGGTTTGACAATAACGGCGTTTATCAGGCTAAAGTTGCAGAAAACCAACTCTCGGCCGCCAAGGTTCACGTTGCCTCGATCTGAACGGTTTTCACAACAGGAAGGAGACCGAGAATGGAGCTGTTGCAACGGTCGCGGCGTCTGCGTGGAAGCGAGGTGCTCCGCCGCATGGTGCGCGAGACGAGAGCGGATGCGTCTTCCCTCATTTACCCGATGTTCGTTGTTGAGGGTAGTAACGTCAAGGAGGAGATATCCTCGATGCCCGGCCAGTACCGCTGGTCGCTCGACCGTTTTCCGGAGAAGCTCGAGGAGCTCGCGGAGGCCGGCGTCAGCAGCTACATGCTGTTCGGCATTCCCGCGGTGAAGGACGAGGTCGCATCTGGAGCCTATGCGGAAGACGGCATCGTGCAGCGGGCGGTGCGCCTGGCGAAGGAGCGCTATCCCGAGCTGTACTGCATCACCGACGTGTGCCTGTGCGAGTATACGAGCCACGGTCACTGCGGCATGCTGAAGGGCCAGGAAGTCGACAACGACCCGTCCGTCGAGCTGCTGGCGCGTACGGCGCTCTCCCATGCCCAGGCTGGAGCCGATATGGTGGCTCCTTCCGACATGATGGACGGTCGCGTGCTGGCCATTCGCGAGGCCCTGGATGGGGCGGATTTCACGACCGTGCCCATCATGGCCTACTCGGTGAAGTATGCGAGCGGTTTCTACGGCCCCTTCCGCGAGGCGGCCGACTCCGCGCCCGCTTTCGGCGACCGCCGCGCGTACCAGATGGACGTGCACAACCGCCGCGAGGCGATCAAGAAAGCCCTCCAGGATATCGACCAGGGTGCCGACATCGTCATGGTCAAGCCGGCGATGTCCTTCCTCGACCTGGTGCGCGAAGTGCATGACGTCGTGGACGTTCCCGTGGCGGCTTACAGCGTGAGTGGCGAATACGCCATGGTCAAGGCCGCAGCGGCGCAGGGGTGGATCGACGAGGAGCGCATCGTCGGCGAAATGGCCTCATCGGCCTTCCGCGCAGGCGCTCATATCTACTTGACGTACTATGCCGAACTGGTGGCCAAGCTCATCGACGAGGGCGTCGTAGGATAGAAGGCAAGTTCGGCTGTATAGCGGTGAAACGATGCCAGCGCTTCGGTACCGACGGTCTGGGCCCGAAGCGCTGATGCCGGTCTTAAGCGAAGGACCCCCCGCAAGGGTGGGACGAAACGTTGAAAGGGCACTCAGCAATGGTTACTTCTGAGCAGTTGATGGAGCGTGCGGTCAAGGTCATTCCCGGTGGCGTGAACTCGCCGGTGCGCGCGTTTGGCAGCGTCGGGTTGGTTCCGCGGTTCATCGCCCGCGCCGACGGCCCCTATGTTTGGGACGTCGAAGGCACGCGTTACCTCGATTACGTCGGGTCATGGGGTCCCATGATTCTCGGCCATAACGATCCTGCGGTGCGCACTGCCGTGCAGGAGGCGTGCGAGCGCGCGCTGAGCTTCGGGGCGGCGACCGAGCTTGAAGTCCAGGTGGCCGAGTACATTTGCGAAACCGTTCCGCATATCGACATGATCCGCATGGTCAATTCCGGCACCGAGGCCGTGATGAGCGCCATCCGCCTGGCGCGCGGTTTCACGGGCAGGAACAAGATCGTGAAATTCGCCGGCAACTACCACGGGCACAGCGACTGCATGCTCGTGGCGGCGGGCTCAGGCGTCATGACGGCAGGCGTGCCCGATAGCGCCGGCGTGCCCGCGGGCTGCGCACAGGATACGCTCACGGCAACCTATAACGACCTTTCAAGTGTCGAGGCGCTGTTCGAGGGCAATCCGGGCCAGGTCGCAGCGGTCATTGTCGAGCCGGTTGCCGCCAACATGGGCGTGGTGCTGCCCGCCGATGGCTTCCTGGAAGGCTTGCGGGAGCTGTGCGACAAGCAGGGTGCGCTTCTCATATTCGACGAGGTGATCTGCGGGTTCCGCCTTGCCTACGGCGGCGCGGCAGAGCGTTTCGGCATAACGCCCGACCTCGTGACGTACGGCAAGATCATCGGTGGGGGCATGCCGGTCGGCGCGTTCGGCGGCAGGCGCGATGTCATGGGGCAGATGGCGCCTGTCGGCCCGGTGTATCAGGCGGGTACGCTTTCGGGCAATCCCATCGCCATGACGGCGGGGCTCGCCCAGCTCGTGGAACTTCATGACCACCCCGAGCACTACGAGCGCCTGGAATCCGCCGGCACGCGTCTGTTCGGCGGCATAAAGAACCTGCTCGAACGCTTCGAGGCCCCTTGCACCATCAATCACGTCGGCTCTTTGGGAAGCGTGTTCTTCACGCCGGACCCAGTCGTCGACTATGCGACGGCGAAGAAGGCTGACACGGCCCGTTTCGCCGAGTACTTCCGCTTCATGCTCGAGCGCGGATTCTATTTGGCCCCATCGCAGTTCGAGGCCATGTTCTTGAACACCGCGCATACCGACGCCATGATAGACGAGACGCTCGGCGCAATCGAGGAGTTCCTGAAAGCGTAGCGGCATGTGGAAAAGGGTCTGACCCTTTTCCACATTTTGATGAGGTATGCGATGCGCAAGCTCGAGGAATACATAACAGTCGGCACGAAGCGCATGCGCTGTGGATACACGACGGGCTCGTGCGCTGCGGCGGCTTCGCGTGCGGCAGCCGAGTTGCTGTTGCATGGCGAGCTCGTGCCGGCGGTCAACCTCCTCACCCCTGCGGGCGTCGAGGTTGTCATCGAAGTCGAGGAACATGACCAGGGCCCGGGTTGGGCCCAGTGCGCGGTGATGAAGGATTCGGGCGATGACCCGGATGTGACGAACGGCGCGCTCGTGTACGCGCGCGTGGAGTACAGCGACGAGCCGGGCGTGCAGATCGACGGCGGGCTGGGCGTCGGGCGTGTCACGCGCGAGGGCCTCGACCAACCAGTCGGGGCGGCAGCCATAAACTCGACGCCGCGTCGGATGATCAAGGAGCAAGTCGAAGACGTTTTGGCAGACGCCTCGCTCGAAGCTCTCGAGGCGAAGACCGAATCCCTTGCAAACGACGATGGGGAAGAAGGGGAGCGCCCGGAAGTCCGCGGGCTGCTCGTCACCATCTCGATTCCCGCGGGGGTGGAGTTGGCGGCCAAGACGTTCAACCCACGCCTTGGCATCGAGGGCGGCATCTCGGTGCTTGGCACGGGCGGCATCGTGCGGCCCATGAGCGAGGATGCCCTGATTTCGTCGATCGAGCTCGAGATGCGCATGCTGCGGAAACGCGGCGTCGTGGACCTTCTCGTGGTTCCCGGCAATTACGGCCGCGATTTCGCCTGCGGTCAGCTGGAGCTCAACATGGACGAAGCGGTCTCGTGCTCGAACTATTTCGGGGCCACGCTCGACGCAGCCTGCGTGCTGGGGTTCGAACGCCTGCTTATCGTCGGCCATATCGGCAAGATGGCGAAGGTGGCCGGCGGGATCATGAACACGCACTCGCGCGTGGCCGATTGCCGCGTTGAGGTGCTGGCGGCCCATGCGGCGCTTGTCGGGGCTTCCCAGCAGGTCGTGGAGCAGATCATGATGG
The DNA here is from genome assembly GCA_017434045.1 of Eggerthellaceae bacterium. Lineage (GTDB taxonomy): Bacteria > Actinomycetota > Coriobacteriia > Coriobacteriales > Eggerthellaceae > UBA9715. The sequence goes on from JAFRGA010000097.1 coordinate 44,749, forward strand.
CGGCCACGACCGATGCGGCGCTCGACGCGTTGAAGGAATGCGGGTTGGACGGTGCCGCCATGGACTCGCTCATGCGCAGTCTCGCCGACAAGCTGAACCATCGCGTGGCCGGCCGCCTGCAGGTGGAGGCCATCGTGTTCAGCAACGTGCACGGCGTGCTGGGCGAGACGCCCGGCGCCGAGCAGCTAGCACGCGTTTGGCTGGGCAACCCGAGCTAGGGGATAGGGGAAAAGGCGCGAAAGCGTTAAGAGGTAAAGGTGTAAAAGCGGAAGCATCGAATTCCGCAGGCGTGTTGGAAAGGACGATCACATGATTCATTTCGTAGGCGCAGGATCGGGTGCGGCAGACCTCATCACAGTCCGTGGCGCGAAAATGCTCGGCGAGGCCGACGTCATCATCTATGCGGGTTCGCTCGTGAACCCCGCGCTGCTCGACTATGCCAAGGAGGGCTGCGAAATCCACAACTCCGCGCACATGACCCTCGAACAAGTCGTGGCCGTCGAACGCGCTGCCGAAGAAGCCGGCAAGATGTGCGTGCGCCTTCACACGGGCGATCCCTGCCTGTACGGCGCGCATCGCGAGCAGATGGATTTGCTCGACGAAGCCGGAATCGAGTACGAGGTCGTGCCGGGTGTCTCGTCGTTCTGCGGTGCCGCGGCAGCTCTCAAGGCCGAGTACACGCTCCCCAACGTTTCCCAGTCGGTCATCATCACGCGCATGGAAGGCCGCACGCCCGTCCCGGATGGCGAGAAGCTGCGTCTGATGGCCAGTCACGGCTGTACGATGGTGCTGTTCCTGTCCACCAGCTTGCTCGATGGCGCCGTCGAGGAGCTTCTGGCCGGCGGCTACTCGCCTGACACGCCGGCGGCTATCGTCTACAAGGCGACCTGGCCCGACGAGAAGGTATGGCGTTGCACCGTGGGCACGCTGGTCGAGACGGCGCGCGAAGCGGGCGTGAAGAACACGGCCCTCATTACCATCGGGGGATTCCTCGGCGATGCCTATGACCGCTCCAAGCTGTACGACCCCGCTTTCACCCACATGTTCCGGAAGGGAACCGACGAATAGTCGGGCGAAGGCGACCGATGAGCAGCGCAAGCAACCAGAACACCACGTCGCTTGGTTCCAAGCCGAACTTCACGTGCGCTTTCATCGCCTTTACGCGCAGGGGCTGCGATCTGGCAACCTCGATTGCAACCGGCCTGAAAGAGCGGGGCGATTATGCGGGCGCGAGCGTCTCGGTGCACGGACCCGAGCGTTTTGCCGGCGCATGTGGCATAGAGCCCTACCAGAGCTTGGGAGCATGGACGGCCGAACAGTTCGAAGCTGCCGATGCGCTCGTGTACGTGAGTGCGACCGGCATCGCGGTGCGCGCCATCGCGCCCTATGTCCGCGACAAGTTCCACGATCCTGCCGTCGTGAGCGTCGACGAGGCGGGCCACTTCGTCGTGCCCCTGCTTTCCGGGCACGTCGGGGGTGCCAACGAGCTGGCGCGAACGGTGGCGGAGGTATGCGGCGGCCAGGCTGTCGTCTCTACCGCCACGGACGTAAACGAGCTGTTCGCGGTCGACGAATGGGCAGCCCGGCGAGGTTATGCAATCGTCGAGCGCGTTGTCGCGAAGGAGATATCGGCCCGCTTGCTGTCAGGTGAGACGGTGGGGTTCTCTTCCGATTTCGAGCTCGGCTGGGACCCGCCTGCGGGCGTGATCGCGGTCGGGCGGGCAAGCGGGGGGTCGCCTGAGGCTACCATGCAGGGCGAACGGCCGGACGTGGGCTTCGCCGTGTCGCTCGACGATGCGTGCCAGCCGTTCACGCGCACGTTGCATCTTGTCCCAAGGGTCGTGACCGTTGGCGTGGGCTGTCGCAAGGATGCCGATCCGGCGGTGTTGGAGCAGGCGGTTGGCGACGCTTTGGCGAAGGCCGGCATTTCGCCGCTTGCCGTGGGGCTCTTGTCCTCGATCGACGTCAAGAAAGACGAAGCGGCTATCCTGCAGCTCGCCGCCAAGCATGGCTGGGCAACCCGGTTCTACACTGCTGACGAGTTGAACGCGGTGCCGGGGGAGTTTGCCGCTTCCGATTTCGTGCGTCGCACGGTCGGGGTCGATAACGTATGCGAGCGGGCGGCGCTTGCGCAAGGGGGCCGCCTGTTGTTGGGAAAGCAGGCGGGAAACGGAACCACCGTCGCCATCGCGTTGCTCGAGGGTGGCTCAAGAAGATAGAACGAAAGCGTTCTCGTTAAAAGGGTGCTGCCGGCGAAGGCGGCGGAATGGAGACAAGCATGAGCGAAGTGGCAAACGAGGGAACGGGCAAACTGTACGTCGTGGGCTTGGGGCCCGGCGGCGCCGAGGACATGTCGGGCCGTGCCCGCAAAGCCATCGAGGCGTGCGATCTGGTTGCAGGCTACACGGTGTACATCGACCTGCTGCACGACGAGTTTCCCGAGAAGGAAATCCTGACCACGCCCATGAGGAAGGAAGTGGACCGTTGCCGCAAGGCTCTCGAGGCTGCTGCCGGGGGGCGTAGCGTCGCCATGGTGTGCTCGGGCGATCCGGGTGTGTACGGCATGGCCGGCCTCATCTTCGAGCTGGCATCCGAATACCCTCCCGTCGACATCGAGGTCATCCCCGGCGTGTCCGCTTCAACGGGAGGCGCGGCCGTGCTCGGCGCCCCGCTCATGCATGACTGGTGCACCATCTCGCTCTCGGACCTTTTGACCCCGTGGGAGAAGATCGAGCAGCGTCTAACTGCCGCAGCCCAGGCCGATTTCGTCATCAGCCTCTACAATCCCTCTTCGCACAAGCGCCCCGACTACCTGCAACGTGCCTGCGACATCCTGCTTGCCGCCGGCAAGGACCCGGACACCGTGTGCGGCACGGTGCGCAACATCGGGCGCGAAGGCGAGGAGGCGAACATCATGACCCTCGCGAAGCTGCGGGATACGAAAGTCGATATGTTCACGTGCGTTTACATCGGCAATTCCCAGACGCAGGAGATAGACGGGCACATGGTCACCCCGCGCGGGTACCTGCAACGAGAGGACTAGGCGCGCGGGCATCTTCTTTGGAAACAGGCCGAAACGAGATAGGAGACGATTGTGGAAACGCCGATTCTGTACTACTGGGCACCTTGCCCCACCTGCTCGATTGCCACGCATTACGCCGCAGAGCATGGGATTGCGCTTGACTTGCGCGATGTCGAGCAGGTAGGTCCCTACAACGAACTGCTCGCGCTTGGCGGGGACGCCAACAAGATCCCGTACTTCTACGATGGCGAACAGCTCATCGAGGGCAACGACGCCGTCATGGAGCATTTGAAGACGCTTGGATAGGGAAGCTGCGGGCGAAGCGCGGATTAGCGTGAGATTGTAACTGAAAGGGCTGTTCACGTGGAAGTATTGGTGTTTGGCGGGACTGCCGAAGGGCGTGAGCTCGTCGAGTGGCTCAGCGACCTTGACGCATGCGATGTCGTGACGTGCGCGGCGACGGAGTACGGCGGCGAGCTGGTGGATGGGCTTGCGCGCGTGACCTCGCTCGTCGGGCCGCTCGATGCCGAGGCGAAAGAGCGTCTGGTGGCCGAGCATGATTTCGCATGCATCGTGGACGCGACGCATCCCTATGCGACGCATGTCACGCAGAGCATCGCCGCTCTCGCCGAAGCTCACGAGCTGCCCCTTCTGCGCCTCGTACGCGATGAGGACGACGGGGGCTGCTATACGCTCGTCCCGGATGTGCAGGAGGCGGCCGAATACGTCGCGCACCTCGAGGGCAACGTCATGCTCACGACGGGTGCGAAGGACCTCGCGACGTTCGTCACGGCCATGCCCGATTTCGAAGAGCGGTTGTTCGTGCGCATACTGCCCGTTGAAGCTTCGGTGACGAAGGCGCATGAGCTCGGCATCCCTGCAAGCCGCATCATCGCCATGCAGGGGCCGTTCTCGTTCGACATGAACGTGGCGACCATGCGCCAGTACGGCATTCGCGCGATGGTGACCAAAGCGTCGGGGAGCACGGGTGGGTTCCAGGAGAAGATCGACGCAGCAGCTGCCTGCGGCGCGGAGCTCGTGGTTATCCAGCGGCCCGAAGAGAAGGAGGGCCTGCTCTTCGGAGAAGTGCAAGCCGAATTGGCGCGTATGCTGGGCGTTTCGTATATCGAAGAGCCTGTGACGGAAAAGGTCGCGTCGGCTTCCGACTCGGAAGGGTCTTCCCCAAGGATGGTGTATCTCGTGGGCATTGGGCTTGGTAATCCCGACACGCTCACAATCGAGGCGGCGAAGGCCATCGGGCGCAGTGATTTGCTCATAGGGGCGAAGCGCATGCTCGAGCCGTACGAATCCCGCACGTGCCAGAAGCTCGCCCTCATCAAGAGCGACGACATCGTCGAGGCGTTGCGCAGGTCGGACGCCCAGCGCGCCTGCGTGCTGTTCTCGGGTGACGTGGGCTTCTACAGCGGCGCCACTGCGCTTTCTGAAAAACTGCGCAGCGTGGAGGGGCTGGAAGTCCGTTCCATTCCCGGCATCTCGTCGGTTGTGTGCCTCTGCGCGCGCCTGCTGACGCCATGGCAGGACGTGCACCTGGTATCGGCCCACGGTCGCGAATGCGATCCGGTCGAGGAAGTGCGCACGAACGCCAAGACCTTCATGCTCACAGGCGGGAAGACGAAAGCCCGCGATGTGTGCGCCCTGCTCGTGGAAGCCGGTCTCGGCGATGTGATCGTGCACGTGGGCGAGCGCTTGTCCTATGACGACGAGCGCATCGTGAACGGGACGGCAGCCGAGCTGGCCCAGCAGGAGTTCCTCGATTTGGCGGTCATGCTCGTCGAGAACCCCGCCGTGCCCAAGTACGAGCCCGGCAAGTTGGAGTCGTGATGAGCGGGAAAGCAGGAAAGGTGACGTAGTCCCACGTTGTTGATTGCGGAAAAGGGTTCGCGTACGACGTTAGCTGTGGGTCTGCCCACCTGAAGGTTGGCCGCTTCCGCAGGCGGCGGCGATGTGGTGTGCGAGTGAAGTGATTTCCGCCGAGGACGCTGTAGGCGAACCCTGTCGAACCTGACACGAGGTCAGGCCTTCTGTCAGGTCGCCTGCCCGAAGGGGTGAGCCGCTTCCGCAGGCGGGCAGCGATGTGGTGTGTGAATGGGGTCGTTACCGCCGAGGACGCTGTAGGCGAACCCCTTCGGGCGGGCGACGTTATCGGGCAGTAACGCACGATGCGAGTTCCGAAAGGACCGATTATGAAGACCAAGGCGCCACGCCTTTTGATATGCGCTCCTGCCAGCGGGGGCGGCAAGACGACGTTCACCTGCGGCTTGTTGCAGGCGTTCGCGAATCGCGGCCTGAGGCTTCAGGCTTGCAAGTGCGGCCCCGATTACATCGACCCCATGTTCCACCGCGAGGTGATAGGGGCGGATTCGCGGAACCTGGACCTGTTCTTCATGAGCGAGAACCAGGTGCGCGAGCTCGTAGCCGGCGGCGCGCGCGAGGCTGACATGACCGTCATCGAGGGCGTCATGGGCTATTACGACGGCATCGCGGTGAGCGACGAGGCGTCTGCCTGGGATGTCGCCCGCGCCACCGGGACGCCTGCCGTGCTCGTGGTAGACGGGAAAGGCCGCGCGCGCTCCATTGCCGCGGAAGTGCTCGGATTCTTGCGTTTCCGCAATCCGAGCGGTATTGCGGGCGTGGTGATCAACCGCTGCGCGCCCATGCTCTATCCTCGCTTGAAAGAGCTCATCGAACAGGAATGCGGCATCCGCGCATACGGCTACGTTCCCGTCTTGCAGGATTGCAGCCTCGAGAGCCGCCATCTCGGGCTCGTGACGGCTTCCGAAGTGGCGGATTTGCAGGTCAAGCTCAACAAGATCGCAACAACGTTCGAGGAAACCATCGATATCGACGGCCTGTTGGAACTGGCGGGCACAGCCCCCGAGCTTTCATACGAGGAAAACGCGTTGAACCCCCCATCCCTTGAACACGCTCCGAGAATCGCCGTGGCCCATGACGATGCGTTCTGCTTTTACTATTCCGATACGCTGAGGACGATGGAGCATCTTGGCGCCGAACTCGTGAACTTCTCCCCGCTTTCAGACGCCCATCTGCCGGAAGGTGCAAGCGGGCTTTACCTTGGCGGAGGGTATCCCGAGCTGCACTGCTCCGAGCTCAGCGGGAACACGACGCTCCTCGCCGAGATCCGCGAAGCAGCCGAGGCGGGCATGCCGATCATAGCTGAGTGCGGAGGGTTCATGTTCCTGCACGAGGAACTCGAGGATGCCGAGGGGCGTTTTTGGCCCATGGTGGGCGTCATCCCGGGGCGCTCGTTCAAGACGCCGCGACTCAGCCGTTTCGGGTACATCGACATCGAGGCGAAAGCGGATAACCTACTTTGTGGGGTGGGCGATTCGCTGCCTGCGCACGAGTTTCACTACTGGGACAGCGATGCGCCAGGTGGCGCCTTCCGCGCGCAGAAGCCCCAGAGCCCCCTCGGCTGGGAATGCGCTCATGCCACGCCGACGCTTTATGCCGGCTACCCACATCTCTGCCTCCACGCATGCCCCTCGTCGCTGGAACGCTTCGTGCGCGCCTGTGCTCAGTACCATGCCTGATATATAATTCTCTGGTAGCAATTGGGTTGGAGTGAAGAGCACAGTAGCTATGGATGACCACATCACCACCAAGGCCTTAGACCGTTACCTTTCCCCGCTTGACGTGTGGGCCATGGCCTTCGGTGTCATGGTGGGCTGGGGTGCCTTCGTCATGCCAGGAACGACGTTCCTTCCGGTGGCCGGCCCGTTGGGCACCGTCATCGCCATGGCGATCAGCACGGCGATCATGCTGATCATCGGGGTCAACGTGGCGTTCCTCATGGCAAGGCACCCCCGAACGGGCGGCTTGTACTCGTATGCGAAGGAGGCGTTCGGGCGGGATCACGCATTTCTCTGCGCGTGGTTTCTGTGCTTGTCCTATTTGACGATCGTCTTCCTGAACGCGAGCGCACTGTTCATCGTGGTTCGGACCCTGTTCGGCGGACTGTTGGAGACCGGTGCCCATTACGTGATTGCGGGAAACGTCGTTTATGCAGGCGAAGTGGGCGTGACGATGGCGGCGCTCCTCGCCGTGGGGCTGCTCTACATCGCAGCCAAGCCGGCCCTGCAATACGTTCACACGTTCCTCGCGGTCTTGCTCGCGGCGGGCGCCTTGATAGTATCGGCCCTCTGCGTGCCCCATGTGCTATCGGGGAATGTTGCGCTCGGCTTTGGAACGGCGGGGGTTGACAGTGCTTACGGTGTTTTCAGCTTGATCATCCTGGCGCCCTGGGCGTTCGTTGGCTTCGAGGTCATCTCGTTCGATACAGCCCATTTCAAGTTTCCCGTAAAGAACTCCAAGGCGATTATCATAGTTGGCGTGATCATCGCCGGCTTAACCTATGCCGCTATGGCGCTTGTGAGCGTGGCGGTGGTGCCCGACGGTTTTAGCTCTTGGGGAGAATACATAGCGAACCTCGGTAAATTGAGCGGCGTCGCCGCCGTTCCGACGTTCTATGTTGCGAGCGAAATCATGGGGCCTGCAGGACTTGTCGTCATCGGCATTTCGGCTACGGCTGCCATCCTCACCGGCATCATAGGAGGCTACCGCGCCACGACACGCATGCTCTCCACCATGGCAGAGGACCGCATCTTGTCCCAGAGGTTTTCCAAGACGAGCTACAGCATACTGTTCATCATGGTTCTGTCGATGTCGATCTCACTTCTGGGCAGGAACAATCTCAGCTGGTTTGTCGACCTGACGGCCTTCGGCGCGATAGTCTGCTTCGGATACACGTCCGCAGCTACATACAAAGCGGCAAAAGCGGAGGCCAACCGCGCCATGATGGTCACAGGCGTGATTGGCACGGTTATCTCGGTGGCGTTCGTCGTCGTTCAGCTGGTGCCCCGGCTCACTGCCCTGGAGGCCATGGGAAACGAGGCCTTCCTGCTCTTGTCGCTGTGGTGCCTGCTCGGGTTCGTGTTCTACTGGAGGACCGTCATCCATTCCACCCTCTCCGAGTACAGCGGCATGTCCGTTTCAGGCATCGTGCTGTTTGCCCTGCTTGTTTACTCGGCGCTGATGTGGCTTGCGAAGACGATCATGGAGTGCGAAACCGTCGAGGCAGCACGCTCGTCTTTGGTGGCAGGCGGTGGCGTCTTGCTCCTCATCGTGTTCGTGGGACTCGTCGTCATGCTCTACGTTCAGAATCTGGTCAGGATCAAGCACGAGGCGGTCGAGCGCGAGAAGATTAGAGCTGTAGAGGGGAGCCTCGCAAAAAGCCAATTCCTCTTCAACATGTCTCATGACATCCGCACGCCCATGAATGCCATCATAGGCTACACGACCCTCGCCAAACAGGAGGCTGAAACGCCTCAGCTGCAAGATTACCTGACCAAGATCGAGAGCTCCAGCCAGCATCTGCTCTCCTTGCTCAACGATATCCTGGAGATGAGCCGTATCGAGAGCGGCAAACTCGAGCTTGACTTCACGCCGGAAGACCTCCCTGCCATTTTCGAGGATATTTACGACCTGTTCTCGGGGCAGATGGCACAGAAGGGCATCGACTACTCCGTCCATGCCTCGCAACTCAAGAACCGCTACGTGTGGTGCGACAAGCAGAGCTTGAACCGCGTGCTCCTGAACGTTCTCAGCAACGCATACAAATTCACCCCCGAGGGTGGGACAATCAAAGTGTCGGTTTTGGAGATGGGCAATGCTGAAGACGGTTACGGTTCCTACGAGATAAGCATCCAGGACACCGGCATCGGCATGTCCAAGGAGTTCGTCGACAAGATGTTCAACGCCTTCGAGCGCGAGCGCACCTCCACCGTCAGCGGAATCGAGGGAACGGGCCTGGGTCTTGCCATAACGAAACGCATCGTCGACTTGATGGGCGGCACCATCGAGGTGCTCACGTCCCCGGGTAGCGGAACGGTGTTCATTATCCGGGTGAAGTTCAGGCTTGCTAGGGAAGACGAGCTGCCCTCGACCGACGAAAAGGAAGACTCGCATCTCGCGGAGCAGAACATGGCGTTCTCGGGAATGCGCGTTCTGTTGGTTGAGGACAACATCATCAACATGGAAATAGCCAACCTCATCCTCGAGCAACTCGGTTTCATAGTCGACACGGCGGAGGACGGCAAGATGGCTGTCGAGATGGTGGAGGAGTTTCCACCTTCCACATACGACATCATCTTGATGGATATCCAGATGCCGATCATGGACGGGTACGAGGCAACGCGGGAAATCAGGTCCCTCGAAGACCCAACGCGCGCAAACGTGCCAATCGTCGCCATGACCGCCAACGCCTTCGCCGAGGACGTGCAGACGGCGCGTGATGTCGGAATGCAAGGGCATATCGCGAAGCCGATAGACATCGCGGTGATGGTGCAAACCCTGAACGATGTGATTCGGAAAGACTAGCCTGGAGTTTAGGAGAACGGACCGTTCGAGATGCTTGAATGCCTGCTAGCACTGTAAACGGAATTCTGGACAGAAAGAGGAAGTGGGAGCATGACAGCTAAACCCATCATGGTGCAGGGAACGATGTCGGGTGTGGGCAAGAGCCTGCTCGTAGCCGGTCTATGCCGCGTGTTCGCGCAGGACGGCTACAAGGTGGCGCCGTTCAAGTCGCAGAACATGGCCCTGAACTCGTCTATCACCGCAAAGGGCGACGAAATGGGCCGCGCGCAGGTCGTGCAGGCCGAGGCGGCGGGCATCGAGCCTGAGGCTGCGATGAACCCCATCTTGCTCAAGCCCACCAACGACGTGGGTTCGCAGGTCATCGTGAACGGGCAGGTGCTTGGCAACATGACGGCGCGCGAGTACTTCGCGTTCAAGAAGCAGCTCGTTCCGCAGATCATGGAGGCGTACAACGACTTGGCGGAGCGTTTCGACATCATCGTGATCGAGGGAGCCGGCTCGCCAGCCGAAATCAACCTCAAGGACGACGACATTGTCAACATGGGCATGGCGAAGCTCGTGGACGCACCGGTCCTGCTTGCGGGCGACATCGATCGTGGTGGAGTGTTCGCGCAGCTCATCGGCACGATCTTGCTCCTTGAGGATGACGAGCGCGCCCTTGTGAAAGCCACGATCGTCAACAAGTTCCGCGGCGACCCGACCATCCTCGATCCCGGTCTCGACATCCTGCGCGACCGCACGGGTGTTCCCGTGGCGGGTGTGGTGCCCTACACGATCCTCGACATCGACGACGAGGACAGCCTTTCGGACCGCTTCACGGCCGAGGCGGTGCCTTCCCTCGTGGACATCGCGGTCGTGCGCTTGCCGAAGGTCTCGAATTTCACCGACTTCATCGCCTTGTCCGCCATGGCCGGCGTGAACGTCCGCTACGTATCGCGCGCCCATGAGCTGGGGGCACCCGACTTGATCGTGCTTCCCGGCACGAAGAGCACGCTTGCCGACCTGAAATGGCTGCGCGAATCGGGTCTCGAGGCGTCCATCCTCAAGCGTGCCGCCGAGGGTACCGTCGTGTTCGGAATTTGCGGCGGCTTCCAAATGCTCGGCCAGGAGGTTTCCGACCCCTATGGTGCCGAAGGCGGCGGAGATATGCGCGGCATGGGGCTCTTGCCCACACGTACGGTCTTCAGTCCCGAAAAGCATCAGGTCAGGGTCGTGAAGCAGATTGGCGAACTCGGGGGTCCCCTTACGGCCTTGTCTGGCGTCGAGGTCGAGGGTTACGAGATCCACATGGGCCGCACCGAGCTTGCCGAGGGTGCGGACGCCGACGAGCTGTCGGTGCCGGAGGAGCGCATTCTGGAAGAGCCGGTCATTCAGGCGGGTAACGTCTACGGTTCGTACATCCACGGCATTTTCGATTCGCAAGCATGCGGCCAGGCTGTCGTGTCATCGCTTCTGGCGGCGAAGGGCCTGGACGAATCGGCCATCGAAGCCGTTGACATGCGCGCCTATAAGGAAGCCCAGTACGACAAGCTCGCCGACGCCGTGCGCAACAGCTTGGACATGGATTTGATCTACCGCATCCTCAATCGCGAGGAGTAGCCAACCGCATCCCGTCCGCTATAATGGACGAGGCGGGCAGCTAGTCGGGCTTATTACTTTCCATAGTGACTCTTAATCGCTTTTTGTAGTCCGGCAATATCGCCCGTCAAATGTGACCAGACGGGAGTATCCCCTCTGGTCACATTTGCAAGTTGGCGGCACCCGCCGCATCCCGTCCGCTATAATGGACGAGGCGGGCAGCTAGCCGGTCTTACTTCTCCGGTATCAATATTTACTTTAGTCCGGCAATATCGCCCGCCAAATGTGACCAGACGGGAGTATCCCCTCTGGTCACATTTGCAAGTTGGCGGCACCCGCCGCATCCCGTCCGCTATAATGGACGAGGCGGGCAGCTAGC
>JAFRGA010000014.1 GCA_017434045.1 Eggerthellaceae bacterium
CGCAACTTCGATGTCGAGCGGCTTGCCTTCCTTGATCGTCTTGGCCAGCGCCTTGTACGTCGCAGACGGCAGCAGCTCCTGCATCGTATGATCGTTGAACACCAGCGTGCCGTATTCCTCAGCGATTCGTCCCATGTGAAATGCCCCTTCCTCGCGATGTGCCGGTTCGGACTAACCCGAAGATAGGGGGCGGATGTTTCTAAGGATTTACGGTCGTGTTTCGAAATCGGGTGTTAATAGCGGGGAAACCTGCCTGCAACAAAGCAATCCGGAAGCCTAATGAGTCGGTGGGCCGTCGGAAGCTAGCTCAACAATTCCAAGAGGCATACTCCCCTTTGAGCTCCTTTGGGCCCCTTCGGGCTCCTTTGGGCTATCGCATCCTCATGCGAGCAGCACAGTGATGCCACAGCTGGCCTCGGAAGAGTCACCGTGCTAGACTGCTCATTGCGCTAAAAGAGCCAATCGGCGCGGCGCAAAGATTGCCGCACCAATTGCGAGGTGTTCATGCAACGATGAAGGGAGTATCACCATGAACTTTGACGCCATTACGCCAGAGATGCTCGAGAAGGCGGAGGCCTGTGAGACGCCCCAGGAGTTCATGAAGCTCGCGCAGACTTCCGGCATCGAGCTCACCGACGCCGATCTGGACATGATCGCCGGTGGGGTGATTGACCCCGAGACGCAAAAAGCACTGGAGAAACTCACCCCGGAGCAGAGGGAAAACTGCATGAAGCTCGGGGAAAGCCTTCAGAAATGGGCAGAAAAAGAACGTCATCCGGGCTGGCAGGGACATTAGGATCGCAAGCGTTTCCCGAATGTGAAATGCCTTGACATCGGGCTGGGCGGCAGAGACCGCACGGCCCCTGTTTTTGCGTTCATGCTGGAATGGGACCCGCCAACATGAAGTAGTACATCTTCGCCGGCTGAAGTATGCCGTTCACCCAGCGCAGCTTGAGCCAACATGGCATTGTTTTGAAATAGAAGAACGCTCGAACGCCCTCCACGATCTCCACAGGCAAGGCGCGCATGAAAGCCATATCAACCATGCGTTCGGCTCGCTCGTCTGCAATCCCCCATTCCCGGCATTGGCTTACGACTTGTGCGCCCGCACCTTCCGTGAACGACTCGCGAGCGCTAGCCGAAGAACCGCAATCAAAGAAGACCTCTATCGCGAACGCGTCTCCCAAACGGCCATCGGGAAGGACGTCGATCTGAAAGTCAATTTTGCTGGGCGCCAGATGCATCACCCGCGCAGCCTGTGCAAAGGCTTCGCCGTGGATGGCGGGAAAGCCGGCGTTTTGCAAGATGCGGCTGATGCGTGCGGGATCATCGGCGCACCGATCCTTCTCGATTGCGTCTACATAGCCTCCCACACGCAGGGGCGAACCTTCCCTCCCTTGGAACATGCCCAGGTAGGACAGCTCCCAGCCTGGGCTCATGCGTGCATTCTGAGCTAGGTAGAGGTCGGCTGCGGCCGCATTCCCCGCCGCCTCGCAGAACGGTCGCACGAGCTCGTGCCTCTTTCGCGGTTGGAAGTACACGCCAGCAGCCACGGGATCTGGACTCGAGCAGTCAATCTCGAAGCCGAAGGAGACGCCGCCGCCATCTTTTGTGCAAAGCCCATTCGCTTGCACCTTGGAGTAGAAGCCGAGCAGAGAGTCTGTATCTGCGGCTATCGGCGAATCGATGCGACACTCGGTCGAAAGCTCGCCCAGCAGCAGCGTGAGGTCACAGAACGGGTCTCCCGCCAGGGGAAACTCAAGGTACATCTCGGGAAACGATGATCCGATGAGAAACGGCGGAACACGGCGCATAACGTTTTGCAGACAGCCACCGAAAAGCTCTTCCGCACGATCGTTGCCACCTGCCTGTATGCAGAGCATCTCGAGCGTTTCCGCATACGTCGGCACGAGCACGCGTTCCTCCATCCTGTTGGTCTGACCGCACGCAACGTATACTACATGACCAGCCCATCATCCGCATCCGCCAGTCTGTCACCTACCAGCACGAGAAAAGGACACCCTCGTTCTTGGCGAACTCAAGAAATCGCTCGGGGCTGCTTACAAAGACCGGATGCGGCGAACGGCTTCTTCGGCGGATTCACGGGACCCGAACGCCGTCAGGCGGAAGTACCCCTCGCCGCTCGGACCGAACCCCGAGCCCGGCGTTCCGACGACCTGCACCGTTTCGAGCAGCAGATCGAAAAACTGCCACGACGACATGCCATCGGGCACGGCAAGCCACAGATAAGGCGCGTTCACGCCGCCGAAAACTTCATAGCCCGCCTCAGCCAAGCCTTCGCGGATGATGCGTGCGTTTTCCATGTAGTACGCGATCTGCTCACGCGTCTCGAAGCGGCCCCGCTCGCTGTAAACAGCCTCGCCCGCACGCTGCACGATGTATGGCGCACCGTTGAACTTCGTGCCATGGCGCCGAGCCCACAAGTCGTGCATCGAGATGCCACGGGCATCCTTCAGGTCGCGCGGCACGACCGTATAGCCGAGCCTCGTGCCCGTGAAACCCGCGTTTTTCGAGAAACTTCTGATCTCGATGGCGCAGCTACGCGCGCCATCGCACTCGTAGATGGAGTGTGGCAAGTCGGAATCCGAGATGTAGGCCTCGTAAGCGGCATCGTACACGATGACCGCTCCGTGCTCGTTGGCATAGTCGACCCATGCCTGCAACTGGGGCTTCGCGATAGCTGCCCCCGTCGGATTGTTGGGGAAGCACAGGTAGACGAGCGATACATCTGCATCGGCATCGGGCAGCCTGGGCGTGAAGCCCCCCTCTCTCGTGCAGGGCATGTACTCGACGTCGCTCCACAACCCGGTGGCAGCGTCGTACATTCCCGTGCGGCCCGCCATCACGTTGGAGTCGACGTAGACCGGGTACACGGGGTCGCACACGGCAATGCGCGCATCGGCGCTGAAGATTTCCTGGATGTTCGCGCAATCGGATTTGGCGCCATCGCTGACGAACACCTCGTCGGCCTCGACCAGCGCTCCGCGAGATTTGAAATCGCACTCCGCGATAGTCTCGCGCAAGAAGTCATAGCCCAGGTCGGGAGCGTACCCGCGAAACGTCGTCGCATCACCCATCTCATCGACCGCCGCATGCAAGGCTTCCACGATGGATGGAGCTAGAGGTTGGGTGACATCCCCGATGCCCAACCGCACGACGCGCCCGGCCTTGTCGGGGTTCTGCGCTCCATATGCGGCAATACGGGACGCGATTTCCGAGAACAGGTAATCACCGGGCAGCTTCAGGTAGTTGTC
>JAFRGA010000098.1 GCA_017434045.1 Eggerthellaceae bacterium
CCTCCCCGAGTCCGACCGCGAGCGCTGGGACCTCGACTGCCTCTGCGGGCTCATGGGATGCCCCGAATGCACCGCGGAGCCGGGGGACATGCCCTGGATGCCCGACGAGAGCGGGGCGACGGGAACGGCAGGCGCCGAGACCGAGGAGCGGGGCAGCGTGAGAGCTGCCCCGCCGCACGTTGACAACTTAAATAATGTGACGTTGGACCGCGCTCGCAATCTGCGGTTCAACACTTGTGGCCCTCGTCGAAGGGATGGCGGAAGATGCAATGCATCACCAGGTGAAGGTAGTCGCGCACCACCTCGTCAAACGACTCCTCGAAACGCGCGGTCACGGTATACGGCTCGAAGAAGAGCTCCCTCCCGTCGGTTGCGAGGGCGTAGCGGCCCTGAACTGCGACAGGCTGCGCCTCCATGCGCCACAACGCGAGGTCGAGGAAGCGGAACTTCAGCATGAGCTGGATGCGGCTCTCGCCGATCACCTCCGCTGCCACTTTCGCAGCGCGCTCCCATCTTTCTTGTTTCTGGTCTTTTGCCACAGCGGCTTACACCTCCTTCGACTCTCGCTCTCCGATGGACCTAGATGGTGAAATCGAAGGGATCGCCCTGGAATCGACGCCTCTTCATCTCCAACAGATGCGCCGTCGTTGCCGCATCTTCGAGCCGGGCAACAGCGGAAATGATGCAATCGATATTGCCCTGATTGAGGAATCCCAGGTCGGCCATCTTACTGAGCAACCTACGATCGTCGTGGCGGGAGATGTCGACGCATATGATTTCGAGATGCAAAGCAATCGTCTGCGCAAAGAGGTTTCGGTCGCCAGCGCTCATGAGCACTGGGTCTTCCAGCCGATTCGCCATGAGAATGGCCTGATCGTATGCACTTGAACCATCTCTCTCCGGCCTTGCGTAGTTATGGCAGCTGAGGATGCTCTTGTCGCAAAGCCGTGCAATCTCGCGAACGTTGACGAAGCCGTATCCGCCGAGGGCGGTCGACGCCGCCTGCATGGACTCGACGGTCCGCGGAAAGGTGAAATCGAATTCCGTTCTGCCTTCGATTGGCACTTGAACGTTCACCTGCAGGCGCTCGATAGCCGACCAAATTGCGAGGCCTCCAACGCCTATCTCGGCGAGTGCGGCGTTCAACCGGAGCTCGCGTATCCCATGTGCGTTGCCGAGCGCGAAGCCTGCAACCTCCACGACGTCGTCGGGGAAACGGACCAGTGCATGATTGTTGTCGAACGCGATGATGCGGCGCCCTTGTTGCGTGCGCTCGCAGAGCAGCCCGTCGACGAGCTCGTAAATCTCGTTCCCCTCGTCGACCTCGATGCGGCGCAACGTGGGCACGGAGCCGATCTTGCGTGACCCCGCTGTCGAGAGGGCGAGGTCCCCGATGCGCAGGAGGCGCGCGGGGACGCGAATCGATTCGAGCGCCGTGCCAGCGAACGCCTCTGGCCCGATTTCGACGAGGGTGTCGGGCAGTTCCACACACTTCAGGTGTTTGCAGCCGCTGAAAGCCGATTCGCCCACGACGGCCATGCCTTCGGGTAACCGGACGTGCTCGATGCGAGGGTGACGCACGAGTGCCCGCGCCGCGACGGCCACCGTGCCGTCAGCCACCTGATAGTCGGCCGCGTTCTCGTCGAGCAGCTCTTCGAGTGAAAGCCCCGCCTCGTTGTGACGGTAGAGGCCGCCCGACGGGTCGACGGCGTAGGCGCCTGAACCAGAAGCAAGCCGAAACGTCGCTTCGGCGCCGGCGAACACGACGTTCGTAGCGCGCGCGATGGAGCGACCGATCGCCTCGACGCTCCCGGGCACTTCGAGCGCGCCTATCGCGCTTCCCTCGAAAGCCGAGTCACCGATTGCGAGCAATCCTTCATTCAGCTCGACCTTTTCCAGATGCGCGCATTGATAGAACGCCTTCGCCCCGATGGATTGAAGGCCTGCAGGAGCAACGAAGGACTCGACTTCCGCATAGGCGAAGGCGAGCTCGCCGATCTCGCGCACGCTCGCCGGGAACGTCACCCGCGCAAGCGTGCGCAGGCCGTAAGCTGCCTTCGCCGCCACGCTCGAGCATCCGTCCGCGATCTCGTAGCTTGGAACCTGACGGCATATCGCTACGAGCCTGGCGTCATCTGTCGTATACAAGCCAACCCCGTCACTTGCAATATGGGGATTTGCTGGGTCGATCTCGAGGAAGTCGAGTTGGCTGCGCTCGAACGCGCCGGGTTCGACTGAGTGGGCCGAAGCGCCCACGAACAGTTTCTTCAGATGACCCGAATCGAAAATCGACCGGGGGATGACCTCGAGCCTGCCGGGTAGCAAGAGCGCTTCGAGCTTGCCGCAACGCTGAAGCCAGCTCGGGTCGAATTCGTCGACGCAGGCGGGTAGCTCGACGCGGCGTAGGTTCGGGCAGATCTGGAACGCTCCAGGGCCGATGGAGGCGGTGCGAGGTGGGCAAATGATTTCCTCGGTCGTTTCGAGCTTCGCGCACGCGCCCGCACCAATGACCAGAACTGGCAAGTCGTCGATTACTTCGGGAATCTCTAATCGGATTGCGGTAGTGCTGCAAGAGTCGATGCGAGCGGACGATCCGTCGATCACTGAGTAGCCCCACTGCGTACCAACGGCGTCTTCGAAGGTGAAGGGCCCAGTGGCGCGCTCGAGCTCCCATTCGCGCTTGCGCTTCAGCTCGGACTTCAACCTTTTCTGCTCGTAAGCGAGCTGCTCGAGCTGCTCGGGGGTCGCGTTGACATCGCTTAATGCCATGATGTCCTCGGCTACCTCTCGCGCAGGTTGCCCGCAGCGTCCCATTTGCGGGCGGCTGCTAACTCGTCGGCATGGTCTATGCAGTAGCGCATGCCCTTCAGCGTGACGATGAGGCTAGCTACTTTTGGAACTTCCGGGCCCCCGTGGTCGTAGAGTTGGAAGGTGAGCATCTCGCGCTCGATGAGCGTGGCATAGGGTTCTTTTTCGATTTTGTCCGCGAGCACGTTGGTCGGCTGGCGGCCCAATTCGTCTTGGCGTAGCGATATATTGTAGAGGATCTGCTCCTGCTCTTCCGTCAGCGTGTCCAAACTTTCGACATCGCTCTGGATGTTCTTCGTTTCGCTCATTTGACTCCCTTTCCTCGTTGGGTGAGGCCATCTTGTCATCGAACGCCTATAATGTAAAATCATGATTTCGTATATATCTATACGTTAAACGAATCGAGAATCTATGCTCGACTATCGCATGGAAACATTTCTGGCGCTCTGCGACACGCTGAACTACGGACGTGCCGCGGAAGCGCTGCACGTCACTCAGCCAGCCGTGACGCGGCATATCCAGGCCCTCGAGGAGCATTATGGCTGCAAGCTGTTCACGTACGAGCATCGCAACCTCTCGCTCACAACCCAAGGCGAAGAGCTGCTGCGTTACGCACAGGACATGGCATACCGTGAGAAGAAGCTGATCGAGGCACTCGAGCCTCATGGCGGGACCCACTTGCGCATCGGGGCGACCAGGACGGTCGGCGATTACGTCATGGGCCTCCACGTGGCGAGCTTTCTATCAAACCCCGCCAATACGGCGGAAGTGAGCGTTGGCAATACGCGCCATCTGCTCAGCCGCGTCGACAACGGTCGCGTCGACTTCGCCGTCATCGAGGGGATGTTCGACCGCACGCGCTACGCGAGCGAGCTGTACGCCGAGGAGCGCTTCGGCGGCATCTGCCCCGCAACCCATTCGTTCGCGGGGAAAACGGTAAGCTTGGAGGAATGTTTCGACAAGCAGCTCGTGCTGCGCGAGAAAGGGTCGGGTACAAGGGCCATTTTGGAACAGGCGCTCTCCGGACGAAGCCGCGCCCTTTCGGAGTTCCGACGCGTGAACGTCGTGTCGAGCTTCGCGCTCATCATGCAGCTGCTTGGATCGCTCGGGGCCATCACGTTCGGCTACGAGGCCCTCTGCCGCGGCAACGACCGGCTCGCGACGTTTCAGGTCGAAGGCTGGGACGTCGTTCGCGAGTTCAACTACGTGTACCTCGACAATCCTGCAGCACGATCGGCTGTTGAGGCCTTCGCAGCTGCCCGCCCCAAAACCCTCGACGAAAGCCGCCATGCAGGGCGCGCTTAGGGCGCGTCAAGGGGGTGGGGTGCCTGCAAAAGATCGAAGAGGCGCATTTACAAGCTGAGTGCGATTCAAGATAAGGTCGCACTTGATCGACAAGCATGAGGTAACAGCGCCACGCTGCCTATATGGCGGCGAGGCTTCCCGCCTCGGCAGACGGGGCGGGAAGCCGCTGCTCGTTTGCCGACGAAAAAAGCGGTGCCCGACGATTTCGCCGGGCACCGCTTCGCTTCCGTGGCGCCCCAGGGCCGATTCGAACGGCCGACACCCGCTTTAGGAGAGCGGTGCTCTGTCCCCTGAGCTACTGGGGCGTACTGGCATATTCTACGCCACGCCACCGTCAACTAACAAGACCCTGAAGCATTACCAAGACAACTCATCTTTGACAGCGTGTTTGCTTGATTGAGCCCAGCGAACCACGCGTGCCAAGCGGGCCGTATTAAGGACCGCTAATTGGTGCTTTCAGCGTCAGCTGAGGCGCCTGATGTATCGGTTGTTTCTTCTGTATCGGTTGTTTCTTCTGTTTCTTCTTCCGATTCGTCAGCATCGGAGCTTTTTGCGCTCTTGCTGTTGTCGGGAGAGTCGGGATCCTTCTCGAACGTGACCGAGAGGTATACGTCTCCTTCGATGTTGTTGATGGTAACGGAATCGGTCTTGCCGTAGTCGTTGCCATTAGAATCGGAGACGTCTGCAATCACGTATCCGTCATTAGGCGTAATGCTGAAGCTCACGGAATCGCCCTCGGAGGCGGAAACGTACTCAGGTGAAACCGAGCCACCATTGGAGTCGTTCACAGAAGCTGCGACCTCGAAGTAGGAAGGCCCGTTGCTCACGACGATGTTGATGGTGGCGCCGTTCTTCGCCTTCTGGTTGCTTGTGGGCGACTGCTTGATTACGGCGCCCTGGTAGTAGTAATCGCTCTGCTCGTAGGTGGTTTTAACCTTGAAACCCGCCTCTTTCAGCGTGGCGATGGCGGTTTCTTCATCCTCGCCGACGACATCGGGAATAGATACCGTCTCGACTCCGAGTGAGAGGTAGTAGGTTACCGCCGATCCCTTCGCAACCGTTTCACCAGCTGCGGGAGACTGACGTGCGACGCGGTTTTCCTTCACGGTCTCGGAATACTCGGCTGTTCCAGATTCATACTCTAAACCGACGCGTTGGAGTTCTGCCCGCGCCTCGTTGGCGTTCAAGTCGGTTAAGTCCGGAACGACCACCTGCTCAACACCTTGCGATACGGTAAGCTTGACCTCGGTCCCCTGCTCCTGTGTTGTGCCGGCACGCGGCGTTTGGGAGGTTACCAGGTCTTTCGCGATGGTGTCGCTGAAAACATACTCCGGCTCCGCTACCGTGAACCCAGCGTCCATGAGTTCGGTGGTGGCTTCGTTGAGCGTCTTGCCCGTCACGTCGGGCATCTCGATGCCTTGTGAAATCTGAATACCGTTACCGAGCAGTGCATAAGACAACCCGGCGACAACCGCAATCGCCACGAGAAGGCAAAGCGCGATGATCACGCCGCGGCCCTTGCCGTGGCGCGTCGTTGCTTTGACCGGGGCGATTCGGCCGCTTATGGGCTCGCTTGGCAAGACGGGGTCGATGACGGCGGGGTTGTTCATAATCGCCGTCTGGTCGGTCGGGTATCTTGAACCGACGATTTCGGGGGCGGGTTCGGCCATGAAAGCAGTTTGCTCTCCGCTGAAGCCGGAGACGTTCACCGCACGGCCGGCCAAGAAGTCGTTGAGTGCATGGCGCATGTCGCGTGCCGTCGCGAAGCGGTCAAATGGATTTTTACTCATGGCCTTCATGATGATGGCCTCGAGATTGGGGTCAATGTTGGGATTCACCTCGCGAGGCGGAAGGGGCTCCTCGCTGACTTGCTTAAGCGCGACGCTTACAGCATCGGGCCCGTCGAAGGGGAGCTGTCCCGTTGCGGCTTCGTACAAGACGACGCCAAGCGAGTAGATATCGCTTGCGGCCGTGAGGTCCTTGCCCTGAGCTTGTTCAGGAGAAATGTAATGAGCCGTTCCCAAGACGGCCGACGTTTTCTCCATGACGGAGTTCTTCGCGCGGGCAATCCCGAAGTCCATGACTTTCACATTGCCGTCTGGCTGAACCATGATGTTTTGGGGCTTGATATCACGATGAACGATGTCAAGGTTGTGCGCCACGGCAAGGGCCTGGCAGACCTGCGAGCCGATTTCGGCGACCTTGCGCTGGTTGACGGCTCCGCGTTGGTTGATGGCGGTCTTCAGGTCAGATCCACGCACGTACTCCATGATGATGAAAGACGTGTCGGCGTCCTGGCCCCAGTCGTATATGTTCACGATGTAAGGGCTTTGCAGATTTGCGGCCGATGCGGCTTCCTGCCTGAAGCGGGCGGTGAAGTTCGGGTCTTCTGCGTATTGAGGAAGCATGACCTTAATGGCGACTGTGCGTCCGAGGACGTTGTCTTGTCCTTGGTAGACCTCGGCCATTCCGCCGACGCCGATGCGCTCCCCCACTTGATAACGGTTGTTGAGCAACCGCCCTGTCATTGTCCCTGCCACGTTTCTACTCCTTCATGCTTCGTGCTCGTGATGAAAGGGTGTTTTGGTCACACGAATCATTACCGTACATCATCCTACAAATTCCCCTTGATTTGTAGTGCAGTTTGTAAAACGTTCTGCGATTTCAGTGCAGCGTTATCCGAATACTCGCTATCCACGGCCTCCTCTAGCACCATGGCAACGACGACCTCTGGATTATCGGCTGGGGCGAAGCCCACGAACCAGCTGTCGTCGTAGGGCTTGCCGGTTTCCGCCGTACCGGTTTTACCTGCAACTGACACGCCCTCAACCTGGGCGTTGACGCCTGTACCCTCGTTGACGACATCTTCGAGGACCTTCGTGACCCTGTCCGCAGTCTTCTTCGAGATTGCCTGGCCATATGGTTTGGGCGAAGCCGTAAAGCTCCGTTGCCCCGTTGCGCTGTAAATACCGTCGATGATGTAGGGGTTCATGATGGTTCCGTCATTGGCGATGCCGCTGCCGACCAGCGCCATTTCGAGAACCGTCGCGCGAGGCCCGGTGTCCTCCTCGTCGCCCACGGGTTGCCCGACAGCTGCCCAAGCGGTTTCCCATTCGCTCATGTTCTTCGGATTGGGCATGATCGACTTGGCGAGCGGCAAACTGAAATCGATTTGGTCGTTGAAGCCGAACTTGCATGCCCCGTTAACGAGCGTCTCGGCACCCATCGCAACGCCAAGCTGGGCGAATGCCGTGTTGGACGAATAAACGGTCGCCGTCTCGAGTGTGATATCGCCCAGCGAGTTCTCGTTGAAGTTCGTGACGCTCCCGCCGCCGATTTCCATTTCACCGGGAGAATCGTAGATGGTGTTCTCATCGGCGATGTTGTTCTCCAAGGCGGTGGACAGGGTGACCATCTTGAATGTGGAACCCGGGGCGTACAGCGCTTGCGTTGCGCGGTTCAGCAGCGAAGAATTCTCGTTTCCCGAAGCAGAGGTCTCCAAGATCGTCTCGAAATCCGACGCGTCGTAGGTCGGGGAGGAGGCCATGGCGAGAATCGCGCCCGATTTCGGATCGAGGACGACGCAGGCTCCCGAGTAGCCCTCGAGGGCGTCTTGTGCTGCTTGCTGGATGTTCGAGTCGATCGTGAGGACGACGTCATTGCCCGGCTGTGTGATGCCCGCTTGCGCGTTGAGGACGTCCAGCCAGGTGGCGTAGTTCTGCTCGCCTGTGAGCGTGTCGTCGCAGGCGGCTTCGATCCCGCTCGTGCCGTATTTGGTCGAGTAATAGCCCACAACTTGAGCGGCGAGGTCGCCACTGGGGTATATGCGCTCGTAAGAGCCGTCCTCGCCCTCCACGCTGCGAGCGAGCGCAGTACCGTCGTAGGTAGAGATCGAGCCTCGTTTGACGGTGGCTTGTCGTGCGGCGGTGTGGTTGTTGCCGGGCATGCTTTGGTAGTGCTCGGCTTGGAAGACCATGATGAGCGTCAGGTTGGCCACCAGCAGTGCGAACATGACCGCTAGAATTATGATGCTGGCAGTGAGGCGCCTGCCAAGTGAGACACGGCCCAGCACGCTATTGACGTTGAGCGACTCGGTTACATTCGTCATCTCATGGTCGACGCCGGTGCCCTCGTCACCGCAGCGCAAAAGAAGGCCGACGGCGATGAAGCTTGCGAGCAGCGAGGATCCGCCTTGGCTGACAAAGGGCAACGTGATGCCGGTGAGGGGGATGAGGCGCGTGATGCCTCCGACGATGATGAATGCCTGGAGGCAGATGGTTGTGGTCAAGCCAGCCGATACGAGCGAGCTGAAGTCGCTTTTGGCGCGCGCGGCCGTCACGTAGCCGCGAATCGCGAAGCTGAGGTAGAGAAGCAGCACGCCAGCTGCGCCCAGCAAGCCGCATTCCTCGGCAATCGCCGCGAAGATGTAGTCGCTGTCCACGAAGGGGATCTGATCCGCGTAACCGCGACCGATGCCGACGCCGAACAAGTCGCCGTCCGCTATGGAGTAGATGCCTTGGACCATCTGGTATCCGGCGCCTTGTGGGTCGGCGAAGGGGTCGATCCAGTTCGCAACACGCGTTTGGACGTGATCGAACAGCAGGTAGGCGACGGCAATCCCCGCGACCATGAGCAGGAAGCCGACGATGAGGTAGAACTTCTTACCCGTGGCAACGTACAGGATTGCAAGGAACACGAAGAAGAAGACGAGCGCACTGCCGAGGTCCTTCTCGAACACGACGATGAGCAGCGCTATCACCCACATGATGAGGAGCGGTAACAGCGTGCGCGCATCGGGAAGCCGGAACGGCCCGACACGCCAGGTGAATACCGAGAGCATCTCGCGGTTTACTGCAAGGTAGCCGCTGACGGCCAGCACGACCACGATCTTCGCGACCTCGCCGGGCTGGAAGGAGAAAGGCCCGAACGAAAGCCAGATGCGACTCCCGTAGTGCTCGGTGCCGATGACGGGAAGCAACGGCGAGAGCAAAAGCACGAAGCCGAACAACATCAACGTGTACTTGTAGTTGGCCAACCGATCGAGCTTGCTCGACAGCGCGAGCGTCACAATCATGGCGGCAACGCTCACGAAGAGCCAGATTACCTGGTTATATGCAAGATTTGGCGCCAAGCGCGTCACGAACCCGATGCCGATTCCCGACAGTGCGAACACTATCGGCAGGATGGCCGGATCCGCGTCGGGTGCGAGGAAGCGCGTGGCGATGTGGGCGACTATGAAGGCTGCGAACAGCCCGATGGGCACGCCGAGCGTGGTAAGGCCGAGTTCTTGACCGCGGTTGAGGGCGAGCATCACGAACAGGAGCACGACGATTGGAGCCGCGATGCACAGGAGGACGAGTTCTAGATTACGGCGCGTCATACGGCTTGCTCCTCGTCACCATTCGATTCGGAGCTGGTCTCCTCGTCGGATTCCCCGTTGCTCGCCGAAGCTATGCTGGAATCTGCAGAAGCCGAGTTCGCGTCCGTGCTGCTGGTTTCAGATGCGCTCGAGGAAGAGGCCGACGAGGCCGAAGCATTCTTCTGAGCTTCGATGTCGGCTTTGTAGCCCTCCACGATCTCCAGCGCTTCCTCGACGCTGTTGACGCGCATGCCCTTCAAGCTGCGGATGCTTTCGGCAGCGCTTGGGGGCAGGTCGGCTACAGCGATGTCGGTTTCCTCCACGAGTTCGGAGTATGAGAGGCCGAGGACTTGCCCAGGGACGCCACGGTAGACGCTTACCGTTCCGTGCTCGCTTTCAGCGAGGTAGGCCGTATGGTGCAGGTATGCAGAGCCTCCCCAGACGGCAACGCCGAGGCAGAGCGCCAACATCAGGACGATGAGGAGTGCGGTGATCCTGGTGCGCAATGCAAGCTTCTTGCGGTTCTTGGCGCGTCCGCCCTCGGCGTTCACGATGATGACCGTCACGTTATCGAGGCCGCCGGCGACAAGGGCCCCGTTTACGAGTGTGCTCGCACACTTCTGAGGATCGTGGTAGCGGTTCATGACGGCCTGAATCTCGTCGTCCTCGAGCATGGAGGACAATCCGTCCGAGCAGAGGAGCAGGCGGTCGCCGTCCTCGACGTTGATTTCGTATAAGTCGGGTGTCGTATTGGGGTCGTTCCCCAAGGCACGCGTGATGACCGATCTGTTGGGATGGACGCGCGCTTCCTCGGGGGTGAGTTGGCCCGCCTCGATCATGTTGGCCATGAGGCTGTGGTCGCGCGTCAGCTGCTTGAGCACGCCCTTGTGCAGGAGGTAGGCGCGCGAGTCGCCGACCTGGGCGATGGCGAGGCTGTTTCCATCGAGCACGGCGGCCGTGCACGTGGTGCCCATTCCCTCACGCCCCCTGCCGGCGATACCGGCGTTAATGATGTCGCGGTTCGCCTGCTCGACCGCCTTGCCGAGAGCTGCGGCATCAGCGGTTTCCGGAGCGAGCTCGGCGATGGTGTGCACGGCTATTTCGGAAGCGACTTCGCCTGCGGCGTGTCCGCCCATGCCGTCGGCAATGACGAACAGGGGAGGCTGCACGATGAGGGAGTCCTCATTCTGCTCGCGTACGCGCCCCTTGTCTGTTCGGCTGCCAAACGGGGTGAAAGAGTCGCTCGAAGAGCGACCTGTTGAATGGCGGAAGTCCAATTGCGCCATCTAGCTTCGCCTTACCCTGATGACGACATCGCCGACGGTGACGATGTCGTCGTCGGTCAATGCGACGGGATCCAAGATGCTCTGCCCGTTTACGGTCGTGCCGTTGGTGGATCCGAGGTCCTCGACGAACAGGTTCTGCCCCATGAGCGAGAAACGGGCGTGACGCGCTGAAACGTACCCTGCGCCGATGACGATGTCGGCAGAGGGGGAGCGCCCGACGATGATGGGGCCATGAACTGCTATGGAAACGCCGCGCAGCTCCTTGGGCCCCTTCTCGATGGAGAGATTCCACACGCGCTCCTTCTTGCGCTGACCGCGCACAAGTCCGATTCCCGTGCGCATGATTGCGAACAAGAACAGGTAGAGCAAAGCTACGAACAACAGTCGTCCTATGAGCAAAACGACATCGATCACGGAATCCTCCAGGGGTAGACGCCTCTCGCAACCCGAAGGCACTGCGAGGAAAATACGGGGTTAGGCCAGCATGAACTGGTATTCGGTCTTGCCGATAGTCACGGTGTCGCCGGGATACAGGGGCTGGGATGCCACCGAAACGCCGTTGACCCGCGTGCCGTTCATGGAGCCGAGGTCCGAGATCACCCAGATTCCGCGTGTGTTGAGGCGCAGCTCGGCGTGCTTGCGACTTGCGTTGATGTCTTGGACGACTATGTCGTTGCTCGACTCGCGGCCGATGGTCATATGCGTGCCGGCCAAGTCGTAAACGCGATGGTAGGTCTTGTCGACTAGCCTGACGGTAACGGCCCTATGGTCGGGGGTGGCGTTCGCTCCTGCTCCGGCGGTGAATGCCACAGTGTTCGCTGCCTGCACCTGCTGAGGCTGCTGCGCTTGAGGCGCTTGCTGGGGCTGAGACGCGCCTTCGCCATAATGGGGTTGTGCGGCGACGAGGTCGTCGTTATCAACCTTTGCGCGGTAGTCTTCGAAGTCTTCGCTGTTGAACGTGTACTCACCGTAGTCGATGGAACGATCGATTTCCTCTTCGGGTACGTACGGAAGCGGTGGCTTCACCATAGGGACCTGGTCGACGGGGGGTTCCACCGGCTTGGGCATGTAGCTCTCGTAGCCGAACGCCTGGCCTTCTTCGTAAGCTTCGTCTTCGATGTAATCGTTGTCCTCGGTGACAACAGGATGCTGCTGGCGACGGGGCTTTATGCCGTAGCGCTCCATCTCCTCGTCACGCAGTTGGGAAACGATGGGCGCAGCAACGGTTTCGGCGATGATGTCGAACTTGCCGTGGCGCAGCGTGTCGTCCACGATGAAGCGGACGAGCGGATGGCCATCCATGACCAGGCCCTCTTGTGCGGCGCGTGCTTCGAGGTACGTTTCGGTCTCCCCTGCGAGCGTGGGATAGTACCCGGTCATGCGGGCGTCGTCGTCGGGATTGACGAGAACGGTGTACAGCGTGGGCGCATATTCCTTGCCCGCGCCGACCATAACCCCGCGCTTCATCTGCTTTTCAGCCTTTTTCGCAATCTGAACGGGGGAGATAGGGCCCTTAGACATTGCGGATGCGGCGCTTTCGACGCCGTCTTCCATCTTGCTTTCGAACCTCGAGAATATGCCCATGAGTGCTCCTTTTTCTGCTGCGTTTTCCGGGTCGTTTTTCTCGTTTATATAATCCTAGATATTCTACATCAAAACACAGGCTTTGATGGAATCATCAGATTGCGTACAGAAAGTTCCAGCTCGGCAGTGCGCCAGCAGACGTTCACGACCCCTACCTTTGACTGGTTATTGTGCCAATGGCACAATAACAAAGGCCAAATTGCTCGATTGCGCCTAATGGAAACGCAATTGGGCTCATCTATACTTTCATGTGCTTTAAAGGAGGGTGTGCACGATGCTCACATTGAACATCATCGAACACGAGCTGTGCTCGGTCGGTCGTGTAGTGCGCACCTGCAGTGCGAATCCCTCTTTTTCAGCATTCAGGTTGTTCATCGAGCCGACGCCCCTTCCCGGGCCTGATACGCTCTACCTGTGCGGCACGCGCGATGACGTGGGTAAAGCAGTTTCCCAGAATTGCCAGGCTCTGTACGTGGGCGCGAAAGACGGCTCTCCTGATGAACGCGCAGTTCTGTCGGTGCTTGAAGGCGAATCGATACTCGTCGTGTTCAACGCCCTGCTCGACGCCATGTACCGGTTCGCCGACTGGGAACGCTCGATGGACGACGTGCGTTTCAGGGGCGGAGGGCTGCAGGAGCTCCTTGACATAAGCTCAACATTCCTGCAGAACAACGTCGTAATAGTCGATCCCGCCTTGAAGTTGCTCGCTTACACGAAAGATGTGCCCTGCGACGATCCCATCACCGTCGAGCTTATAACCCACGGCTACCACACCGAGGAAAACATCAAAAAGTTCAAGCTTCACAAGCGTTTCAAGCCCTGGGCCGAAGAAGACGGCTTCATCATCAACGACACCTTCGAGGTGTGCAAGTACGTGACGGTCGTGAAATCTTTCAAGACGAAATCGTCGTTCTCCGTCATCGTCATCATGATGTGCAACGTTGCGGAACCCGACGGTTATCTGCTCGATGTGTACGACCTTTTCACCAAGCGCGTCGAGTTCTATGCCGTGCGCGACTATCCTGACGACAAACCATCGGGAAATGCAGCGGACACGTTCTTGAAAGACCTGTTCCTCGGCACGGCGGGCGGTGATGACGCGGTGCTCGAACGCGCGCGGATAGCGGGTATCCCACACGAGGCTCGCTTCTGCCTATTCTACATTCGCGAGAAGGATGGCTCCGCGCTCAAGTCGCGCCTGCTGTCGGATGTGTCACGGCTCGTCGCCCCAGCTAAAACCGTCCTTGTGGACGAAGCCGTCGTCGTGCTGTGCTTCAACTGCCGAAGCGACCGCTGCGCCCTGCACTGCGCTTCCGACACCTGCCCTCTGAGGCATGCGTCGCTTTCCGCAAGACTTGACGACATGATGGCCCGGTATGGACTCGTATGTGGCCGCAGCTCCAAGTTCACGAACCTCACCGATGCGTCCAAAGCGTTTGACCAGGCACGAATCGCCTGCGAAATCGGCTGGGGCAAAAGGCAGAAGCTGGGCAACCTGAACATCCCCCACAATTGGGGCCGCATCGTCTCGTTCGACTCGTGCGTTGTCGACTACATGGTGCTTTCGACCAACGGGAAAGGTTCCGAGCTCATCGGGGGAACGTACGCCGGGCACGTTCTCGACGCCATACGCAAGCAGGACGAAGCCTCGAGAACCGATAACTACGCGTTTCTATACGAGTACCTACTCTGCGAAAGGCGGGCGCTCGTTGTTGCGGAGAGGCTGCACATGCACCGCAACAACGTGAAGTACCGCATCGACCGCATCGAGGAGCAATTCGGCATCGACACGAACGATCCGGAGCTGAGGTTCAACTTCCTCCTTGCCTACCGAGTGCGCGAGGCGCTCATAGTGCCATCGGCACAATAAACGCTAAAAACTGGGTCGTTTCGGCAAAATGACTCAAGCCCGCCCCTAATCCTATCCTTTTCCCACCGACGCAGAGGGAAAGCGCGTCGCAAGGATGAGAAAGGATTATCTGATGGCAATCAAGAAGCACGAGGACATTCGCCTGAACGTTAAGCCGCTGTTCCTGACCCTGTACCACGAGTACGTGTTCGAAGGCCCGTGCCGCTTCGGCGAGGGCATGCAGCTCGAGAAGGAATTCGACCTGCACATGGCCGCCGAGAAGTTCAAGGGCTGGTACGCGCAGCTGCAGGCAGCCATGCCCGCTGACGTCGTGAACCTGCTTGAGCCGGTAAAGGTCGAGCGTGACGAGCAGTTCCTGACCAAGGACGAGATGATCGAAAAGCTGGCCGAGGGCAGCGAGGACGTCGACCTGTACTACATCGGCTATGCCAGCCGCCCGTACGACCTGGCGCTCGAGTTTGCCATGCGCGTCGGGAAGCCCTGCGCCATCACCCAGGCTTGCTGTGCGTCGGCAATCACGTCGGCCGAGTTCCTCTCCCGCGGACTCGAGTTCTATCCCTTCGAGGATTGGGCTGACGCCACCGAGTACATGACCGTGCTTCGCGCCCGCAAGGTTATGCGCGAGTCCAAGATCCTGGCCGCAACCCGCATGACGAGCGGGGTCTCCGTCAGCGCTCCCGACTCCATCATCGATCCCGAGAAGATCACGGCCAAGTTCGGCACGCGCATCCGTTACGTGTCGGCCCACGAGCTGCTCGACCAAATCAGCTACGACGATCCCATGAGCAACCACTGCACGCCTGGCCGCGCCGGCTTGAACCTCACCGCCGAAGACGAGAAGGGAATCGACAAGCTGACCGACGAGATCATCGAAGGCGCTGAAGAGTGCCAGATGACCCGCGAGATGGTGAAGAAGTCCGTCGAGGCTTACTGGGGCATCAACAAGTTCCTGGACTACTTCGAGTGCAACTGCTTCACTTGCCCGTGCCCTGACCTGTGCGCGACGCGCCGCCTG
Source organism: Eggerthellaceae bacterium (assembly GCA_017434045.1). Lineage (GTDB taxonomy): Bacteria > Actinomycetota > Coriobacteriia > Coriobacteriales > Eggerthellaceae > UBA9715. The sequence goes on from JAFRGA010000098.1 coordinate 15,228, forward strand.
AACGAGAAGCAGTTCACGATGTGCCTGAACCACTCGCTCAACAATGAGCAGGGCATCCCGTCTGCATGCGAGTACGACCTGGGCGCCCTCGTCTCCAAGCTGATGCTGCAGGCCATCGGCCGCCGTCCGTCCTACATGGGCAACTGCTTCACGAGCCCCATCCGCAACGGCGTGCGCGCCCCCTTGCCCAAGGCTCTGTTCTTCACGCCCGAGCATGTCGACGCGAAGACCGAGGAGCTTGGCGATGCCGAGAACGTCGTGCTGACGTTCCATTCCGTGCCAAACCGCCGTTGGGAGTCGTTCGACGAGGACTTCCGCCCCTACGCCGTGCGCGAGTTCGCGCGCTCCGGCTTCGGCGCCACGTTCCGTTACGAGTTCGAGGCAGATAAGGGCCAGGTCATCACGATGTGCCGTGTCGATCCGACCTGCGAGAAGCTCTTCGTCGCCAAGGGCACGATCCTCACCTCGATGGGCTACGGCGAGACGAACTGCTCGATGGGCGTCTTCTTCCAGGTGAAGGACTCCAAGGACTTCTTCAAGAAGCAGGCTGCCATCGGCAACCACATGCCGCTCATCTACGGCGACTTCGAAGAGCAGATCATCGAGCTCGGCGAGCTGCTCGGCCTGGAAATCGTGAACGCATAACACGATTGTCCCAAGCGCATCCGCATGAGGGAACCTGCCCGCGACTGCTTCACGGCATGCCGCGGGCAGGGACTATGCGAAAGCAAGACGAGAGGGAATGTGCGCATGACCGGGAACATGACATTGAAGGAGCGGCTTGACCTTGCGGCGCTCGATGCGGACGCCGCCTTGAAGCAACTGCTCGAGGGCGACCTCGACCGCGAGGGGTTCCGTCGCAAAGTGAGGGCTTTCACGCTGGCGAAATTCTTCCTTACCGAAGAGGAATGCGCCGAGGCCGGCACCGAGATGCTCTTGGAACTCGCAAACGTGAGCGTCGAGAAGATGCTGCGCAACGCCGACAAGAGCGTGAAGCTGGCCGAGGGGTCCACCACGTGCACGAACCAGAGCTCCACCGACATCAAGAAGGTGCTCTTGTCGATGACGCTGCAACGCTCGCTCGGCATCAAGTTCACCCCCGATTATTCTGCAAGCCTCGAAACCATCACGCAGCTTGCCGACGCCCTCTACGATGCACGTGGAAAGGAAGAGTTCGCCCGTTAGAGCTTGCGAAATGGGGACGGGCCCAGTTTTGCATCACGTGGATCGGGCACTCGCGTCTGCGCGACCATGGGATGCGATGCTGGATTGAACCCGCTCCCATCCTGCAAACCTGGAAGCGAGTACACGATATGGAATCCCCCCAAGCCATACAGGAGCGAATCGTTCGGGAAATCGAAGAGGCGGGCGATCCGTTCAACCAGTTCGAATACCTGCTGGCAAAGGCAAGCCAGCTCGACGAGATGCCCTTGAGCCGCAAACGGCCCGAAGTGCTCGTGAAGGACTGCCAGTCGCAGGTGTGGCTGTACCTGCACGACGTGGACGGCCGGCCGATCATCGAGGGCGACAGCGATACGCTCATGATCCGCGGAACCATTCAGATTCTGAAGGAGATGTTCGACGGCCAGGCGCCCGCGGACATCATCGCCTGCGATGTCGATTACATCCAGCGAACCGATCTGGCATACGCGTTCGACTCCAGACGCGTCGCCGGGCAAGTTGCCATCGTCAAGCGAATCAAGGATTTCGCACTGACGCTTTCCACCACGTGAGCACTTCCGAATCGGGAGGAACTGCCATGCTGCGCATAAACGATATCCGCAAGGATTTTCCCATACTCGACCAGGAAGTTTTCGGCCATCGCCTCGTCTACCTGGACAACGCCGCGACCATGCAAATGCCAGAACCCGTGCTCCAGGCAATCGTGCATCACTACCGAAACGATAATGCCAACGTGCATCGCGGCATCCACGCCTTAAGCGAACGCTCGACGCGGGCCTTGGAAGATGCGCGCGAGCGGGTGCGCTCCTTCATCAACGCGCGCTCATCCGACGAAATCGTGTTCACTTCTGGTACGACCGCGTCGCTTAACATGATTGCCAGCGCCGTGGTCTCCAATCTGCGCCCGGAAAGCGCGGTCGTCACGACCATGATGGAGCACCACGCCAACTTCGTGCCTTGGCAACAAGCGTGCGAACACACCGGGCATCCGTTTCTCGTGGCGCCGCTCGACGAGCATGGCGATTTGGACCTGCAAGCTCTTGAAGGCATATTCGCTGAAAACGACGTGGCCCTAATAACCGTGACTCATGTCTCGAACGTGCTGGGAACGGTGAATCCCGTTGCGAGAATCGTCGCGCTTGCACATAAGTGGAATGCCCTCGCCGTAGTTGACGCGGCGCAGAGCATACGCCACGAGGCGGTCGACGTGCAGGCAATCGACTGCGACTTCCTCGCGTTCTCGGGCCACAAGATGGGCGGCCCGACGGGCATAGGCGTGCTCTACGGAAAACTCGAACTGCTCGAGAAGCTGGATCCCGTGCAGTTCGGCGGCGAGATGGTCGACAACGTGCGCTTGGCGGGCACCACGTTTGCGCCGCCCCCACTGTGCTTCGAACCTGGGACGCCCAACTATGTCGGCGCCATAGGGCTTGCGGCGGCGGTGGACTACCTCGAAGCATTGGGGCTCGAAGACGTGCGCAGCCGGGAAAAGCAGCTCACCCGCTACGCCGAAGACGTTCTGCATGAGATTTCCGGACTCCACATCATCGGTATGCCCGCTGCGCGGGCGGGATGCATCTCCTTTACCGTGGAGGGCGTGCATCCTTTCGACCTGGCAACTATGGTCGACAAACTCGGCATCGCCCTGCGCAGCGGCAACCAGTGCGCCCAGCCTCTTCTCTACGAGGCTTATGGCATAGGAAACATCACGAGGATGTCTCCGGCCTTCTACAACACCTTTGACGAAATCGACACGGCTGTCTCCGGATTGAGGCGCGTTATCGAGCTGCTTCGCCTTGCCGTATAGCTGTAATGCTTCAGGTTATGGCTTGATAGCGCCTGCGCCTGCACCAGGACCGCTGTCAAACGGAGCGGAGAGCGTGCGAAGGTCGCCGTCTCGACGATCTCAGAACTTACGAGCCTCATCGCGGCCCGATAGTATTCGAGGCCCGCCTGGACTGCGTGGAGGCATGTTGCAGGGTATGGCCTGGCCAGTTGTTGGGAGGCGGGAGGTGGTGGTCTTTTCGCCTGTCGTCCACGATGCTACCCGCATATTTTGTGGCGGCGAATCTTCGAATTGCATGGGCGGGTCATCTTATATATAATGCGTACTCGCACTTGAAAAAGTGCTGTTGCCAACGTGGCTCAGTTGGTAGAGCAGCGCACTCGTAATGCGCAGGTCACCGGTTCGAGTCCGGTCGTTGGCTCCACAAAAGCAGCAGGTCATCGGGGTAATCTCGGTGGCCTGCTTTCGTTTTGAGAGATGGTTGTGGGGAAAATCGCGGGGAAAAAGAATTTCATGTAGCTTGCGTGGAGCTTGGCCCGCATGGCGTATCGAAAACTTAGGAACTTGGGAGGGGCTATACCTCCCAAGTTCCTAAGTAAGCAATCAAGCAGTTCGTCGAGGTGGATGGCATTGCGTGCTTAAGGGGTTCATGGAGTTTGCTCGCGGTTCCCCAAATAGCTTGCCCGTGCCGTCTTCATATGGATGTGGCTATCCGCGGCTCCTGCGCCTCGAGAACGCGAGGGCCAGGGCCGACGCGGCCGCCAGCGCGAGGGCAATGGCGAATACGCCGCCGGCCGGGTCGCCCGTCTTGGGGGATGTGCCCGAGGCAGAGGAGGACTTCTTGGTCCACTTGGCGTAGAGCGTGACGTCCTCGGTCACGGGCGACGAGAAGTCGTAGGCCTCCTTGCACGCCTTGTCCGTGTACCACCCGCCGAAGGTGTAGCCGTCGGCCGTGGGGTTGGCGGGCCTCTTGGCCTTCTTGCCGTGCTCGACCTCCTGCGCGTCGGGCGCCTCGCCGTGGCCGTTCGCGTCGAAGGTCATCGTGTGGGTGGCGGGGGCGGAGACGGTGAAGCCGGCGGACGCCGGGTCTCCGTCGTCGAAGAGCGCGGCTATGGTGTGGGCGCCCGCGGGCAGCGTCTCCAGGAAGGACGGCTGCAGCTCGACGATGACGCTGCCGCTCCTGGCCGTCCAGTTCGTCCTGCCGGAGGCGCCCTTCTGGGGCACGGCCTTTCCGTCGATCAGGATGCCGCCGACGAAGTGGGCGAACGCCGTCTCGGGGTCGACCGTGCGCTCGAAGGTGAAGGCCAGGGGCGTGCCGGTGCCCTCCACGTAGGCCGAGCCCTCGCCGGAGGAGGCCTTGTACGCATGATTGCCCCTCGGCTTAGCGGCGTACTTCGCCGTGTATTTGGCGTCGCCGGTCACAGAGGTTGGCTCGGGCTCCCAGCCGGCGAACTCGTAGTGGAACTGCTCCGTGTCGGGCCTGGTCGGCGTGGTCCCGTCGTACTTCGGCGTCACGCCGTAGGCAAGCCGGTCACTCTTCAGCAGCTTGCCGTCGTAGTTGCGCCAGGTGATCGTGCAATCACTCTTCAACATGTAGTACCTGGCCATGTACGTCGCGTCGCCCGCCGCGGGCCCGACCTCGGGCTCCCAGCCGGCGAACGTGTAGACGTAACCCCCTTCGGGGGGCATGGTCGGCGTGGCCCCGGTGTACGCTGGCACCAGGCCCTTGGCGACCCTGACGATCTGAAGTGGCAGACCATCAGTGTTCATGAACGTCACCGTGCACTCCTCGGCGAAGTTCGCCGTGAGCTCGCGGTCGGACGTGACCTCGAAGGTGTAGGGGTTGTCGGTGCTCACCTGCGTCGCGCCCCCGGCGCTCTGCCCCTCGCCCTCGGCGGAGGGGCCGCCCTCGGTCCAGTTCACGAAGACGTAGTCCACCAAGTTCAGCTCAGCCTCCAGGGTGATGCGGGTGCCCGACCAGTACTTACCGCCTGGGCAGGCGGGGGCGCTTTTGTCGGTGCTCACGCCTACCTCGCCGGCCGCCGTGGGATTCGCCGAAACCACCACCGCGCACGGATAGTGGACCGTGAGGCCACCTGGGAAGGCGGATTTGACATCGTTCCATTGGTCCTGCGTGCCGGCGTAGTAGACGTCCTTCAGGTTGGAGCAATTACCGAACACGCCTTGACCGAAGGTCGTATTGCCGCTCATGATCGTAACGCTCGTGAGACCGGAGCAGCCCAGGAACGCGCCGTTCCCGATGGACGTGACGCCGGCCGGGATCGTCACGCTCTCGAGCTGCGTGCAGCCGGAGAACGCGTCGTGGCCGATGATCTTGACGCCGGCCGGGATCGTTACGCTTCCGAGGTTGGTGCAGTCGGAGAACGCGTGTGGGTCGATTGACGTGACGCTAGCCGGGATCGTCACGCTATTGAGAGAAGTGCAACCTTCGAACGCGGAGCCACAAATTTTTACCACGCCCTCCGGTATCGTCACGCTCGTAATGCCCTTCTTATTCTCGAACGCCTGAGTTCCGATTTCCCTTACGGAAACGCCATCCAGTTCGGACGGTATGGTGATTGCCCCTCCGTTACCGCTGTAGCCCGTTATCCGCACAAAAGCATGCGCAGTGCCGGGGTTATTCAATACGTAAATGTAGTCACCTTCCTGGTCGTCGTCCGTCACGGCGATCTTGTAGGGCCTGCCGGCGATGGTCACGCGCATCCATTCCTTGCTGGAGAACGCCTGATGGGAGGAGACGACCAATTCGCCCGACTCGCGGGAGACGGAGAACAGATCCGAATCGCTCACCTGGACGTCGGTGGGCTCGCCCTGGAGGCCGACCACGGCCAGGATGTCGGCGAGCGGGACCGATTCGCCGCCCGGCAGCACGTACTGAAGGTCTCCGTAGGTGAACTCGACCGTGTAGTAGGAGAAGCCGTCCGTCCTGGCCGTGGCGGTCGAGCCCGACTCGGACACGGCGAGCTCCTCGGCCTCCCCGCCCGAGACGTGGTAGACGCTCACGTCCAGGTTGGGGTCCGCGACCTCGGCGGCCTTGAACGACACCCTCACGGGCCTGCCGCCCGCGGGCTGGAGCTCCGCGCCGTCGGCGCCGAGCACCTTGATGTCGAAGGTGTAGGAGGCCGCGACGTTTGCACCGCCGTCGCGCTCGGCCGCTACAGCCGCCTCGGTCATGGACGACGGCGCGCTTGCTACGGAGAGCACCGCGCCTTCAGGAAACGCGCCGACATCCGCCTCGACGGTCACCGTCACGCCGCCCACGGTCCTCGACTGCCTGAACGCGGGGAACTGGGCCTTGGCGCCGGCGGCC
>JAFRGA010000099.1 GCA_017434045.1 Eggerthellaceae bacterium
AAACGCTCCACCGGCAAACTCGGCTCACGGTGGAGCGTTTATCGCAAAATGGTGGGCCCGAATGGATTTGAACCAGCGACCTCACGCTTATCAGGCGTGCGCTCTAACCAACTGAGCTACGGGCCCGTGCAAAAAGTGCCTTGATAATATACGTCTGTCATCGCGATGGGTCAAGTACTATTTTTTGAACGTTTTATGTACGTCGGTATGCCGACCTCTGCACTCGATTGCTACACAATATTTCGAAAAGCATGCCGCAAGCCACCTGAACTCGCCTGAACCTATCCCAAACCTGTTTCCGCCCGCTCGTCCATCCTCAAGAATTCTTGCTCAAAGTATCTGGCTTTTCCCTAATATCTCACCTCCGTTTCGGGATTGCCTTACACCAACCTCGGCAAAGCTCTGCGCATCTGATGTCCTGATAAATTGCATGGCATAATGGCAAGAAACACTGAAGCAAATCATGTACGGGAAGGGTTCAGGGCTTTGGGCACGAACGAGCCGAACAGCCGACGATGCGCAGGCGGCCGCCTGGTAACGCGCCGCGCATTCGTCGTGTCCGCTGCGAGCTTGGGCGTGGCCGCCGGCTCTCTCCTCACCGGCTGCGCGGGCAACCCACGCTCCAGCTCCATCGGCCAGCAGGCGGACGAGAGCTTTGCCAACGACCTTGCCGACCGATCTGAAAGCGCCGGCCTTTCCAACGACGCGAGCCTGCCTTCGTCTTCTTCGGAACAGAAAGGCGCTGACGGGAATTCAGTCGACCCGAATCGCCTCATCGCACGGCTTGCGCTGATAAGCGACACCCATCTAAGCTGGGAATTCGAACCCTCCGTCCCCCATATGCGCTCCGCGTTGCAAGCGCTTAGCGCCTTCGACCCAAATCCTGACGCCATCATCATCAACGGCGACCTCACGAATCACGGGCAGCCCGAGGAATACGACCTCGTCGAGCAGCTTGCAGGCGAGGCCGGCTTCAAGTTCCCCGACAGCTTCATCTGCACGATGGGAAACCACGAGCAGCGCGGTTACCACGACGACGCAAGCCCGGAGTCGTTCCAGGGGCAGCGTGACCTGTTCATGCAACGGTGCAACTTGGGCAAGCTCTACTACGACCTCGATGCCAACGGCGTCCACCTCGTCATGCTCGGGCCCGACGCCGACCCGCAATCGTGGAAGACCGTCCGCTATTCGAAAGAGCAGCTGGAATGGCTCGACGACCTGCTCGAGAGCGATGCGCGCGATGGAAAGCCGGTCTTCGTCTTCTCGCATCAACCCGCAAGCGACACGGTGATCCACACGTACGAAGGCGAATACGCACATGGCGCATTGGAGTCGAGTGCCGAGTTGCTCTCCGTCGTGCAAAAGTATCGAAACGTGGTTTTGGTTACCGCCCACACGCATTCCCCAGCCGACTTCTATCGCCCAAGCGACAACGGGCCCCTCTTCGTCTGCGATTCGGCCGTGGCCTACCTTCGCAACGACCCCCACCTCGACTGGACCGACGATGCGCCGAACTACTCGCGCGGCGTGCTCGCAGACGTATACGCGAACCGCATCGAGTTCCTGTCGTGGGATTTCATGTTGGACGCTGAAGCCGACACCGGCAGCTACACGCTCACATAACGCAAGGGAGGAACACCTCCGGCGCCTTCCTGAAAAGGGGTGCAACCGTCATTTTCCTGCACCCGGGACCTCGCGCGTGCAGGTTTTTCACGGTTGCACCCGTTTTATTGGCGAATCAGAAGTGGGGTTACTTCTTGCGCTTCTTTTTCTTCTTCTTGCCCTTGGAACCCTTGTCGAGCGCGTCGGCCAGCACCTGCATGCGCTTCTCGATGCCCTCGATGATCTCCCCGATATCCTTGAGTTCCTGGGCAACGTCGATGCCTTGCGTCTCGGCGATGGCCTTGTACTTGAGCTCATGCTCGAGCGAAGCCCAGTAGTCCATGGCAATAGTGCGGATCTGCACCTCTACGGGGACCTTCTGCTTGCTGTCCATGAAGTAGACGGGGATGCGCGCGATGATGTGCAGGCTGCGGTATCCGTTTGGCTTGGGGTTCTCGATGTAGTTCTTGATGCGGACGATCTCCAGGTCGTCTTGCTGGCGCAGCAGCCCCACCAGCCTTTTCACATCGCGCTCGTAAGAGCAGATGACGCGCACGCCAGCCACGTCCATCAGGTATTTCTCCAGATTGGCGATGGTCGGGTCCTTGCCGTAGCGAATCAACTTCTCGTAGATGCTCACCGGCGATTTAATGCGCGACTCGATATGGTGGATGGGATTTCGGCTGCTCCGCAGCGACAAATCGCGGTCGAGGATCTCGAAGCGCACCGTCATCTCGCGCATGGCAGCATCGTACTTCCGCAGTACCGCATGCATATCCGACGTGAATTCCTCGTAATGGTCAAGCGCATCGGCGTCGAGTAGAAGCTCCTGCGTTTTCCCTTTCACCACAGTGTCGGCGCTCGGCACGATTTTCCACGAAGCTGTACGGACGATGTCCGCGTGGGTGAGACGCATGGTTCCATCCGCCATGGTAAGGCTGGATTGCGACGGTTCCTCCGTCATTCGTCCTCCTTTGCACGTTCCCAATAGGCATCCATCTCGGCGAGCGTGAGGTCTTCGACCGAGCGACCCTCCGACCAGGCTCCTTGCTCAACTTTTGCAAAGCGCTTCCTGAACTTCTCGTTCGACGCGCGCAAGGCGCCCTCAGCGTCAATGCCCATTTTGCGCGCAATGTTGACGAGCACAAACAGCAAATCGCCAAATTCTAGCTCAACGGCCGTTACTAAAGGGTCGCGGGTTGCGGAATCGGTGGAAAGCACTTTTCCGTCCGCCGACTTTGGTGCCGCCGCATAGGCTTCTTCGAGCTCCGCCCGCTCTTCGGCAACCTTGTTCCAAACGTCATCGAGGGTCTCCCACTCGAAACCGACCGCCACCGCCTTGCGCGAAATCTTCTGCGCCTGCAGCAGGGCGGGAAAATGGGTCGGCACCGCATCGAGCAGGCTCTCGTGCTCACCGGCTGCCGCCTTGGCATCGGCTTCCTGCTTTTCGGCAAGCTTCACCTGCTCCCAAAGCTCCGCCACCGCATTGGCGTCCGAAGCGTCCACGTCCCCGAACACGTGCGGGTGCCGACGAATCATCTTCTCGTCGATGCCCGCGCATACGTCGTCGATCGTGAACTCCCCGGCATCGGCTGCGATCTGGCTTTGAAGCACGACCTGCAGAAGGACGTCGCCCAACTCTTCACGTAGGTGATCTGCGTCTTTCGACTGGATGGCATCCACCGCCTCGTATGCTTCCTCGATCATGTAGTCGCCGATGGACTCGTGCGTCTGCGCACGGTTCCACGGGCAACCGCCTTCGGGGGAGCGAAGTTTCGCGATCGTGCGGACGAACGCGTCGAATGAGGGGTGTTCGGCTTCGGGCATGAGGGCTTCCCTTCCGTTTCGGGCAAGGCCGAGTATATACTAACCTGCTCCGGCGTGACGGGGTTGGAGGCATGTTGAGGGGGCGGATGATGGGCGGGGACGGGATGACGGATGGGGACGGGTCCGGTCCATCATTTGCAATGATGGACCGGACCCGTCCCCATCCGTC
>JAFRGA010000100.1 GCA_017434045.1 Eggerthellaceae bacterium
AACCGCTAGACGACGGAGCCACGTTATGTTAGGCGCTGTGTCGAGATGGCTGGGGTGGGAGGAGTCGAACCCCCACATACGGCACCAGAAACCGCTGTCCTACCATTAGACGACACCCCATCGACTTCTCGATGTCGCACAACGGGCATGCCCGTTGCACAAGCGCGAGAATGTATATTACGCATGTTCAGACACTAAGTCAAGAGCTAACTTATGGGGAGTCCTTGCGCATGAAGCTTGGCTTTGCAAGCGGCGAACCCCCCTTACGCAGGGTCAGCCGAATTGATGCTGAGAACGCAGGCCTGCAGGCGCTTTATGAGCCCGTCATCAACCTGCACAGCGTTTCCGTCTAGCGAAGAGCCATCCCGTAGCGCCTGGTCAAGCGCCAGGCACTCCCGCATAAACTGTTCCTGCTCGTCATCGATCATGAGCAGCTCACGTGCCGCGGCGAAGCCTTTCTCGACGTCGTTCGCCTTGGCGAGTCGCCGCAAGTGCAGAATCACGAGCGCAACCGTTCCCTGAAAACGCTGTTCGGTTGTAACTACCGCCATAATTCGCACCCTATCCTGAACATCAAGCGCGCACGGGAAACCCCACCCTCTGCGCCACTACCCCAAATCAACAAATGAGAGTTCGCCGTCGAGGTACAACCCCGCACTGTGTACGCCGTCCTTGGGAAGCCCCACGCTTCCAGGGTTGAACAGGCGCACGGTATCCATGGCCTCGTTCTGCCTCACATGGAAATGCCCGTAGACGAATGTCGTGCCATTCGGCAGCGGAGGCAGACTTCCGGGTTCCCGCAGATGGCCATGTGTGCAATACAGCTGGTGCGGGCCATCGACGATCCAAGCGTAATCCGCCATGCAGGGGAACTGCAGCATCATCTGGTCAACCTCGGCTTCGCAGTTTCCGCGCACCGACACGATGCGGTCGGCAACACCGTTCAGCATGGCGGCAACCTCGGCGGGCGCATACTCGTCCGGCAGTGGGTTGCGCGGCCCATGGTAGAGCAGGTCGCCAAGCAAAACGATCTTGTCGGGAGCTTCGCGCTCGATGACTTTCATAACCTCACGGCACCATTTCGCCGAACCGTGAATGTCCGACGCGATCACCAGCTTCATACTCACCTCCACCCCACCGCGTTCGCGGCAATGCATGATCACCTGAAGATTATCACAGGAGCCTGTCCCCATCGATTCGCTTTTGCATTAAAGGGGACTGTCCCCTTTAATGCTTTTTCGCCAGCGCCCACATGTGGTCCATCGGGCCGCTGCCGCGCCCGAGGTCAAGCCCTGCAGCGAGCGCGCCGGTTATGTAGCGCTTCGCAGACGCTATCGAATCCTCCAACGGCAGCCCGCTTGCCAAGCCGCAGGCGATAGCGCTGGAAAGCGTGCAACCCGTTCCGTGCGTGTTCGAGGTCTCGACGCGCTTCCCCTCGAACCAGGTGACGCTTCCATCGGGCTTGGCCAGCACGTCGTTCGCGTCGTTCTCGCCATGGCCACCCTTCACGAGCACCGACACCCCCGTCTGCCCCGCAATAGCGCATGCCGCGCGCTCCTGGCTTTCGGCGTCCTGGATTTCGGCACCGAACAGCACTTCCGCCTCGGGCATGTTCGGCGTGATGACCGTTGCGAGGGGGATCAGCAGCTCCCGCAATGCGACGACCGCCTCGCTCGACGACAGCTCCGATCCGCTCGTGGCCACCATGACGGGGTCGACGACGATGTTTTCCGCCTTGTTGCGAACGAGCGCATTGACAATGGCCTTCACAATCGAGGCGGAAGACACCATGCCGATTTTAACGGCGTCGGGCCGAATGTCGTCAAAGACCACGTCGATCTGCTGCTCGACGAACTCTCCTGGAATGTCGAACACCCCGTACACTCCCGTCGTGTTCTGCGCGGTGAGCGCCGTTATGACGGATTGGGCGAAAAGATGATGTACAGCTATCGTCTTGATGTCCGCCTGGATTCCGGCTCCACCGCTCGAGTCGGAGCCGGCTATGGTCAGTACCGATTTCATGAAGGACCTTCCTATTTGAATCGAAACCACTGCGCCTACTGCGCTTCAAACGTTTCCTCGCATACAGCGCGAAGCTCGCGGGCGGCGAGCTCGCAGTCATCGGCTGCGAAAATGGCCGACACCACAGCTGCGCCGTCGGCGTGCGACCCCTTCAACTTGCCGATTGTCCGGACGTTCAGTCCGCCGATCCCGACGACGGGAATGTCCACCGCATCGCAAATCGCCCTCAGTTCTTCGAAGGTCACGTCGACGGCATCCGGCTTCGTCGGCGTGGGAATGAGCGCTCCCACTCCCAGGTAATCAGCGCCCGCCGCCTGCGCGGCAAGCGCCTGTTCCACCGTTTGAGCCGACACGCCCACAATTGCCTCAGGGCCGAGCACAGCGCGCGCGTTTTCGCAAGCCATGTCGTCCTGGCCGACATGCACGCCGTCTGCGCCGATCTCAAGGGCGATTTCAACATCGTCGTCGATGACAAACGGAACGCCCGCTTCCCTGCAGAGCTTCAGAAGCTCCCTGCCGAGTTCGGCGATCTCTCCCCGAGGCGCCTCCTTCTCGCGCAACTGCACGAACGTCGCCCCGCCGCCGATGGCCTGTTTCACGCAATCGGCCAAAGTTCGACCTTGCAACCAAGCCCGGTCGGTTACCGCATAGAGCAGCATGCTCGACCGCAACGCTTCCTTTGTATACAGCGGATTCGCCATTAGACAGCCCCCGTTTCCGCCCGTGTCGGCACGACGTATGGCGCCGTGCCGCATTCTGCACTGTATAGGCGTGTGTTACAGCAGAACGATTTCCTAAAGCTCCTCGATACGCGCGACCGCTTCAAGCGCCTCGCCGTTCATGTTGTACAACGCATCGATCAGGAACGTGCGGAACGAGGCGTTGCCGTCGACCGGCTGCATACGCGCCAAGGCCATTTCCCCAGCTACACCGCTGCCAGCCACGGCGGCCACAACGGCCTCGAGCAGCATGTCGGGATTCGCAACTGCGTATGCGGCGGTAACGCACGAGAGCATGCAACCCGTACCCGTTATCTTTCCCATGATAGGCGTGCCATTGCGAATCGCCACGGCACGCTTGGCATCAGCTACCAGGTCGATTGCCCCCGTGATAGCCACAACTGCGCCCGTCGTTGCCGCGAGGTCCTTCGCGAAGGCGGCGCTTTCTGCAAGATTGTCCTCGGTAACCGCATCGTCGGGATTCACGTCAACGCCGCGCGTCGTCGTGGCAGCGCCTGCCACCGCCTTCATCTCGGACATGTTGCCGCGAATGACCTTGACGCCGTAAGCGTCCAGTAACTCCCCCGCCGTCCGGGTGCGAAGTGCCGATGCGCCCGCACCCACCGGATCGAGCACGATGGGATGGCCGAGCTCGGTCGCGCACGCGCCGGCAACGCGCATTCCGGCGATGGTCTGCTCGTTGAGAGTCCCGATGTTGAGCACCAGGCCACCGCAGATGGTCTGGATGTCGGCGACATCCTCGGGCTCGTCGCTCATGATAGGGCTTCCGCCGCAGGCTAAAAGCGCATTTGCGCAATCGTTCACCGTCACGTAGTTCGTGATGCAGTGCACGAGCGGCGTAGTGGACCTTACGTTCCTGAGCGCAGTGGAAAGTGCAGTTTTATCCATGAGATCAGACTCCCTTCGTTGGCATTACCCACAGCAGGTATTACGGGTCGAGGCGATTCGCGCCTCCTCTCAGCCCGCCGATCTCGCAAGCTCCCCAAATCGATTATAGCGTCCCGGCATCTAGTCGCAATGCCCAAAACCTGACACAAACCAGAAACCTGGCACGAACACGGGTCCTACGCCTGGTTCGGCTTTGCGCCAGTCTGCGCTGGTTACGAGAGCGGGTGGAAAACGTACAGCGTTCCCTCTGATACTTCAATAGAAGCCGGCTTGCCTATCAGCTCGTTCGACACTCCGAGTGTCGTGCGGTTGGTCAAGTCAGCATTTTCGAGAGGATACTCAAGCCCTTGCTCCGTCACGCCCTTGGCGCAATCAACCGCCGAGAACACCGACACCGTACCGGACTTGAGATCGGGCAGATGGTACACGGAAGGCCCCACGACGATGCGGATGGCGCAATCCAATGAGATAAACGTGACAATGAGCCCGTCTTCTGCGAAGCTGCACGCCATCTGCAAATTCGCAATGGTGTGGTCCAGCCTGCCGCCGATTGCCCCATACACGACCACCTCGTCGAACCCGTCGAGCTTCAGCTGGTCGAAGGCCAGCTCGAGGTCGGACTTGTCCTTGTGCATGGGGAAGCGGTGCAAGCGTTGCGATTGGGGCACGTAGCCAAGCGAATCGAAGTCGCCGACCACCACATCGGGCTCTCGGCCGATGGCGTCCAGGAATGCATAGCCACCGTCAACTGCATACACCTCATCAAAAGCGCCAATCGCATCGCTCTTGGTAAAATGCTCGCTGTTGAAATCGCCCGCCGCCACCAAAGCGCACGTAGCCATTGCCCATCCCCTTCCCGATGTCCCAGCCTGACAGAGGCACGATTTCCGCATCAGATTGCAGATCCTGACGCAAGACCCCGGCTTCTGTCAGTATTTAAAGCTCACCACCTAGCATCGGGGCAAACCCTTTGTCAGGTTTTTGAGCAGCGATTTCGGGTAGTGATAACCGTGTTCGTTTTGCTACAATAGCACACTTGAGTGGGCTAGACGGTCGCGTGCTTCGGCACGAGGAAAGTCCGGGCTCCACAGGGCAAGATGCCAGCTAACAGCTGGGCGGGGCGACCCGACGGAAAGTGCCACAGAAAAGAAAACTCCCCCGATTCGTTCGGGAGAAAAGCTGAAACGGTGCGGTAAGAGCGCACCAGCGCGTCGGCAACGGCGCGGCTTGGCAAACCCCATCTGGAGCAAACGCAAATAGGGATGCCATGCGGTGGCCCGCCGTGCATCCGGGTTGCGCGCTAGAGGCGTGTGGCGACGCACGTTCGAGATAAATGGCCGTCCGCGACAGAACCCGGCTTACAGGCCCACTCACCCTTTCTAGCAATGCGGCAAAGGGGCGGCCCCTTTGTCTCAAACTCACCCTTTCCTGCTTACCCATACAGAACGAAGCGCTGCGAAAACGCCTGTAAGACATGGGGCATTAGCTGCGCCCAACTGCCGCTAAACCATATACGTCCGCATCTCGGTTTGCTGAAGACCGTCTAAAGCGCTGCGGCAAAACGATTGGTGACAGAGGCCGCAGTTAGCGAGCCCAAAAGGCCAGCAAATCCATTCATAGGACAACGACCGGTGACAGAGGCCGTAGTTAGCAAGCCCGCAAGGCCAGCAAATCCATTCAAAAAAGGGCCACGGCTCATTGCCGTGGCCCTTCGAGTAGCTCGGTTAGCTATCCTGCTAACGTGATGCGCCCTTTCGCTACCTGTTGTTCTCGCAGTAGGCGATTTGCGCTTCATACCAACTCAAATGAGTCTTCTGGTTGTCGATGCCAGCGCGGTCGGCAGCCGTGTACACATCCTTGTTGGGATCTGCGTCGTGTTTCGCAATGCGCTCTTCAAGAACCGTGCGCAAATCTGCAGCCTTGGCCTTGACGTCCTCGACGTTGATTTCGTCGGGGTCGCAACCGAAACGGCCGAGAACAGCCAGATGGTCATGGAGCATCTGCGTGCACCCGTGATGCACCAGGAAGGTTTTCTTCTCGTTGCCATCGGGGTCGAGGTGCAGCGTAAGCTTTCCTCCCTCATGATTGAGTGCAACTATGCTCTGGTGACCGCGGAGGACACCGAAACGACCATCGCGGCCGGGGACGTCGGCATAATAGACCGTTCCCGAGAACAGCTCGCGAGTTGGGGTTGCAACTACACAACGAAAACCTTCGGCCATCTTTATTCACCCTGCATTTCGTTGTAGGCAGCGTACACCTCTTCGATAGAACCCTTCATGCGGAAGCACTGCTCGGGAATCTCGTCGCATTCGCCATCGAGAATGGCGGCGAAGGAGCGAATGGTGTCTTCGAGCTTGACGTACTTGCCAGGCAGGCCGGTGAACTGCTCGGCTACATGGAAGCACTGGCCGAAGAACTGCTGCGCCTTACGTGCACGGTTAACGGTGAGCTTCTGGTCTTCGGAAAGCTCATCCATACCCAGAATGGCGATGATGTCCTGAAGGTCCTTGTAGTTCTGCAGGAGCTCCTGGATGCCAACGGCTACGCGATAATGCTCATCTCCGACGATTTGCGGGTCGAGGGCTCGCGAGGAAGATTCGAGCGGGTCGACAGCGGGATAAATGCCAAGCTCCGCAATCGAACGGGAGAGAACGGTACGAGCATCAAGATGCGTAAACGTGGTAGCCGGAGCAGGGTCGGTCAGGTCGTCGGCGGGCACGTAAACTGCCTGCACGGACGTGATCGAACCGGTTGCAGTCGAGGTAATGCGCTCCTGCATGTCGCCCATCTCGGTTGCCAGCGTGGGCTGATAACCTACGGCAGACGGCATACGACCGAGAAGTGCGGATACCTCGGAACCAGCCTGGGTGAAACGGAAGACGTTGTCGATGAACAGAAGAACGTCCTGGCCCTGATCGCGGAAGTACTCCGCCTCGGTCAGGCCTGCCAGGCCGACGCGCAGACGCGCTCCGGGAGGCTCGTTCATCTGGCCGTAGACCAAGCAGGTCTTCTCGATAACGCCAGACTCGCTCATCTCGAGGAACAGGTCCGTACCCTCACGGGTGCGCTCGCCTACGCCCGTGAACACCGACGTGCCGCCGTGCTCTTGGGCGAGGTTGTTGATGAGCTCCTGAATGATAACCGTCTTGCCGACGCCGGCACCGCCGAACAGGCCCGTCTTGCCGCCGCGGACGAACGGCTCGATCAGGTCGATGGCCTTGATGCCGGTCTCGAAGATCTCGGTCGTGGTGGTGAGCTCTTC
>JAFRGA010000101.1 GCA_017434045.1 Eggerthellaceae bacterium
GGGCGGGGTGGCTTGTCCGAAAGGCGTTACCGATATGACCGTCGCAACCGATCTTCCCAAATGGCGCCTGGTGCTCGCCCTCGCCGCGCTGTTCCTTTCCTCGATGTGCACGATGGGCGACTTCGTGATAACCCCCATCGTGAGCAATATCTACGAAGTGTTCGGCGAGCAATCGGAGTTCCTCGTAAATCTGGGAATAACGGGGCCCGCTATCGTAGGGCTGCCGTTCGGTTTGGCGGCGGGATTCCTGTGCGACCGCATGGACAAGAAAGTCGTCATGGTCGTGGGATTCGCCATCTTCACGCTGAGCGCGGTTTTCGGCATCGCGTTCGAGAACCTGTACTGGTTCGTGATCATGCGTCAGCTTGCGACGGGCGTGGGTTGGGGCATCACGAACACCGCTGCGCTTTCGATTCTCGCAGACCTGTTCACCCATAAAGGCGAGCACGGCAAATACGTAGGCTGGTACAACGCGGCGATGTCGCTCATCGGAGCGCTGCTCGCCCTCACGGCGGGGAGGCTCGCGGTGGACGGATGGCAGAACGCTTACCTTGTGTACCTGGTGGCGATTCCCGTGCTCGTCATGCTCATTGTGTTTCTGCCGAGCTTCCCGCCGGCTTCTCAAGCGACGGTAACGGCTGACGGCGAGGAAACGAGTGGAATCGTCGCCCAAAAGGGCTGGTGGCGCGGACTCGTGCCGCTTTCCGCGCAGGTGCTCGTCGTGGCGTGCTGCTACTACGTCATCTTGTATATGATCTCGATTTACGTTGCCGATTCAGGAGTGGGCGACGAGGCGTTCACGGGTATGCTGAGCTCGGTTATGACCATTTCGTCGGCTATTGGCTCGTTCTTGTTCGGTATGGCGTACGAGCGCTTTCGGACCGCCGTGTACCTTCCCTCACTGTTTGTCATCGGGTTCACATTCTTCGTGCTTGCGTTTGTGCCAGTGGCCCCCGTTATCGTGGTTGCCCTCGCCTGTGCGGGGTTTGCCTGGCCGTTCTTCTTCTGCTACTTCTACAGTCACTGCACAGCCATTTCGCCTGCGAATAAGGCTGGCACGGCTACCGCCATTGTCGCCTCAGCGAACGGCGTGGCCGTGACCGCGAGCTCGTATTTGCTCATGGGGTCGATTGGCATGACGGGTGGTAACTCGTTGACAGTCTACCCGGCATTTGGCGTGGTCATGATTGCAGTTGGCGTCATCTCGACTTGTGCGTATGCGGTTACGCGCAATAAGCGTAGGGCGTAAGGTGCTTCCAACCGCCAAGATGCGCCAATCAGTCCAAAACACCGCACTGCAAGACAAACGCCTTGGTGAAGCGACCGTATGGTTGTGCGATCGACAAGCTGAAGCCGTGCATGTCGGCGATGCGCTTGCAGATCGAGAGACCCAGACCGCTGCCGCCCGCTGAGGACGAGCGCGACGCATCGCCCTGCATGAACGGCTGGAACAGGTCGTCGGGCGATTGCATGATGGGGACGCCCGTGTCGGCGACTATGACGTAAGCGACGCCGGCTTGGCGCATGAGGATAAGCGCGATTTCGGTGCCGGGACCGTTGTGCTTGATGGCGTTGGCGATGAGGTTCGCAACGAGGCGCGAGAACTGCAGCTTGTCAGCATCGATGACGCAGCGGTCCTCGGGCACATGCAC
>JAFRGA010000102.1 GCA_017434045.1 Eggerthellaceae bacterium
CGATCGGCGATCTCAAGGTTGAAATCGGGAACGGCGAGGACGCCCTCTTCGGTCACCATGAGGTGGGGCTTGTTCTGCTCGGGTTCTTCGCCCTTCTTCTTCTTTTTCTTCGGTTTCTTCTCGATGTTGGGATACACCTTCGCTTTCGCCGACGGCGCGCTTGCACCCGAGCAGTTGGCGCTTATCGGACGAGCGGCCGAGCACGGTTGGTTCGGCAAACCTTGCGGTCTGATGGACCAGCTCTCGATCGCACTCGGCGGCATCAGCCTCATGGACTTCGCCGATGGGCAATGCGCCGTCTCGTCAATCGACTTCGATTTCGAATCGGTAGGCCTGGCGCTGCTGCTCGTGGACACGTGCTGCGACCACAGCGCTTATACGGAAGAGTATTCCCAGGTGGCGCGTGATATGGATGCCGTTGCTGACTATCTGGGCGCACGGGTGCTCTCCCAGGTTCCCGAGGAGCGTTTCCTTGCCAGTCTCGAGGGTGTGCGGACGAATTTGGGGGATTTGCCTGCATTGCGCGGGTTGCACTATTACCACGAGATGGCGCTCGTCGATGAGCGGGCCCGCGCCCTGCAGGAGGGTGACGCGATGGCGTTCCTTATGGCCACCCGCAGGTCGGGTGCCTCTTCCGCCCAATACCTTCAGAACGTCTCGACCGCCGATCGCGCCAGCCAGCCCGCCATGGTGGCGCTTGCCCTAGCCGACCGCTTCGCTGGGCCAGATGCTGCCGTGCGCATCCATGGGGGCGGTTTCGGCGGCACGGTTCAGGCCTTCGTCCCCGCCGAGCGAGCCGATGCCTTCTCTGCCCAGATGGATGCCCATTTGGGTCCAGACGCCTGCCGCCGTTACCGCATAACGAACCGGGGAGCCCATGCAGCCTGGGTTGATTGAGGTGGGGATAGCTTGCAGAATGAGCCGCAGAACGTATCGGCGACTCATTGACGCGAGAATGGCTTGGGACTCGTTTCGCATTACAGCGTTTGGAAAGATTGGGGAGCGAAAATGATCGACACCGACGCCTTTTACCTTCACAGCTGCGAACGCGGTTTCGTGAAGCTTGAGGTGGTGGCGCGTAACATCGCGTGGACGACCCAGACCAAATGGGGTCCGATCCAAATCACCATCAATCTCTCGAAGCCTGAGAAGGATCCGCGAGACATCGTGGCCGCAGCCCGCAAGGCCGCATCGGACGAGCCGAGCTACCAGGACCCGGCCACGGGCGCTTTCCGCCCCTGTCCGCTGTGCGTCACCGAGACCGACCTCGAATGCGGCTATGCGAAGCGTATGCAGCTTAACGGCGAGCCGTGGGGACTCTGGTACAGTCCCTATGCGTACTACCAGGAGCATTGTATCGCCATGAGCTGGCACCACCGCCCCATGCACATCGACCGCTCAGCGTTTGCCTGCCTGTTCGACGTCGTCGACCTGCTCCCGCAGTACTTCTTCGGTAGCAATGCGGAACTGCCCATCGTGGGCGGTTCCATCTTGGGGCACGACCATTTCCAAGGCGGAAGGCACGTGTTTCCCATGCAGGAGGCGCCGTTGTCGGAGAGTTTCGAGCTGACGGGGTTCGAAGGAATCAGGGCGGGCGTCGCGACCTGGCCGGTGTCGGTCATCCGCCTTTCGGGAGTTGACCGGCAGATGCTCATACAAGCGGCCTGCACGGTGCTGGACGCATGGCGGACCTACGACGATTCGCAGGCGGGTATCGTCAGCGAGTCGGAAGGGGAGCGGCATAACACCATCACACCCATCTTGAGCAGGCGCGACGGAGAGTATCAACTCGATTTGGCGCTCCGTTGCAACGTCACGAGCGCAGAGCGCCCGCTTGGCGTCTTCCACCCGCACGAGCGGCTCCACCACATAAAGAAGGAGAACATCGGGCTAATCGAGGTCATGGGCCTTGCCATACTACCTCCGCGTGTGCGCGGCGTCATGGCCGACCGGGGCCTTTCCCGCGATGATGTCGGCAACCTGTTCGCCGAGGTACTCGAATGCGCCGGCGTTTTCAAATGGGACGCGGCGGGTCGTGCCGCACAGAGCCGTTTCATCAAGGTCTTGACCAGCTAGTTTCCCATGTTTCAGGGCTTCGTGCCTTGCCGCGCCATGAGGGGCATCTGGTCTGGTTCCAATGGCGCGTTGGCTATGCGAGAACGATGACGGGTTTTTCGCCGGCGGCAAGCGTGCCGTTGCAGACTTCGATGGGCAGGGCGTCTATCAAGTTGATATAGGCGCCGTCTGGTATGTCGACCGATACGGGGACGCTTTCACCGCGCAAGCTGAACACACCCAGCGCACGGCCCCAGTCTCCCTCGCGTGCAAGCACCGCGATATCGTGCTCGTCATCGGCATGAGAAGAGAAGAAATCGTCGCATCCGAGCGTCTCGTGCTTGATCTGCGCAAGCCGCTCCATGAGCGGCGAGAGGTCGCTACCCGTATCCCACACCACGGGGTCACGGTCGAAGAGCGTGACGGTATGGTCGCTTGCAGCTTCCTGCCCCGCGTAGATGAGCGTCGCCCCTTTGAGAAAGTAGATGAACGCCGTGAGGTTATCGAGCGAAAGCCCCCGCCCGAGCCGTCCCGCGATGCGCGGTGTATCGTGGTTTTCCAGATAGCGCAGCTTGTTGAAGCCTCGTGGATAGACGCTCTCTTGGAAGTCGACCAGATCAAGGTAATGGGAAAGGGGAGCTGTACCCTCGAGCCAGCGGTCGAAGACGGTCTGGATGTCGTAGGCGTACTCGATGTCGAAGGCGGCGAAGGCCTCGGTATCGGTCGCAGCGTAGAGGCCGCGACGGCGCATCTCCTCGCCGAATTCGCGGTGGACCGTTTCGGCGAGCCAGATGCAGCCGGGTCGCACCTGCTCGACTGCCGTGCGCGCTCGCTCCCAGAACTCGACGGGCACGAACGTGGCCACGTCGCAGCGGAACCCGTCAACGTAGCGCCCCCAGAATTGCAGCGTCTCTATCTGGTAGTCCCAAAGCGCGCGGTCCACGGTGTAATCGAGGTCGATGATGTCGGTCCAATCTCCAACGTGGTTCCCCGGTTTCCCGTCGGCGTTTCGATAGAACCATTCGGGATGGGATTCCCAGAGCACCGAGTCGGGTGCGGTGTGGTTGTAGACCACGTCGATGATGCATTTCATACCCTGGGCGTGGATGGCGTCGACCAGCGCCTCGAAGTCTTCTAGGGTGCCGTATTCGGGATTGACGGCGCGGTAGTCGCGGTTGGCATAGGGGCTGCCAAGCGACCCTTTGCGGGCCTTCTCGCCGAGCGGATGGATGGGCATGAGCCAGATGATGTCACAGCCGAGCGCCTTGATGCGCGGCAGGTCGGGTATGAGCGCGCGGAACGTGCCTTCCTGCGTATGGTTGCGTACGAAGACCGAGTAAATAATCGCCTGCTGGAGGCTCTTGTTTATGGCATGCGGCATGATTGGGCTCCTGTCTATGCGGTCAGGTACATTGTGACACAGCGGAAAGCGCAGCGCAGGAGGTTCTCGGCGTCTAATTCGTTCTTTTGGCGAGGGCGCTCGAGGCGGGAGAAGCAGATTTGGGAACGCCCCCGCCGGATAATCCGAATGAAGTGCTCTAAGGACAACTGAGGCAAACCGTTCGTCGGGGAAATGATACCGCTCACCGCTGATATGGTACCGTTTGCCGACCGATAATGCTCCATTATCCTAGTAGGAGCATCATAGTATTGGAAACGTTTCCAGTAACGTTTCCAGAATCGTTTCCATATCCTAGCAGGTATCTAGGATTGCAAAAAGGCGTGCATGGCGACCATCAAAGACATCGCATCGTACTGCAACGTTGCTGTCAGCACGGTCTCACGTGTGCTCAACGACCATCCCGATGTGAGCGCCGATACCCGTGAGAAGGTTCTCGAGGCCGTTCGAGAGCTTCGCTATGTTCCCAACAACAGCGCCCGCGACCTCGCCCTCCAACAGACCGACTCCATCGGCCTCGTGGTGCGGGGCGCCGAGAACCCCTTCTTCATGCCCATCATCCGCGCAATCGAGAAGAGCTGCGAGGAGAAGGGCTACACCATGGTGCTCCATCAAATCACCGCCGGTGGAGACGAGGTGGAGGAAGGTGCCAGGCTCGTCACGTCCAAGCGTCTCAAGGGCCTCATCCTGCTCGGCGGACGCTATGACTATACGCGCGAGGATGCCTCGGCGCTCGGTGTACCGTTCGTGTGCTGCACCAGCAGCAACCGATTCGGTGATCTCGATCCCAGTGCGTTCTCGTCGGTCTCGATCGACGATGCTGCCGAAGCTTACCGCGCCGTCAAGATGCTCGTCGACAACGGTCACACCAAAATCGCGGTCCTGCTTGACTCTGTGCACAACCGTTCCGTCAGCGAACGTCGCTTCCGCGGGTATTGCGAAGCGCTCGCCGAGGCGGGCATCCCTTTGGATGAAGCTCTCGTGTGCGAGACGGTCGACTTCGACATGGAGTCCGTACTGGAGATAATCGAACGCCTCATCACCGATCGTTCCGACATCACGGCCATCTTCTCGGTTTCCGATACCTTGGCCATCGCCGCCATGAAGGCAATCGCAAACGTGGGACGGTCCGTGCCTTCCGACATCTCCATCATCTCCATCGACGGCATTGCAATGTCTCTTTGCACCACGCCCACGCTCACCACGCTCGTCCAGCCACAGGAGCTCATCGGTGAGAAGGCTGTGGAAATCTTGGTTGACGTGTTGGACAAGGCTGCCCCTAACAGCCATGTCCAGCTCGAAACAACCCTGAGGCCCGGGGGTACCGTGGGCCACGTTCATTCCGGTGACTTAGCGTGAAGGACGCTGAGCAATTAAGAGGAGGAGAAAACTATGAGTAAGAACCTTTCCCGTAGGGCCTTCCTGGGCGCCGCCGGTGCCATGGCCATTGGCTTGGCTGCTTGCAGCAGCGGTGGTGGCAGCAGCGCAGCGAGCGGCAGCGCCGCCGCAGGTGATGGCAAGGTGTACTGGCTTAACTTCAAGCCCGAGCTTGATGAGACCGCCCAGGGCCTTGCCAGCAAGTATACCAAGGCGACCGGCGTGCCCGTAAAGGTCGTCACCGCCGCTTCCGGCACCTATCAGCAGACCCTCATCGCCGAGATGGACAAGAGCGAAGCTCCGACGCTGTTCATCATCGGCAACGCCGCCGGCGTGACCGAGTGGGGCGACTACGCCATCGACCTCAAGGGCACCCCGATCGAGGCCGAACTTACCACGGACGCCTACAACCTGTATGACGATGCCGGCAAGCTCGTCTCCATGGGCTACTGCTATGAGTGCTACGGCATCGTCGCTAATGCCGAGCTCATCGAGAAGGCCGGCCACAAGATGGACGACATCAAGGACTTCGAGTCCCTGAAGGCGGTAGCCGAGGACATCCACGCTCGCGCTGGGGAGCTTGGCTTCGACGCATTTGTGGCTACCGACATGGACGACAGCTCCAGCTGGCGTGTTACCGGCCACCTCGCCAACCTCGAGTACTACTACGAGGAGCAGGACAGCGGCCCCTTCGATTCGAGCACGTCCGAGATTTCCGGCAAGTACATGCCCAACTACAAGAACATTTACGACCTCATGATCAACAACTCCACCGTGGAGCCCACCGCGCTCGCAACCGGCGGCCATGATCCTTCCACCCAGTTCACGAACGGCGAGGCCGTGTTCTTCCTCACCGGTTCCTGGGATTATGCAACCCTGTCCGAAGCTCAGCCCAGCGTGACGATAATCCCGTACTACTGCGGCGTCGAGGGCGAGGAGAAGGCTGGCCTGAACTGCGGCACCGAGAACTGCTGGGCCGTGAACGCCAACGCTTCCGAAGCCGACCAGCAGGCCACCCTCGACTTCATGGTGTGGCTGGTCTCCGACCCCGAAGCCTCTGCCGCTCTCGTCGAGCAGCTCGGCATTCTTCCCTACAAGAACGCCGCCAAGTCTACCAACGGCTTCCTGAACGATGCAGCCGCCTATTCCGACGAGGGTTGCTATGTCATGGATTGGGCTACCAACTACCAGCCCAACGTTGACCAGTACCGTGCCGCCCTGGTTTCCGCGCTGAACGCCTACAACGCTGACCAGTCCGACGCAAATTGGGATGCCGTCAAGACCGCCTTCGTCGACGGCTGGGCAACCCAGTGGAAAGCCGCCAACAAGTAAAGCCGGCAGAACAGAACTTTCTTGGTCGGGGCGGACGATACGCCGTCCGCCCCGGCTTCCACAGACGATGCACGCAAAAGCGGGTTTTTCCTGTTCGTTTCGGCTCAAAACACGAAACGGACGAGTCGGAGAACGTGTTCCCGATATGTTTTCGGCAACGTCGTTCGAATTCGGGTGGCTCTTTAGAAAATGAGTCGGAGATACATTCTGCGACTCATCTCCCGATTCGCCGCCTGCGATCCGGTGGAAGGGCGCTTTGTTACGCGCATCGTCCCGACACAAGGAAAGGAGTTGAAAAAGCATGGCAGTCAAGAACTCCATCAGAACAGCGACACGCCGTTGGTCGCCGCTGTTCCTCGGGCCGGTCGTGGCAGCGTTCATCATAGGCTTCGTGTGGCCGTTCCTGCAGGGCATCTACCTGTCGTTCTGCAGTTTCAAAACCACGTCGAACGCCCAGCTCATTGGGTTTGGCAACTATGTCGAGGCTTTTGCCGATGCGAGTTTCCAGCATTCGTTCTGGTATACGGCCGCTACCGCTTTGGTGAGCCTCATCCTCATCAACGTGCTGGCCTTCCTGATTGCGTATATGCTCACGCAGAGCATCAAGGGTGCTAACATCTTCCGCACGGTGTTCTTCATGCCCAACCTTATCGGCGGCATCGTGCTCGGCTACATCTGGTCGATGATCTTCGACGGTATCCTGGCAGCCTACAACACCTCGATCCTCCTCAACACAACCTACGGCTTCTGGGGATTGATAATCCTCATGTGCTGGCAGCAGATCGGCTACATGATGATTATCTACATCGCGGGCCTGCAGGCGGTGCCCGAGGACATGCTCGAAGCTGCCAAGATCGACGGTGCGGGCAAATGGCAGACCCTCTTCAAGGTCGTCATCCCCAACGTCATGCCCGCCATCACCATCTGCATGTTCCTTTCGCTCACCAACGGCTTCAAGCTGTTCGATCCGAACCTCGCGCTGACGGGCGGCTTGCCCTTCATCATCCAGCCTGATGGTTCGACCATTAACACTACCGAGATGATGGCTCTCAACATCTACAACACCTTCTACACCGCTGGCGCTGCCTCTCGTGGTGTGGCCCAAGCCAAGGCCGTGCTCTTCTTCATCCTGGTCGCTGGTCTCGGGCTGACCCAGCTCGCCTACACTCGTAAGAGGGAGGTGCAACAGTAATGGCAACCAAGGAACAGACTCTCGCAGCTGAGCGCCGCAACAAGACCATTCTCTCGGTGGTGCTCACCGTTGTCTGCATCATCTACTGCTTACCCGTCGTGGCGGTCCTCATCAATTCGTTCAAGGCCAACACCTTTGTCAAGACCGAGACGTTCGCGCTTCCCACCGAGCAGAGTTTCGTGGGCTTCGACAACTTCGTCACGGGCATGACCTTCGGCAACTACCCGTTCGCCAATTCCGTCATGTACAGCGTGATCATCACCGTGCTGTCCGTTGCCCTCATACTCATCTTCTGTTCGATGGCGGCCTGGTACATCGCGCGCGTCGACTCCATCTTCTGCAAGGTCGTCTACTTCCTCTGCGTGTTCTCGATGGTCGTGCCGTTCCAGATGGTGATGTTCACCCTCTCCAAGACGGCCGACACCCTGAAGCTCAACACGCCGTGGACCATCCCGATCGTTTACCTGGGCTTCGGCGCGGGCCTTGCGATCTTCATGTTCGTGGGATTCGTCAAGTCCATTCCGCTCGAGATCGAGGAAGCCGCCGCCATCGACGGTTGCGGACCCATCCGCACGTTCTTCTCGGTGGTGCTTCCCATGCTCAAGCCCACGCTCATCTCGGTGGGCATCCTCGAGATCATGTGGGTGTGGAACGACTACCTGTTGCCGGTGCTCGTGCTCGACATCAATGATTTCCGTACTATTCCCATTCACATCCAGTATCTCAAGGGTAGTTACGGAACGGTCGACCTGGGTGCCACGATGGCGCTCATCCTGCTTTCGATCATCCCGGTCATCGTCTTCTACCTGGTGTGCCAGAAGCACATCATCAAGGGCGTTGCCGCAGGTGCAGTGAAAGGCTAGGCCATGGAGCGTTCGAGCGGCATCATACTACCCATCTATTCGCTGCCCTCGCCCTATGGCATTGGCACGCTAGGGCAGGCTGCTCGTGATTTCGTGGACTTCCTCGTCGATGCCGGTCAGGCTTGGTGGCAGGTGTTGCCCGTCGGTCCGACCAGCTACGGAGACTCGCCCTACCAGAGCCCGTCAACCTTCGCAGGCAATCCCTATTTCGTCGACCTCGATTCCCTGGTGGATGACGGGCTCCTCGAGCAGGCGGAGATTGACGCTGTGAATTGGGACGACGATCCCGCTTTCGTGGACTATAGGCGGCTCTTCGAGACACGCGCCGACCTACTCCGCCGCGCCTACGAGCGCGGATGGGAGCGCGACAGCGCTGACGTGTGGGCTTTCTGCAACGAAAACGCTTCATGGCTGGGCGATTACGCGCTCTTCATGGCCGTGAAGCGCCATTTCGGCATGGCCATCTGGACCGAGTGGCCCGACGTGGACGTCCGTTTGCACAAACCGGATGCGATAGAGCGCTACCGCGAGCTGCTCATAGACGAAGTGCAGTTCAACGAGTACGTGCAGTTCCTGTTCTTCAAGCAATGGGAGCAGCTGCACGGCTACGCACGCGAAAAGGGCGTGCGCCTCATGGGCGATCTGCCCATCTACGTGGCGCTCGATTCGGCGGACGTATGGGCCAACCCCTCGCAGTTCGTGCTCGACGAGCGCAACATGCCCATCGAAGTGGCCGGCGTGCCACCCGACGCCTTCACCGCCGACGGTCAGTTGTGGGGCAATCCGCTCTACGATTACGGCGCCATGGAGGCCGATGGCTTTGGCTGGTGGATCAGGCGCGTCGGCGGGGCGGTGAAGCTCTTCGACATGGTGCGCATCGACCATTTCCGCGGCTTCGAGAGCTACTGGGCGGTGCCTGTGGACGAGAAGACCGCATGCAACGGTCGATGGGTCAAAGGTCCGGGCATGAGGCTCGTGGGAACGCTGCAGAGCTGGTTCTACCAGTTCAGTTTCGTGGCCGAGGATTTGGGATATACGACTCCCGAAGTTGCGGCCCTGCTCGCCGACTCGGGCCTTCCAGGCATGAAGGTGCTCGAATTAGCGTTCGACTCGCGTGACGAGAGCAGCAACGCTCACATGCCGCACAGCTACGGTCCCAATTGCGTATGCTACGTAGGCACGCACGACAACGCGACCATCATGCAGTGGCGCGACGAGGCCGATCCTGACGACGTGCATCTTGCGGAGCGTTACCTCGGCCTCAACGATCAAGAGGGCTTCGCATGGGGTTTCATACGCGGCGGAATGGCCAGCGTGGCAGACCTCTTCGTGGCTCAGATGCAGGATTATCTCGAACTGGGCGCGGATGCACGCACCAACACGCCCGGCACGCTCGGTAGCAATTGGCGGTGGCGTATGGCGGACGGGCAGGCGACGCCCGAGTTGGCTGCCCGCATCGCAGCCGTCACAAGATTATATGGAAGGGGTGCTCGATAGTGGCAGAAGTCATCCTCAAGCACATCAAGAAGGTGTATCCCAACATCGAGAAGAAACCGAAGAAAAAGAAGAAGAAGGGCGAAGAACCCGAGCAGAACAAGCCCCACCTCATGGTGACCGAAGAGGGCGTCCTCGCCGTTCCCGATTTCAACCTTGAGATCGCCGATCG